>CAYZID010000077.1:0-22655 GCA_964478315.1 uncultured Myxococcales bacterium | reverse complement strand
ACCCTGTCCCAACCCTGTCCCAACCCTGTCCCAACCCTGTCCCAACCCTGTCCCAGGCTTGGGGTAGGCGCCCAGGTGCTTGTCTGGGAGCTCGTCATAACTTAGCGGGAATATGAGCGAATCGCGCCATGGCATGGGCCGTGCTTTGTCCGGGGGCGCGACCCGCGAGGCGGGCGCCCAGAGAGGCTCGGCGCGCCGTGGGCGCGAGGGAGGTAGGCGTGGGCAAGACGGCACGGGCAGAGGGGGTGGGGCTCATGGGGATCGACGGGATCATCGTCGAGGTCCAGGTAGGGATGCAGGAGGGCCTCCCGGGGATGGACATCGTGGGGCTCCCGAGCGCCAGCATCCGGGAGGCTCGGCATCGGGTCAAAGCAGCCCTCCTCCACGCCGGCGTCCTCTGGCCCAACGAGCGCCTGGTGGCGAACTTCGCGCCGGCGGACTTCCCCAAGGCGGGCACGGGGTTCGATCTCCCCCTGGCGGCGTCCCTTCTGGCGTTCACCGAGCAGATTCCGATGGCGGCCCTGGAGGGCGCCGTGTTCTACGGGGAGCTGGGGTTGGACGCCCAAGTGCGGGCGGCCCCGGGGGCCATCAACGCCGCCCTCACGGCCCGGGCGGCCGGGCGGACGCGGGTCTTCGTGGCGGATGACAGCGTGGGGGAGGTGGCGGCGGTCCCGGGGGTGGAGCCCGTGCCGGTGGCCAACATCCCTGAGCTGCTGGGGCTGCTCCGGGGCGAGCAGGAGCCCCGGAGTCTGCCCAAGCCTCCCGCAGACCTCACCCAGAGAGCCACGCCCGCCGTCGTGGATCTGGCCCAAGTGCGGGGGCAAGCCCGGGCGCGGCGGGCGCTAGAGATCGCCGCGGCCGGGGGGCACAACCTGCTGATGGTGGGCCCACCGGGGTGCGGGAAGACCCTTCTGGCTCGGGCGCTCCCGGGGATCTTGCCCCCCATGAGCCTGGAGGAGTCCATCGAGGTGACGCGCATCCACAGCGCGGCGGGGCTCACCCGGGCGGCGGGCGGCCTGGTGGAGCGGCGCCCTTTTCGCGCGCCTCACGCCACGGCGAGCTACGCGAGCCTCGTGGGTGGTGGCACCGTCCCCCGTCCCGGGGAGGCGAGCTTGGCGCACCGAGGGGTCCTCTTTCTGGACGAGCTGCCCGAGTTCCGCAGGGACGCGCTGGAGGCGCTCCGCGCGCCCTTGGAGGATGGTTCGGTGCGCGTGGCGCGGTCCATGCGGACCGTCCGCTTCCCCTCCCAGTTCATGCTCACCGCGGCCATGAACCCCTGCCCCTGCGGTCACCGAGGCGATCCCCACCACGCCTGCCGGTGCTCGCCGCGCCAGGTGGAGGCGTACCAGAGCCGGGTGAGCGGGCCGCTGCTCGACCGGATCGACCTCCATGTGGAGCTCGCCCCCGTCACGCCCCGGGAGATGGCGGAGGCGCCCGTGGGGGAGGCGAGCGCCGTCGTGCGGGACCGTGTGGTGGTGGCTCGGGCCACTCAGGAGGCGCGGAACGTCGTCCGGGGGCGCGGGCTCACCAACGCTGAGCTCGGCCCCGCCGAGTTGGAGCGGTGGGCCTCCCTGGGGTCCGAGGAGAGCCTGTTCCTCGTGCGCGCGGCGCGGCGGTTGGGCATCACCGCGCGAGCTTGGCACCGGGTCATCAAGGTCGCGCGGACCATCGCGGACCTGGCCGGCTCGGAGCGCGTGGAGCGGGCCCACTTGGCGGAGGCCCTCAGCTTCCGGTCCCTCCCGCTGGGGGGCGCCGAGGGGGCCGCCCGACCGCAGGCGTGGCGCGCCGTCGAGGCGCCATAGAGCGAGCGCGGGCGGTGGGCCTGGGGCCAGGGGCGCCGACCGCGCACAGATAGGTCGTTCCGTGTAGCGGCGGAGGCGCCGCCGCGCGAGAGAGCGAGAGAGAGCCAACGAATGACACACGGACACACGAGGAGGTGTGTGATGGCGAGAGGAAAGCAGGCCGCGGGTCGAGGGGCGCGCGGTGGGGTGCTGGCGGACATGGACAAGCGATTCGGCAAGGGGGTTGTGATGCGGTTGGGAGACGCTGGTGTGGGGAGCGTGGAGGCCATCTCCACGGGATCCATCGCGCTGGATGACGCGCTGGGCGTGGGTGGCTATCCCCGTGGGCGCGTGGTGGAGATCTTCGGTCCCGAGGCATCGGGGAAGACGACCCTCACCCTGCACGCCGTGGCGGAGGCCCAGCGCGCGGGAGGCCTGGCGGCGTTCATCGACGCGGAGCACGCGCTGGACTTCGGGTACGCTCGGTCCATCGGCGTGGACCCTGCGCGCGTACTCGTGAGCCAGCCGGACAGCGGCGAGCAGGCGCTGGAGGTGGCGGAGGCCCTCATTCGCAGCGGGGAGGTGGACCTGGTCGTCGTGGACTCGGTGGCCGCGCTCACGCCCCGCAACGAGATCGAGGGGGAGATGGGGGACGCGCACGTGGGCCTCCAGGCGCGGCTCATGAGCCAGGCGCTCCGCAAGATCGCGCCCGTGGCCCACCAGACGAACACGACCGTGTTGTTCATCAACCAGCTCCGCCAGAAGATCGGCGTGACGTTTGGCAGCGGGGAGACGACCACGGGAGGCAGGGCGCTGCGCTTCTACGCCTCGGTGCGGCTGGACATCCGGCGCATCGCCACGCTCAAGGACAGCAGCGGCAAGCCCTTCGGGAACCGGGCGCGGGTGAAGGTCGCCAAGAACAAGGTGGCCCCCCCGTTCCGGCAGTGCGAGGTGGACATCATCTACGGGCGGGGTGTGTGCCGTCCCGGAGAGCTGCTGGACTTGGGTGTGGAGCTGGGCCTGGTGGACAAGGCGGGGGCCTGGCTGTCCTGGCAGGGCGGGCGGCTCGGTCAGGGCCGTGAGAGGGCTCGGGAGGCGTTGCTCCGCGATCCGAGCACGCGCGCGGCGCTGGAGGCCGCGGTGCGGCGGGCGCTGGGAGGGGCGGTGGCAGAGGTCGACGTCAGCGTGGAGCCGGGGGCCGCCGAGGAGGGAGCGGTGGAGCCGACCGCTGAGCTGGACCTGGGGAGCGTGGCCGCCGTGGTGGCGGCGTAGGAGGGCATCATGGCGACGGTGAACCGCGTGTTTCTCATCGGTCGGCTGGGCGCGGCGCCCGAGGGGCGCACGACGCCCGCGGGGGCTCGCATGTGCACGTTCTCGCTGGCCACGGATCGGCCCAGCCGCGACAAGGACGGCGTCACGGACTGGCACCGCGTGGTCGCGTGGGAGCGAACGGCCGAGCAGTGCGAGGCCTATCTCGACAAGGGCCACCTCGTGGCCGTGGAGGGATCCGTGCAGTACAGCCAGTGGAAGACCCAGGATGGACAGCCCCGGAAGTCTGCGGAGGTGCGTGCGCGGGTGGTCCACTTCCTCTCCCCGCGCGCCCGCGGCGAGGACCGCCGAGGGGTGGGGGGCGCCTGGTCGTCCCACCGGCGCGCGCTGCTGCGAGAGGGGGGGCCGGGGCAGGCGCGGGGGCCCGAGCGGCCGCTGGTGACGGCCGGTGGTGAGGGGGCGAGCGATGATCTCCCGTTCTGAGCCACGCCCCACACGGGGCTGTCCCATGGGCGGCCAGGGGACCGCCGAGGAGGCACCGGCACAGACCGACGGCGCGGCGAGCCCTGAGGGGGCGGGCGAGGCCGGGTGGTCGCGGAGCGCACTGCGTGTGCGTGGCTGGGGGGAGAACGGGCTGCCCCCGGGGGCGCGCGTCCGGATCATCATCCCGCGCCCGCGCCGCGCGGCGCGCCTCCGGCGGGACGAAGGAGGCACCCTGTCGCTCACGGGCTGGGAGAGGCCGAGCGCGGACGATGCGTGGCCCTCCGTCGCGGCGTGGCTGGAGGGGCAGGGGCTCGTGCTCCGCCGGCTGGCCCACCAGGGTGGGGGGCTGCGCGTGGACGCGGTGGCCCCCGCCTCGGACCAGGGCGAGGACGAAGGAGGGGCTTGGTTCCAGCGGCCGACGTAAGGGCTGCCTTGAGGTCTTGGAGCGGGCGGCTCGGCGCGTGGCTGCCCGCTCCGCCGACCTCGCCCGAGTGGCTGGGGTCGGTTGGTCGGTCGGTCGGCCCCGCCTGGCGAACTCGGTCGTCCCCCAGGAAGGAGACTTGGGCAACACAGGATGACCCCAGATCCGCCACCTACTCTGGGATTCGGCTTTGGATCCCGCGTGTGGGCGGCGTCGCGCTGCGCGGCCCCACGAGCGGCTGGCCGCTCGACGTGACGCGGCCACGCCTCCGCGCCCAGCCACTTGCCTCCTTGCCCAAACGCGCCCTCCTGCGCCTCGGTCCGCAGAGCAGGTGGCGGATCTGGGATTACGAACGGTGTTTGGACGCCGCCGGGCCCTGTGCTAACTTTCACGATAGACCCACGCAGCAACGAGAGGCGCCCCGTTGGCAGAGGCCCAGGCCGCACCCAATCACGAAGAGCTCATCGGGCGGACGTTCCACGGTCGCTTCGAGATCCAGAGCCTGCTCGGGCGCGGGGGGATGGGCGCCGTCTACAAGGCGCGGCAGCTGAGCATGGACAAGGCCGTGGCCTTGAAGGTGCTCTCGCGCTCGCTGGCCGAGGAGGAGCGCCAGGTCCAGCGGTTCAAGCAGGAGGCCCTCACCTCGAGCCAGCTCAAGCACCCGAACACGATCCGGGTGATCGACTACGGGCAGTCCGAAGACGGCTACCTGTACCTGGCGATGGAGCTCTTGGAGGGGCAGGAGCTGTCCAAGGTCCTGCGCCGAGAGGGCGCGCTGAACCCCTACCGGGCGGTGAAGATCGCGCGACAGGTCTGTAAGTCCATGGGCGAGGCGCACGCCCTGAACCTCGTGCACCGCGATCTCAAGCCGGACAACATCTTCCTGTGCGACTTCTTCGGGGAGAAGGACTTCGTCAAGGTGCTGGACTTTGGCATCGCGAAGTTCATGGAGGACGTGCCGGGGCAGGAGTCGCTGACGCAGACGGGTTTCATCTGTGGCACCCCGCTGTACATCGCTCCCGAGCAGGCGTTGGGGCGGCCGGTGAGCCCGCGGACGGATCTCTACTCGCTGGGGGTCATCCTCTACGAGATGTTGGTGGGGGAGCCGCCCTTCCGTGCGGACACGCCCATCGCCATCGTCATGCGCCACATCCACGACCAGCCCCGGACGCTCCGGGAGGTGAAGCCGGACCTGGCCATCCCGCCAGAGCTGGAGCAGCTCGTGATGAGCATGCTCCAGAAGGACCCCAGGCAGCGACCGCCGAGCGCCCAGGAGGTGGGGCTCGTCCTCGACGATCTGCTCAACTCCGGCCTCCTGCAGCCTCCGGGCGGCAGCGGGCGGGTGCGGGCGGTGACGGGGAGCAACCTCTCTCCTGTGGGGAGCGGGTCTGGGCCGCTGCCCCTGGGGACCCAAAGCGCTCCGGGCGTGGGCGCCATCTCGGGACAGTCCCTCCCCGCTCCCGTGGCCCCCACCGTGTCGGACCCATCCATGCCCCCGCTGCCGGGCAGCGGCACGGTCCCGCCCATCCCGCCGGGCGCCCAAACCAGCTCGGTGGTGGATGCGTCGCTGGAGATCGTCGAGGTCCAGGAGCCCCCCTCGGGGGGCAAGAAGAAGCTGCTCTTGGCGGCCGCCGCCGTGCTCGTCCTGGGCGGGGGTGGGGCGGCCGTCGCGCTGTTGGGTACGGGGGACGGCTCGCCGCGCGCGAGCGTTCCCAAGGTGCACGCACCCGCAGCCACCGTCGGTGCACCCGACGTCCGCGTCGCGCGGGCCGTCGAGGACGCGGGGACGCCCACGCTTGGGCCCGACGCCGTTCACGGCGCCGCCGCCGAGGACGTGGCGAAGGTGGCGGACGCGGGCCCGGTCGCGGCCCCCATTCGGCTCGTGTTGGAGTCCAAGCCGAGCAACGCCGAGGTCTTCGAGGGGCTGAAGCTGCTGGGGAACACGCCGGTCACCGTGACCCTCGAGCCGGGCAGCCAGCCGCGCCTCGTCGCGCTGAAGTTGGCGGGCTACAAGGAGCGCAAGGCCGCGCTGGACTACCAGACCTTTGCGGACAACGGCGAGCGGCAGCTCACGCTGACGCTGGAGCAGGTGGCGCAGCCGATCGCGGCCACGCCCAAGGCGCAGACGGGCAAGAAGAACGTCAAGAAGGGCGCGAAGAAGGGCGGCAAGCGCAAGGGTGGCAAGAGGAAGGGCGGCAACAAGCCCGACTGGTCCACCTGGCGCTGAGGCCAAGGAGCGGACCGCTCGCGTCGTCAGGCCGCCCGTGCGGGGGGGCTGGGCCGTCGGTCCCCCGCGGGGGCGGCCGCGTCGGGAGACTCGGGCGCAATTGACAGGCCCCGCGCGTTCGCTAAGCTCTGGGCGAGTGGAAACGAAGGGCAAGCGAGGCTCTCTGGTGTGGGCGGGATGGACGGTGCGAGACCCGAGTAGAGGTGCCTTGAGAAGGCGGGAGCCTCCAGCCCTGCGACCATCCCCCGGCGCCGCGAGACGAGCTGCCTTGGGTCCGTGGAGGGGGGGGGTGGGGGGCGTCGTGTTGGCGCTGGTCGCCGCGGTCTTCCTGGCCGCGCCGCCCGCCGTGGGTCGAGGCAACCCCAACGAGCAAGAGGCCTACTCGTTGTTCCAGGCCGCCCGGGAGGACGTGGCGAACAAGGACTTCGCGGCCGCCGTGGACAAGCTCACGCGGGCGTACGAGCTGTTTCCCCAGCCCATGATCCTGTACCGCAAGGCAGAGGCTCTGGAGGCCCTTCGGCGGGTGGAGGAGGCCTACGAGACCTACAAGCGCGTAGACGTGAAGGACAAGGCCATCCGGGCCAACGTGGCGGCCGCAATCGATCGCCTCGAGGCGCTGCTCGCCAAGCCCGTGCAGGTGTCGATCCTCACGGGCAAGGTGACGGGGGCGCGTATCCTGTTGGACGGCATGGCCGTGGGGACCACGCCCGCGCTGCTCGCCGTCAAGCGGGGAGAGCACCGCTTGCAGGTCTTCAAGGAAGGCTACAAGCCCTACGAGCTGAAGAAGTTCACCGCCAAGGGCATCGACACGATGAAGCTGGACATCCAGCTCACACCGCTGCTGGGGTTGGTGCAGGTGCGGTTGAACCAGGGGACCTTCACCGACACCCGGATCACCATCGACGGGAAGTTGGTCCCCATCTTGGACCCCAACGCGCGCGAGACCGATCTCATGGACATCCCGGTGGGGCGGCACCAGCTCGAGTGCACGCGGCCAGGGATCCCCCGGTACTATCGCCCGTTTAGCGTCGAGGCCGAGGAGGAGGTGGCCCTCGTGTGCGCCTTCCCCGAGTCGTCTGGGGTGGCGGACGCGCTGGCCTGGTCGTCCGTGGGCGCAGGGGCTGTGAGCCTGGGCGCGGGGACCTATCTCCTCATCTCCTACTTCGACGACGTGGACTACGCCGACACCCACAACAAGCGGCTGGTGTCCAACAAGCAGATCTTCGGCCCTATCCTCATGGGTGTGGGCGTGGCGGGGATCGCCACGGGGCTCGTCCTGCTGCTCACGGGCGATGGGGACGCCCAGGACACCGCGAGCGGGGGGCTGCTCGGCGCTCCCGGGGGCGGTGTGCGTTGGTCCCTGGGGCCCGTCCAGGGGGGACTGGCCGTGGGGGCGACCGGGAGCTTCTGACCCGCCGGGGCGACAAGGGGGCAGGGAGCCACCCTGGCGCCGAGCGGTGCAGCATCGTGGGCGTCGTCTGCGCGGGGCTACAGCTTGCCGGCGTGGCGGATGTCTTGGCCTCGCACGAGCCAGACGACCTCCTCGGCGAGGTTCGTCGCGTGGTCGGCCATGCGCTCGAGCCACTTGGCGATGGACTGCACGTGGATGCCGCGCTGCACCTTGTTCGGATCCTCGCGCATGAGGTCTAAGATCTCCTCGAAGACCCGCGCGTACAGGGCGTCCACCTCGTCGTCCCGGTCAATGACGGACCGGGCCGCCTGGGCGTCTCCGTCCACGAACGCGTTGATGGCGTCGTGGACCATGGAGCGCGCCAACTCCGCGAGGCGCGGGATGGTCTGGTAGGGCCTCAGCGTGGGCTCGTGGCTCAGGTCCACGGCGCGCTCGCAGATGTTCACCGCGAGGTCTCCGATGCGCTCGAGGTCCGTGACCATCTTCATGGCCAGGGTCACGAAGCGGAGGTCGGAGGCCATGGGTTGCCAGCGCGCGAGGATCTGCAGGCAGAGCTGGTCGGTCTCCTTCTCCAGGCGGTTCACCGCGCTGTCCCGGTCGATGACGGCGCGTGCTTGCTCCACATCCCGACCCACGACGGCCTGGATGGACTCGGAGATCATCTCCTCCACGTGCCCCCCCATGAGGCACAGGCGCTCGCGGACGTCCGATAGCCTCGCTTCGTACTCCCGATCCGTGTGCGTCCGACCTGGCATCCGTCCCTCTCTCCTGGGCTCGTCTCGTCTCCCCATCTACACTAGCAGGTCCCGCGCGCCGCCGGGGTGCTCCGGGCTGCACGAGTCCTCACCCGAACTTGCCGGTGATGTAGTCCTCGGTGCGCGGATCCCTGGGGGCCGTGAACAGGCGGCTGGTCTCCCCGACCTCGACCAGCTCGCCGTTGAGGAAGAAGGCGGTCCGGTCTGAGACGCGCGCCGCCTGCTGCATGTTGTGGGTGACGATGACGATCGTGTAGCGCTCTTTGAGGCTGTGGAGCAGGTCCTCGATGCGGGCCGTGGCGATGGGATCCAGGGCGGAGGCGGGCTCGTCCATGAGGAGCACGTCGGGGTCTACCGCCAGGGAGCGGGCGATGCACAGACGCTGCTGCTGCCCACCGGAGAGGCTCATGCCCGGATCGTCCAGGCGGTCGCGGACCTCCTCCCAGAGCGCCGCCTGGCGCAGCGCGTGCTCCACCAGCCCGTCGGCTTCCGCGGTCCGTCTTCGGCCGCCCCACAGGCCCCGTGGCAGGGCCAGGCGTCCCGTGAGCCGGAGCCCGCTGAGCACGTTGTCCCGCACGGACATCGTGGGGAAGGGGTTGGGCTTCTGGAACACCATGCCCACGTGGCGGCGGAGCAGCGTGGGATCCACGTCGGGGTGGAAGATGTCTACGGGATCACCGCCCCCCAGGGCGAGGCGCACGCTCCCCTCCTGGCGGGCTCCGGGCACCGTCTCGTGCATGCGGTTGAGGCAGCGCACGAAGGTGGACTTCCCACAGCCAGAGGGGCCGATGATGGCCGTCACGGCGCGCGCGGGCAGATCGAGGTCTACCCCGTGGAGGACGCGGTGGCTGCCGTACCAGGCGCGAAGCCCTCGGACCTGGATCATCGTCTGCGCGGTCTGCGGCGCGGGTGTCTCGTGATCTCCCGACGGATCGGCGCTGCGGGCGGAAGGTGCGTTGGTGGAGCGGGGCGCGGTGGGTGGGGGTTGGATCATGACGAGCGCCTCCGCTCGAGGTGGGCGCGGAGCCAGATGGCGGCCCCGTTGAGGAACAGCATCACCGCCAGGAGCACCACCACGCCTGCGGCCGCGTTCTCGGCGAAGGAGGCCTGGGGGCGAGACACCCAGTTGAAGATCTGAATGGGGAGCGCCGTGAAGGGTGACGATGGGCTGTCGGGCAGGAAGGTCACGTAGGTGAGGGCGCCGATGACGAGGAGGGGGGCCGTCTCGCCCATGGCGCGGGAGACGCTGAGGATGGCCCCCGTGAGGATGCCTGGCAGGGCCGCGGGGAGCACCACGCGCCGGAGGGTCTGCCAGCGCGTAGCACCCAGGGCTAGGCCGGCCTCGCGGAGATGATGGGGCACGGCCCGGAGGGCCTCCCGCGAGGCGATGATGACGATGGGCAGGACGAGCAGGGCGAGGGTGAGCGCCCCGGCGAGGAGGCTCCGTCCCAGCCCCGCGAAGCGCACGAACACGCCGAGCCCCAGGAGGCCGTAGAGGATGGACGGGACCCCGGCGAGGTTGGCGATGTTCACTTCGATGAGGGCGGCGAGGCGGCCACGTCCGCCATACTCTTCCAAGTACAGGGCGGCGCCCACCCCCACGGGGAGGGCGATGAGGGCCGTGAGCCCGATGAGGTAGAGGCTCCCGACCATGGCTGGGAGGATGCCAGCGCGTGCGGCGCGACGGGACGGGTAGCTCGTGAAGAAGCTGAGGTCTAGGCGGGAGAGGCCGTCCACGAGCGCGTCCAGGAGGAGGGCCGCGAGGATGGCGAGGGGCACGAGGACCGCGGTGAGCGCCACCGCTCGGAAGATGCGCTCACCCCAGCGCGCGCGACGCCCCCGCCGCAGCTCCCCCGGAACGGTACAGGGCGCGGTGACCGCGCCCGTCGGAGGCTGAGAAGACGAGTTTTCGGTCATGGGCGCCCCCCCATGCCCTTCCCGCGGAGCACGCGTCGGCTCAGCAGGTTCAGGGCGAAGGTCGACAGGAACAGCGCGGTGCCCACGGCGAAGATCGTGCGGTACTCCAAGGTCCCGGCCGGGGTGTCGCCCATGCTCACCTGCACGATGTAGGCGGTCATCGTCTCCACGGGGACACGGGGGTCCAGGGTGAGGTTGGGCTGTTGACCCGCGGCGATGGCCACGATCATCGTCTCCCCGATGGCGCGGGACACGGCCAGGAGCAGCGCTGCCCCCACCCCCGAGCGCGCGGCGGGGAGGACGACGCGCCAGACCGTCGTGACACGCCCGGCGCCCAGACCCCAGGCTGCCTCGCGGAGGGCCATGGGAACGCTGTGCAGGGCGTCCTCGCTCAGTGACGAGACCATGGGGACGATCATGACGCCCATGACCAGGCCGGGTCCCAGCGCGTTGAACCCCCCGAGCCCCGGGACCACGTGCTGGAGCGCGGGCGTGACGACGACCAGGGCGAAGTAGCCGTAGACGATGGTCGGAACGCCAGCGAGGAGCTCCATGGCGGGCTTCAGGGCGCGTCGCACCCGCGGGGACGCGAACTCGGACAGGTAGACCGCCGCGAGGAGCCCCACGGGCAGGGCGAAGGCCATGGCGATGCCCGCCGTGAGGGCCGTCCCGGCCAGCAGCGGCCAGATCCCGAAGTGCTTGTCGGCGAACAGGGGCGTCCACTGAGAGTCGCCCAAGAACTCGGCCAAGGAGACCTCCTGGAAGAACCCCCAGGTCTCCGTGGCCAGGACGGTGAGGATCCCCGCGGTCGTGAGGACCGAGAGCAGGCCCGAGCCCAACAGCAGCCCTTCGAGGGCCACCTCACGCCTGGGCTTGGCGCGGCCCCGGAGCCCTGCGGCGCGCGTGCTACGGGTGGCGCTCGCCATCCCCTCGCTCCTGCCGCAGCAGCTCCTGCACGGAGACCCCGACGCGGGACCCACCGCCGTGGAAGACAGAGCCCTTGGTGCCCGCTCGCAGCCGAGCCTTTACCAGCTCGTAGGCCTCGGCGGGGAGGGGCACGTAGCCCACCTCCGTCACCAGCGGGGCGCCCTTGTCGAGATAGAAGTCCAAGAAGGCCCGCACCTCGGGCCGTGCGGCGGCGGTGGCGCGAACGTACAGGAACACGGGGCGGGACAGCGGCTGATAGGTGCCCGCGGCGATCGTCTCGGGGGAGGGGACCACGGGGGGCGCCCCGCCCGCGGAGATGGAGACGATCTGGAGCTTGTCGCGGTTCTCCGCGAAGTAGGCGAACCCGAAGAACCCCAGCCCCCCCTCGTCGCGCGAGACGCCTTGGACGAGCACGTTGTCGTCCTCGCTGGAGGTGTAGTCGCCGCGGCTGGCGTGCTCCTCGCCGACGATCGCCTTGGTGAAGTAGTCGTACGTGCCGGAGTCCACGCCGGGCCCGAAGAGGTGCAGGGGCTTGTCGGGCCAGCCCGGGCGGACCTGACTCCACCGCGTGATCTTCCCCTGTGCGTCCGGGGCCCAGATCTTCTTGAGCTCGGCGACCGTCATGGTCTTGGCCCAGTCGTTGGCAGGGTTCACGACGACCGCGATGCCGTCATAGGCGACCGGGAGTTCCAGATAGTCCTGGTGCGCCCGGGCGCAGGCCTCCAGCTCCGCGGGCTTGATGGGACGCGACGCCCCCGTGAGGTCGGCGTCTCCAGCGCACAGCCTCTTGAACCCACCACCGGTCCCTGACACCGCGATGGTCACCCGGGTCTTCTGGCCCGCCGCCGTCGCCTGGAACTCCTCGGCCACCGCCTCGGTGATGGGGTAGACCGTGCTCGACCCGTCCACGCGGATGACGGCCCCGGCGCTGCTCTCGTGACCCTTGCACCCTCCCGCCCCCAAGAGGACGAGCCCCGCGAGGGTCAGGCCCGCGAGGGGACTCACCACGCCGCGGGCCCTGGGTTGGGGGCGTTGGGCGCGAGCGCCCCAGCGGGGACGACACGGGCGGTTGGGGGGGATGGATGGGGAGCGCCGTGCGATCGACATGGGACATCCTGGCGACATGGGACCTCTCGGCGACATGGGACCTCTCGGCGACACCGAAATCTCCGGGCCCCGAGGCACGCCTACCCTGCCATGCCTGTGTGACAGCCCTGTGTCAGCTCCGCGACATTTGCTGGCGCTCCGCCTCCCCCCTCATCTCCCCTCCCTCGCCCTTCGCGTGGGCGCTCAGCTCGTGGTCCGCCGCCTCGTCCTGCTGCACGCCCATCGGGGGAGGGGCCGCGGGGAGCTCGACCCAGAACACCGTCCCCTCGTCGTCCGGTCCGTCCGCGATGCCGATCTCCCCTCCCATGAGCAGCACCAGGTGCCGGGTGATGGCGAGCCCGAGCCCGGTCCCTGGGAGTGCGGCCGTGCGGGCATCATCGCCGCGGTAGAAGCGCTCGAAGACGCGGGTCCGTTCGTGGAGGGCCACGCCGGGGCCGTCATCGCGGACCTCCAGGCGGACGCGGGTGGGCGCTCGCGGAGCCGGCGGGGAGGGCGCCACGACGCGGACCGCGACCGTGCGGGTGGCGTACTTCACCGCGTTGTCCACGAGGTTCGTGAGCACCTGTTCCAGGGCGCCGGGGTCGGCCCACGCCCGAGGGGCCGCCCACTCCGGGCTGCCGGGCGATGCGGGCGCCGGGTTAGGGTAGGGCGGATCGAGGGGACCCGTCAGGGAGATCCCCCGAGCCTGCGCGGCGTTTCGCGCCACGCTCAGGACGGCCTCGACGATGGCCCCGAGTTCCACAGGCTCTCGCCCCAAGGTACGCCGGCCCGCCTCGATCCGGGACAACTCCAAGAGGTCGTCTACGAGCGCGGCGAGGCGGCGCGCCCGAGCGAGCAGGCGCTCGCTGAAGCGTCGGGCCGCGGCCGGGTCCTGTCCGACGACGCCCACGAGGGTCTCGGCGTGGGCCTGGAGGACGGCCAGGGGCGTCCGTAGCTCGTGGGAGACGTTCGCCACGAAGTCGGCTCGCACCCGTTCGAGCCGATGCACCTCGGTGCGATCGTGGAGCGCGAGGACCACCCCCCCCGACGCGCGCAGTGGCGCGGCCTGCACGAAGGCGAAGCGCGCGGGCTGCCCCAGGCGCACCTCGTCCTGGACGCGGGCCCCACGGCCCAGCGCCGCCAGCTCGTGGAGGCGGGGGGTGCGCGCGACCTCGACGAGGGGGCGGCCTTCCCACCCGCCAGGGACCTCCCGAGCCTGGAGGAGGCGGGCGGCGGCCGGGCTGAGCGACAGGATCCGGAGGGCTTCGTCGAGCACGATCACGCCATCACCTAGGGCGTCCAAGACGGTGCGCAGGCGGTCCCGCTCCTCCGCCAGGTCGCGGAGGGCCGTCTCCAGGGCCGCTCGGAGGCGGTGTGGGCTGTGGGGTGTGGCCGCGTGCGGTGCCTCGGCGCCGCGGGTGGTCGCCAGGAGACGCCGCGCGTCGCGCGCAAGCCACAGGGCGGCCCCGAGCCCCGCGACGATCACGACCGCCACGGCCACGAGGAAGGCCTCCCAAAACACCCAGCCGCTCGTGTCCACCGCGCCAGGAGGCGAGCCGGGGGGCGCTTGATCGTGGAGCGACACCAGCAGCGCCACGGCGAGCGCCGCGAGCAAGCCGACCCCCAGGAGGGTGGCTGCGGCGGAGGTGAGCAGGGGCGGGCCTCCTCCCGAGCCGGACTGGCGCCCCATCAAGACGGGCTCGGCGCGGTGGACGCTGGACGTTGGGTGTCGCCCTGGCCCGGCGGGGCCTCCCGCATGCGATAGCCCACCCCGCGGAGCGTCTCGATGTACCCCGCGGCGGGGCCTAGCTTCTGTCGGAGTCGGCGCACATGGGTGTCCACGGTGCGGGTCGTCACGTCACTGTGGATGTCCCACACGTCGCCCAGGAGCTGCTCGCGCGTCTGGACGCGCCCTCGGCGCTCCAGGAGCACCGCGAGCAGGCGAAACTCGAGCGCGGTCAAGGCCACCTCCTCCTCCTCTACCCACACCCGGTGAGCGGCCGCGTCCAGCCGCACGGCGCCGACCTCCAAGACGGGGTGGGGGGCCGGTTGGGGGGCGGCGTCGGGCGGAGCGGGCGCGGCGCGGCGGAGGAGCGCGCGCACGCGGAGCGCCAGCTCCCGGACGCTGAAGGGCTTGACCACGTAGTCGTCGGCTCCGGCCTCGAAGCCCACGACCCGATCGAGCTCCTCGCCGCGCGCGGTGAGCATGAGGATCGGGACGGTCTGGGTGCCGGGCGCGGCCCGGAGACGCCGACAGACCTCGAACCCCGAGAGATCGGGGAGCATCACGTCCAAGATCACCAGGTCGGGTGGGCGGGCCGCCACGGCGTCCAGGGCGGCTGCCCCGGTGGGTGCGTGTTCTACCTCGAAGCCCTCGCGGGTGAGGTTGTAACGCAGCACGTCGGCGAGATCCTCGTCGTCTTCCACCGTCAACAGCAGGGGGGACATGGGTACCTCTGGCAAGCCGCAGGCGCCCGAGATGGTACGCGCCGGCGCCGGTGACTCCAAGGCGTGCGATCCTCCTCCGCATCTACAACCTGCTCTGGCACCTACTCTGGGGTTCGGCTTTGGCCCCCGGCGTGTAGGCGGTCTTCTACGTCTTGGTGCACCGCGCGGGCGGTGTACTGCCGACCTGCAACAGCTACGCGCTCGAGCTCGCGAACGCGGTCTTCCACCCGCCGCGATCGCGCCGAGGAGCGCAGCGGATGGGCGGCCAGGCGTGGGATGGTCGCCTTGGAGGTAGGGACATGGCGCGGCCCTATGTTATGGGGACCTCCGCGGCGCGGCCGAGGCTGCGCTGCGCCAACCAAGGAGGTCTCCCGTGCGCAAGACCGCGTCGTCCCTGCTCGCCCTCGCTCTCACCGCGTCGCTCGCCGCCGCGTGCCAGCAGCAGCCCACCGAGGCAGCCCCGGCTGGGCCCGTCGTGCCCCCCCCCAGCGACCCCGCCAAGGTAGCGCCCGCCCCCACGGCCAGCGCCGCGGGGACCGCGGCCCCCAACAGCCCGCCACCGGTGAAGGGCGTCGTGCTGGAGCGCATCGACGCGTCAAGCTACTCCTACCTGCGTCTCAAGACCGAGCGAGGCGAGGAGTGGGCGGCGGTGCCCAAGGCCACGGTGTCCAAGGGCGATGAGGTGAGCATCGTCAACCCCATGGTGATGAAGGACTTCGAGGGCAAGGCCATCGGGCGCAAGTTCGACCGGATCTATTTCGGGGAGCTGGGTGGTGCGGGGTCGAGCGCCATGGCCGCCGCCCACGCCGCCGCCGGCGTCACCGCCCCCAGCGGGAGCATGGGCAAGGGGGCCATTCCCGGGCACAAGGCTGGGACGGTTGCAGCGGCGGACGCGGGCGTGAAGGTCACCAAGGCGGAAGGCCCCGACGCGCGGACGATCGCGGAGGTGTGGGCGGGCAAGGACGAGCTGGGGGGCAAGGAGGTCACCGTCCGCGGCAAGGTCGTGAAGTACACGCCGCGAGTCATGGGCAAGAACTGGATCCACATCCAGGACGGCACCGGCAACCCCGACGACGCCACCCATGATCTGGCCGTGACCACCACCGGCGAGGCGGCCGTGGGGGACATCGTCACCGTCCACGGCAAGATCGCGCTGCACAAGGACTTCGGCGCCGGGTATGTCTACGACCTCCTCGTCGAGGACGCCGACCTGAAGAAGTAGCCGGCAGGCACGGAGGAGGTCGCCTCGTCCTCCCCTCTCGGGTTCTGTTTTCGCCGACGCAGTGGCAATCCCGTGTACGCCGAGCTTTGGATCCGGGGGGGCGGAGATGGGGCTTGCGTGGCCCGCGATGCGGGCTGTCCTAGCAGCATGATTCACAACGCCTCCCGTCGCCAGGCTTGCTCTTGTGATTCCAGGCGGTTCCCCTCGTCGGTCACGTGCCACCAGCACGCTCCCTCCTCGCGAAACCACCTGAAATCACGACGCGGCGCCTGGCTCGGTCCGCCCTTGTGAGTCAAGCTTCTTGAAGCATGATGCAGAACCCGGACCGAGCGGGCGCGAGCGAGGGTGGTGCGGCCGTGGTCGCCCAAGCCCGAAGGACTGGCCGTCCTATCTGAGCGATCGGCCCGCGACGGGCAAGCGGTGAGACGGCGGGCGGCTGCGTCCCTGGACGGGAGCGAGGTGCCGTGTTCCTCTTGGCCGCCCAAGGCCCGCGGCCCCCAACGCGGCGCCGCACTCCCTCAGGTGCCCCCGTCCCCGGAGCAGCCATGAACCCCACCGAACGCTTCCTCCGCGCCTGCCGGCGTCAGCCCGTAGACCGCCCGCCGATTTGGATCATGCGCCAGGCGGGGCGCTACATGCCCAGCTACCGCGCGCTGCGGAGCAAGGCGAGCTTCCTGGAGGTCTGCCGAACCCCGGCGCTCGCGACCGAGGTGACCCTCATGCCCGTGGACCAGGTGGGCGTGGACGCCGCCATCCTGTTCAGCGACATCCTCGTGCCCTTGGAGCCCATGGGGCTCGACGTAGCGTTCAACCCCGGACCGCACATCGCCGAGCCGGTGCGCTCGGCGGCCCACGTCCAGCGGCTCCGGGGGGCCGAGGCGGCCGACGATCTGGGCTATGTCTACGAGGCCGTGGAGTCCATCGTCCGCGCGCTGGATGGGCGGGTGCCGCTCCTCGGCTTCGCGGGCGCGCCGTTCACGCTGGCGACCTACGCCGTGGAGGGCGGAACCAGCCGGAACCACCACGAGATCAAGTCCCTCATCTACCAGGCGCCGGAGGTGCTCGACCGCCTCCTGCAGCGCCTCACGGACGTGGTCATCGCCTACCTGCGCCGCCAGATCGAGGCGGGCGTCGTGGCGGTCCAGCTCTTCGACACGTGGGGTGGCGTGCTCAGCGAGGCCCACTGGCGGCGCTTCTCCATGCCCTACACCCGGCAGGTCATCGAGGCGCTAGCGGACACGGGGGCGCCCGTGGTTCACTACCTCAAGGACGGCGCCCACCTCCTCGCCGCCCAGGGGGAGCTCCCCTGCGAGGTCTTGAGCGTGGACTGGCGCCAGCCCCTGGGCGCCGTGCGCGAGGCCACCGGGGGACGCCACGCCCTCCAAGGGAACCTGGACCCCGCCGTGCTCCGGGCCCCGCGCGAGGTCATCGTGGCGGAGGCGCGGCGCGTCCTCGAGAGCTACGGACCCACGCCGGGCCACATCTTCAACCTCGGGCACGGGATCACCCCCGAGGTCACCGTGGAGGCCGCCCGGACCCTCGTGGAGGCCGTCCATGAGCTGGGTCCGGCGTTCGGCGGGGAGTGGACGGGCGAGTAGCGTCTCGCGGCCCCCACGGGGCTACCGGGCTGGGTGGATGGCGCGCTGGCCAGAGCCAGCGCCCCATCCACGATCGCCGGCGGTGTCCTCAGCAGGCCCTGGAGCGCGCGCAGAGGTAGCGCCCCAAGGACCGGATCGCGTGGTCGGAGGAGCGGAACACGGGGACGCCAGCGCTCCGTACGGCGCGCGCCAGGGGATCGTACAGGGGCCCGGCGTCCACCACGAAGACCAGGGGCTTGGTGGCCTCGGCGAACAGGCGCGGGAGGCGCTCTGCGAGGCTCCCGGGGCGCTCCAGCTCCTCGGGCGTCGTCGCTAGCTGGGGCGTCATGGGCACCACGGAGACGACGACGGCGTCCACGTTCGGGGCCTCCAGGAAGACCTGGATCGCCCCCTCGTAGGCGTCCTCGCTTGCCATGGGCGTGAGGTCCAGGGGGTTGCGGGGGTTCACGAGCGCCGTGAGCCGCTGGGCCTTCAGCATGGCGTCCAGGGCCGCGCGGGCGGCGTCCCCCAGGGGCGCCATCTCCAGCTCATAGCCAGCGCCCAGCAGCGCGTCGGCCATCCCCACCGTCTCGAAGCCGGCGTTGGACAGGGCGGCCACCCGGCGCCCGTTCACGGCCTTGTCGTGCAGCGCCGTGGCCAGCTCCATGACCTGCTCGAACTCCTTGAAGGACTCCACCACGATGGCGCCCGCCTGGGCGATGGCCGCCTTGGCGACCTCGTAGTCCCCCGCCACGGCCGCCGTGTGGCCCGCGGCGGCCGAGCGACCGCTGGGGGTGCGCCCCGCCTTGTAGAAGACGACGGTCTTCCCGCGCTCCCGGGCCTCGCGCGTGGCCTGGGCGAAGTCCAGCCCGTCGAGGTCGTTGAAGCCCTCGGCGTAGACGCCGATGGCGTCCACGTCGTCGCGGCGAGCCGTGGCGCGGAGGAGATCCGAGAGCGTGAGGTCCACCTGGTTGCCGATGGAGACGGCCAGGGCGGGGTCCAAGAACTCGAGGTTGGACAGGCGGCTGAGGATGAAGGCGCCGCTCTGGCTCAGCAGCGCCGCGCGGCGGGCTGGTGCGTCCCAGCGCTTGTCGAGCTTCGTGTTGGGGATGAAGAACGTGTCGTAGCCCCCGGGGCGCGACTGCACACCCATGGAGTTGGGGCCCAGGAACACAGGGCCACCGTCCGCGCGATCGCGGCAGCGCGCGATGGCCTCGCGCACGCGCGCCTCGGTCTCCTGGCTCCCCTCGGTCTCCCCGACGCCGCCTGGGATGAGGATGGCGGAGTGGACGTTGCCGTGCTCGGCGATCTCCCCGATGACCTCCGGGAGGCGCTCGGCCTTGGCGGCGATGACGAGCAGATCCAGGGGCTCCGTGAGCGCCTGGACCGATGGGACGCACGGGACGCCGTCGATGCGGTCGCAGCCGGGCTTGATGACGCGCAGCCGCGCGGGGTCGAAGCCCGACGTGAGGAGGTTCCCGAGGATGATCCGACCGAAGTTTTGGCTCGTGGACGACACGCCCAGCACGCCGGCGGTGCGGGGCTCGAAGAGCTGGTTCACCCGCTCCAGGGGGCGGGGCGCAGGCCGGGACCAGACCCGGCGCATGCGGCCTCGCCCGTCCAGGGGGAGCATCTGCCCGCGCCGGAATGCGAAGGGGTTGACCTCCAGCTCCAGGAGGTCCGGGCCCTCGGCGCCGCGGTCCACGCAGAAGCGCCGGGCCATGAGGAGGAAGGCGCGGAAGGTGCGGAGCAGCTCCCCGTCGGTGGTCACGGCCTTGGTGCCGCGCACGCGGCCCAGGAGCACGTCGTAGGCCGCCGTCTCGCGGAACTGGGCGAGGAACTCCTCGGGCGTGACCTCGTCGGCCAGCGCCTTGGCGACCGCCGCGCGGGGGCGCATCTTGCGGGCCAGGTACTCCGTGTGGACGCCGCCCAGGCCCGCGGCGATCACGGGCCCGAACTCCCGCGTGGCCCGGATGCCCACGAACAGCTCACTCCCGAAGCCCTTGCGCGCCTCGTCCACGAACTCCACGACGAGGACTCCCTCGACGAGGACGTCGGGGTCGCGGGCGAAGGCGCCCTCCAGGCGCTGGATCTCCCGCGTGACGGCGTCCACGTCGCGCCGGACGAAGGCGAGGGCGTTGGCGTCGCTCTTGTGGACGATCTGGGGGGAGACCAGCTTGAGGACCAGGCGCTCGGAGGGGAAGCGGGCCAGGAGCTCGGCGGTGACCGGCTCACCGCGCGGCACGAAGGCGTGGCGCGGGGGGGCGATGGCCCCCACGAGCTGGACGAGGGCGTAGACCTCGTGCTCGTAGAGCTGCATGCGACCGCTCTCGTACGCGTGCGTGAGGATGCGGTCGAAGGCGTGGGCCTCGGCCTCGCTCATGGCGTCCAAGGGGACGTCTTGGAAGGCGAAGGTGGCGGCGTCCGGGGGCTCGGGAGCTGCCAGGTGCTCCGGCGCCAGCGAGGCGATCCAGTGGCGTGCGGCCCGAGAAGATCCGCCACGCCCCAGGGCGTCGCGGTAGGCTGCGGCCGCGTTGACGCCGAAGCGGAAGGCCCGGAGGTTGGTGTCCACGACGCGGGGCCCCTTGGCGGCGAACATCTCGCGGATGGCGTCTTCCAACTCACCCGCCTCCAGGCACAGGTCGGCAGCGGCGGCGCCCAGGACGACCATGTTCCCCGCCCGGGAGGACCCAGCGGCCCGCGCCAGGCGCTCGGCGTCCACGAGGGCGTGGCCCGGGATGCGCGCCACGCGGGCGAGGAGCTCCTCGACCGGCGGGTAGTTGGGGATGTTGATGAAGGCGGACGAGCTGGTGACGATCCGCCCGGTCTCGCTGAGGTACTCCACGTAGCGCAGGGACTCCAGGGGGTCCAAGGCGATGATGAGATCGCCTGCGCCCTTGGGCACGAGGTCGCTGTGGATGGGGTGGTCGGCCAGGCGGAGGTGCGACTCCACGGCGCCCCCTCGCTGGCTCATGCCGTGGGACTCGGCCTGCTTGATGGCGAGCCCGCGTCGAAGCGCGGCGATGCTGATGGCCTTGGCGATGGTCAGGATCCCCTGGCCGCCGACGCCGGCGAGGACGATGTTTTGCTCCATGGGTTACCCCCGCTCCTTGCGCTTGACGTGGATGCACGGCCGCTGGCTCACGATGACCGACAGCCCCCGGTGGGCGATCTCCCGGTCCAGGAGCTCGGCGAAGGCCGTGTGCCGCTTGGGGAAGGGCTCGAAGACGTGGAGGTGCTCGGGGTTCACGCCGAGCCCTCGCAGGATCTCCACGAGCTCCTCGCCGTGGGCCATGGTCTGCTGGGTGCCGGTCATGGCCACGGTGGAGTTGTCGAGGATGAGGACGGTGATGTCCGCGTCTTCGCGGATGGCGTCCAGCAGACCGGTCATTCCGGAGTGGGTGAACGTCGAGTCGCCGATGGTGCACAGAATGGGGCGGAGGCCGGCGCGCGCGGCGCCCACCGCCATGGAGATGGACGACCCCATGTCCACCGCGGTGTGGACGGCCTCATAGGGGGGCAAGGCTCCCAGGGTGTAGCACCCGATGTCGCTGAGGAGGTGGGGGTGCTCGAAGTCTGCCGTGGCCTCCAGCATGGCGTGGAAGGTGTCGATGTGGGGGCAGCCGCGACACAGGGCAGGGGGCCTGGCCGGGAGATCTTGGGGAGGAGGGGGAGGGGGACCTTGGTGAACGCCGAGTGCTCGCCCCACGATCTCCGGGCTCAGCTCGCCCGCGTCGGGCAAGTCCCCCGTCGTCTTGCCCCGAATGACGCGGCCCGGGACGCCCAGGAGGCCGTTGAGGCGCGTCTCCAGGAAGGGGTAGCCCTCCTCGACGACGAACACCTCGTCGCAGTGCTCCACGAGGGCCCGGATCTTGTCCCGGGGCGGCGGGTAGTGGCGGATCTCCAAGGTGGACCAGTCGTGCTCCTCGCCCAGCGCCTCATGTACGTAGTTGCACGCGATCCCCGAGCACAGGATCCCCTTTCGGCCTTGGAGACGGAGTTGGTTGTAGGGGCTGGCCTCGGCGCGGGCCAAGAGCTCGGGCTGGAGATCCAAGAGGCGACGGTTGCGCCGACGCGCGTTGGAGGGGACCAGGGTCCAGTTCTCGGGCCGCTGTCGCTCCTCGGCGTCGGCGGGGGGGGCGCCATCCACCGGGGGGGCGCGATGGACCACGGCGCGGCTGTGCGCCACGCGCGTGACGATCCGCAGGATGACCGGGAGCCCCAGGGCCTCGCTGAGCTCGAAGGCCTCCCGGGTCATGTCGTAGCACTGCTGCTGATCGGAGGGCTCCAGCACCGGGAGGCGCGCGAACTCCCCGTAGTAGCGCGTGTCTTGCTCGTTCTGCGACGAGTGCATCCCGGGATCGTCGGCCACGACGAGCACGAGGGCCCCGTTCACGCCCGTGAGGGCCGAGTTCATGAAGGGGTCGGCGGCGACGTTGAGGCCCACGTGCTTCATGCTCACGAGGGCGCGTTTGCCGGCGAACGACATGCCCAAGGCCTCCTCGTAAGCGACCTTCTCGTTCGTGGACCAGCGGGCGACCACGGGCGGCCGACCGGGGCCCCGGTCCGCGTGCGCCTCGACGTACTCGTAGATCTCCGTCGAGGGCGTGCCGGGGTAGGCGAACGCCCCGCCGATGCCCGCGTCCATGGCGCCGAGCGCGATGGCCTCATCGCCGAGCACCAGGACGGGCGCCAGCGGGGCCCCGTCCCCGGCTTGCGCCTCGCGGTTCGTCTCCTGCAACGTCCCCGTCGTCATGTCGTCTCCTTACGCTCTGTCTCATCGGCCCGCGCGAGAGGGCACCTGCGAAGCTCCCCGCCGGGTGTTCGCGTGGCCTCGAAGCCCAACGTCGGCCGCCCGCCGGGAGACGCCGCCTCCGTGGCGGCGCACGATCCTGCGTGGCGGCCGGGCCCCGCCGCGGTCGACCCGCACGCTGTCTCGGGCTGAGGAGATAGCATCCCCACCGGCGGGTTTCCACGGGGAAACGCGAGCCCGACGGGGCGCGGTTGCGGGTGGCTTGCCTCACCGCGCCTGGGGGGGACGGGTGGGGAGCGAGAGAGGGTGCCCTCTCGTGCCCAAATCCGCCACCTACTCTGGGATTCGGCTTTGGATCCCGCGTGTGGGCGGCGTCGG
>CAYZID010000076.1:0-23021 GCA_964478315.1 uncultured Myxococcales bacterium | reverse complement strand
GCACGCACATCGACTCGCCGTGGCTCGGTCCGCCTTTTCAGGATGGGAACTAGAAACATGACTCACAGCCCCCTCCCGTCCCCCCCGGCGGCGCCCGCAGCATCGGTCAGCGCTGAGGGTGGAGGGGCGCCTCGCGGCTGAGCTCCTCGAAGAGCTCCCGGGCTCGCGGGGACAGGTCCTTGGGGATGGCGATCCGAATCCGGGCGTAGAGGTCGCCCCGACGCCCACCGCGGTCCGGGAGACCCTTGCCCCGCAGGCGAAGCCGTTGGCCGCCCTGGACGCCCGGCGGCACCGTCAAGGTCACCGTCCCGTCCAGCGTCCCCACCAGGACCTTGGCGCCCAAGGCCGCCTCCCATGGGGTGATGGTCACGTCCCGGGTGAGGTCCAGCCCGTCGCGCTCGAATACGGGGTGGGGGGCCACGGACACGTGGACCAGGAGATCCCCGGGCGGGCCACCGCTCACCCCGGGCAACCCCGCACCCCGCACGCGCACGACATCCCCGTCCGTCGCCCCAGCCGGGAAGCGCACCGTGCGCCCCGGCCCCCCACCGGGCGCGCTCACCTGGCGCGTGGCCCCGTGGAGGACCTCCTCCAACGTGATGGACGCCTCGGCCTCCACGTCTCGCCCCCGCGCGGGCCGCGGGCGTCCGCCACGCGAGCGCCTCCACCCGCCAAAGAGGTCGTTGAGGTCCACCTCGCCGCCGCCCCCAAAGAGGTCGTTGAGGTCCACCTCCTGCCCGCCCGCCGCGTGGAAGCCTCCACCGTAGCTCCCCGCGGGCTGCCAGCCCCGGCCAAACCCGGCGCCGCCGCCGAAGCCCTGGCGCGCCACACGACGCATGGTGTCGTATTCCGCGCGCTTCTCGGGGTCGCTCAGGACCTCATAGGCCTGCCCCACCTCCTTGAAGCGCTCCTCATTCCCCCGACCGCCCTTGGCGTCGGGGTGCAGCTCCCGCGCGAGCTTGCGGTAGGCCTTCTTGATCTCCTCCTGGGAGGCCCCCTCCCCCACGCCCAGCGTCTTGTAGTGGTCTTCGATGTGTGTCATGCGCTACCCCTCAACTCCTCAATCTCACGACGGCGTCACGTCAACCCAATCCCAACCCGTTCACACCCCTTGCCCTTCCTGCAAGCCAGAATCAAGGACATAGGAGGTCCCTAGCCACCGGCCACGACCACGCGCGCCGGCCGCAACAGCTCGCCGTCCTCGGCGCGGTAGCCCACCTGGTGGACGTCCACCACCGTGCCCTCGGCCACGCCCGGCGAGGCTGGGACGCGGGCCAGGGCCTCGTGGAGCTCCGGGTCGAAGGGCTCTCCCCGCGGATCCACGCGCTCGACGCCCAGGCGCTTGAGGGCCTCCTCACCGCGCCGCCGCACGGCCTGGACGCCCTGAAGCCAGGGGTCGTCGGCGCGGGCCTCTGGGTGCGCGGCCAAGGCCCGATCCAGGTCATCCATGACGGCCAACCAGGGCGCCAGGGTGGCCAGCCGCTCCGCCCGCCGGGCCCGCTCCAGCTCCTCGCCCTGGCGGCGCCGCACGGCCGCCAGGTCCCGCGCCAGGGCCTGCTGCTGCCGGCGCAGCCGGTCCACGTCGTCGCCCGCTGGGTCATCCCCCGCCGCCCGAGGCTCCCCACGCTCGTCCCGCGCGGCCCGCGCCTCCTCCAGCTCGGCCTGGGCCTCGTCCCGCTGGGCCCGGACCTCGCGGAGCTCCGCCCGGGTGTCCTCCAGCTCGGCCTCCGCCTCGTCCAGCGCCGCCTCCGCGTCCGCGGCCCGCGCCTCGGCGTCCCGAGCCCGCCGGGTCGCCGCCGCCCCCTCGCCCCGCGCCCGCTCGGCCCGCGCCTCGTCCAAGGCCTCGCGGAGCGCCGCCGCGTCGCCCTCCGCCGCGGCGAGGCGCTCGCCCAGCGCCGCACGCTCTCGCTCCCAAGTGGCCCGCTCCTCGCGCGCCCCCAGCGCCTCCCGGCGCCAGGCCTCGGCCTCGCGCCGCGCCTCCCCCAGCCCCTCGCGGGCCTCCTCCAGCTCTGCGCGCAGCTCCCGCAGGGCGCGGCGGTAGCGCTCCAGCTCCCGCAACGCCTCCTGGGTGCGTCCGCGCTCCTCGGCCACGGCGCGCTCCACGGCCCTCGCAAACTGGGCGCGCAGCTCATCCCCGCCGTAGGGATACCCAAAACGGCTCATCGTCCACCTCATCCCCTCGGAAACCAAACGGGGGAGGGGCCCCCGAACAAACGGCGTCCTGGCGCGCCCCAGCGACCCTCGCCGGCGCGCCCGCCGACGGAGTTACCATGGGGACCACGCGCCCGGAATCAACCCGCGTGGCGCGGGACGGGCCGCAGGGAGT
This sequence comes from uncultured Myxococcales bacterium, assembly GCA_964478315.1. Classification (GTDB taxonomy): domain Bacteria; phylum Myxococcota_A; class UBA9042; order PHBI01; family JAAZYN01; genus CAYZID01. The sequence continues at coordinate 20,695 of CAYZID010000076.1, read as the reverse complement.
GAGGTGCCGGGCTCGGTCAGCCGCCGAACTTGTCCTCGATGCGCCGACCCGTGAGCTCGTGGAGGGTGCTCATGATGTTGTAGGCGCTGAGCTCCAGGAGGGCCGTGGTCACGAGCGCGTGCTGCTCGTCGTCGAGCGCGGCCTCGGCGGCGCGCAGGGCGTCCACCAGGCGCGCCTCTTGGGCCGACAGCTCGGCCGAGTCCACGACCCCGTCCGCCAGGGCGTCGGTGAAGTGCTCGAGCTCCTGGACGCGCGCGTCCAGGGCGGGGAGCTCCACGTCCTCGTTCAACCAGCTTTGACGTGCCACGGGGTCCTCCAGGTGGTGGGTCGTGAGTGGGAATGGTGGGTGGGGGGCGCAGGGGCCCGAGAGCCTCAGCCCTCGACGAGGCGGGTGAGGGCGGCCAGGCGCTCGTCGAGCTTGGCGCGCCCCCCGTAGTCCTCCATGCGCGCGGCGATGGCGGCGGGCAGGAAGGCCCGGTCGGTGCACTCCACCATGGCCGCGACCTCCTGGAGCTCCTTCTCGGCCGACTGGGTGGAGGGCAGAAAGCCGTCCAACACCTCGGTCAAGGTCGCTCGGGAGATGGCCGGCTCGGCGTCCTCGCCCGCCGCGGCGAGGATGGTCCTGCGCCAAGCGCGCCCCACGAGCCCCTCGATGTCCGCGCCCGAGAGGCGCCCCAGCTTGTCCGGGCCCACCTCGGGCACGGCGTCCGAAGCGAGGCGCGCCCCGAGCTTCCGCGCCATGACCGTGAACATGGCGCCCACCTCCTCCTGGGTCTGCGGGTAGAACAGCGGGATGTGGACCTCGGCGCGACCTTGGCGCTTCAGGTCGATGGGGAGGAGATCGGGCCGCGCCGTGAGGAGCATCCACAAGATGCGCCCGCGGAAGCGGCTGTCGCCCATCTGTTGGGCGATCATGCCGAAGACGCGGCTCGACACGCCGGCGTCTCCGCCCGACTGGCGATCGCCCAGCATGGCGTCGGCCTCGTCCACGATGACCACCGTGGGCCCCATGCTGCGCAGCACGCCCAACACCCGCTGGAGGTTGGCCTCGGTCTCGCCCACGAACTTGGAGCGGAAGTTCTTGAGCTTCACACAGGGGATGCCGATGGAGCCAGCCGTGCACTGGGCCAGGAAGCTCTTGCCCGTGCCCACGGGCCCGCACACGAGGTAGCCCATGGGCACGGTGTCCAGGGCGCCGCGGGCCAGGAGCTCGGCGTCCTCCCGGAGCCGCGCCTTGGCCGCCTCGTGTCCCACGACCATGTCCAGGCTCCACCGAGGCTCCAGGAACTCCAGCAACCCCTGGGCCTGGCGCTCGATGAGGCGCTTCTTGCGCTCGGAGAAGCGCGCCCGGCTCAGGCGCGCGCCGCCCTCCATGCTGGCGCGGACCATGACCTCCAGATCCGTGAGCGACACGCCCGCCGTGAGACGCGCGATCTCCTCCAGCCCGTAGTCGCTGAAGCGCGCCACATCGGCGCCGCCTACGAGGCTCTCCAAGAAGGCCCGCCGCGCACCCTCGTCGGGCAGCTCCACCTCCAGGGTAGCCACGTGGGGGTTCGCGGTGAGGCGCTCGGAGACGGCGCCCAGGCGGGCGTCGATGGCCACGAAGGCCACGTTGAGCCGCTTGATGTAGGGGCTCGACGCCCAGTTGAGCAGGGTCACGAGGTGCCGCTGGTCGGCGAGGGACGGGTTGGGCGTCCGCGGCGCCAGGAACGACGCGTGGTCCAGCAGAATGGCCACGGACAGCCGCTCGCCCGCGGCGCTAAGGAGGTTCTTCTGGATGAGCTTGTCCAGCGCCATGAGCGTGAGCGTGGGGTCGCGCTTGAGCTTCGCCGGATCCCCGAACTTGCGGTGGAGCAGCGTCACCATGTCCCGGAGCCGCTGTCCGTCCCCGCTGGCGCCCGCCAGAGCGCGCAGCCCGCGGGCGAGGTCGTAGTGGAGCACGAGGTCCCACCGCCCGAAGAGCTGCTCGGCCAGGAAGTCCACGAGGCGCCCGTAGCGCGGCGGGGCGGCGGCGGCCCGATCACCGTCGCGCGGGCCCTGGGACAGCCGCACGAGATCGAAGACGTTCCCGTGGACCACGAACAGGGAGGTCGTCCCCGAGAAGTAGAGCTCGGCGAGCTGGCGCGCCCAGCCCGGGTAGAAGTCCGGAAGCCCGGCGACGCGGTCGGCCTGGGTGCCATCCGGGGCAGCGGCCACGACCTTGGGAGCATCTGCGGCCGGCGGCGTGGGGGCGGTGGGCTCGCTCACGTCATCCCTCCAGGGCCAGGAGGGCCGGGTCGTCCAGGATGGACGGCGGCTCCTCCAGCTCGTCGCCGAGCCCCGTCACCACGTCGAGCTCCCGCATGGCCGCCTCGGTGTGGGCCATGCTGTTCACCACCGAGTCGACCTGGCTAGAGATGTAGTCGGGGTCCTCGTGGCTCACGGACATCTCCACCAGGGCCCGGATCTTCCCCTCGATGCGGTCCAGCTCCACGCCCACGAACTCCTTGTTCTTCCGGGCCTTGCGGTAGTTGTCCAGGCGGAGCTGGGCGGTGGCCACGCTGTCGGTGAGCGAGCGCCGGATGCGCTCGTCCTCGGGATCTTCGGGGTCGGTCTTGGCGAGCCGCGCCTGGAGATCGGCCAGGTGTGCCTGGATCTCGTCCTCGTCCGTGGCGGCCAAGAAGCGGGCCAACGCCTGCTCGCTCAGCAACAGCCGCAGGAAGACCCACAGCAGCCGATCCAGCGCGGGCGTGGGGCCCCCTCGGACGCCCCCCGCCTGCCCAGACGCGCCCCGCGCCAGGGCCTGCATGTCCACGCAGCGCCGCCGGAGCTCCACGAAGCGCCGCTGGCGCTCTCGCTCCAGGCCACGAAGCGCGGCCGCCAGACGCTGGGCGGCCGTGGCGCGCTGGGCGGCCTCCGGAGGCTCCCCGCCGCCCGCTTCCCGCGCCGCCTTCGCGTCGATGGCGTGCTGGAAGCGCGGCACGGACGCGAGCCCCGCGAGGTAGACCAACTCCGCCGCGCCCACCATGGGCAGGGCGATGTCCGGCGAACCCGAGATCATCGCCGCCACCGCGGCACCGCCGAACAGCAGGAGGTTCCAGCGGTAGAGGAACGCCTCCTTGAGATAGCGCAGCATCCCCGCGCCCCGGTGTCCGCCTCGCGCCGCCGCCATCAGTCGTCCCCCGCCCGCTGGGAGGCCTCCAGCGTCTCGATGGTGTCGCGGATGTCGAAGACGTGCTCCAGGAAGGCCGTCTCGCGCTGCATGGCGCGGGCCGGGCGGTCGGGAGGCGGCACGTCGATCTGACGCAGGATGGTCCCCGGCGAGGACGACAGGATGTAGACGCGGTCGCCCAAGAACACGGCCTCCTCGATGCTGTGGGTGACGAAGAAGACCGTGGCCTGGAGGTCACGCCAGAGGTTCACCAGCAGATCCTGCATGCGCAGGCGGGTGGAGGGATCCAGGGCACCGAAGGGCTCGTCCATGAGGATGATGCGCGGCTCCAGGATGAGCGTCCGGGCGATGGCCACGCGCTGGCGCATCCCGCCCGAGAGCTCGTGCGGGTACTTGCCCGCGTCCTGGGAGACGGACAGGCCCACCTTGTCGATCCAGGCGCGCGCCCGCTCGTGCCGCTCGTCCTTGGGGACGCCCCGGCACTCCAGACCGAAGGCGACGTTGTCCAGCACGGTCCGGTGGTCGAACGACGTGTAGTCCTGGAAGACCATCCCCCGGTCGGCCCCCGGCCCTATCACGGGGGCGCCGTCCACGAGGACCTGGCCCGAGGTGGGCGGGTGCTGGGGCTCCAGCCCGGCGATGAGGCGCAGGACGGTGGACTTGCCGCAGCCCGACGGGCCCAGCACCGAGATGAACTCGCCCTTGTCGGGCAGGTCCTCGACCACGAACGAGACGTCCTTGATCGCCGTGAACGCGCCGGGCCCCTCGCCATAGGTCTTGGTGACCTCGCGGAACTCCACGAGCGGCGGGCCCGAGCCCCCGGAGGGGGGCGCGGCCGACGGGGCGGGCGCGCCGTCGCCGGACTGGGGCGTGGTCTCTTGGGGATCGCTCACGGTCGCTCTCCGACGGCTGAATCGGGCCACGAGGTAGGGCTACGGGGGACTACAGATCGGGCCGGTAAGGGAACAGCCCCCGCTGGAGCCAGTGGAGGAGCTTGTCGATGCTGAAGGCGAGCACGGTGATGATGAGCAAGATGAGGTAGATGTGCTCGCTCAGGCCCCGCCGCTGGCTGGTGGCGATGAGGTGGCCCAGGCCGTGGTCGGCGGCCACCAGCTCGGCCAGCATGATGTAGCCAAAGCCCAGCCCAAAGAGGTAGCGGACGCTGGTGAAGACGTCGGGAAGCGCCAGGGGGACCAGGATCTTGCGCATGATCTGGCCGTCGGAAGCGCCCAGCGTCTGGGCCGTCTCCACGTAGCGCTGCTTCACGGCGATGACGGACGCCGCCGCGTCGCTGAACAGGAAGGGCACGGTGGCGATGAAGATGAACATCACCTTCTGGGACTCCCCGATGCCGAACCAGAAGATGGTCAGGGGGATGAGCGCCGCGATGGGGATGTTGCGCCCGAAGATGATGAGCGGGCTCAGGAAGGCCTCCACCGCGCGGAAAGACCCGGCGAACAACCCCAGGGGCACGCCCACCAAGACGGCCAGCCCGAAGCCCAGGAAGACCCGGGTCAGGGTGGCGACGATGCTCTTCACCAGCGCCCGCTCGTGCACGAGCGAGTCCAGGCTCGCGACGACCTCGCCCGGGCTGGGCAGGACCGTGGGCGACACGGCCCGCTCCTCGGGGATGCCACTGGTCGCCAGGGCCCAGCCGAGGAAGACCAGGACCACGGCGATGAGGGCCAGGAGCTTGCCCCCCAGCCAGGGGGGCTCGCGGCGCAGGGCGAAGAGCCAGCGCATCACTCGGCGCCGGCCTCGGCGGGGTAGACCTTGATCTCCACGCGGCGGTTCTTGGCGTGGTTCATGGGGTCATTGGGGTCGGCGGGCCTGTCCCATCCCATGCCGGCCACGGCGAACTGGTTGGGCTGGAGGTTCGGGAACTTCTTCACGAGCGCCTGCTTCACGGCGTTGGCGCGGTTCGTGGACAGCTCCTTGACCAGCGAGGGCGGCACGCGGCCCTTCATGCTGGCGTCCGTGTGACCCTCGATGACGATGCGGGCCGCGCCGTACTGCCCGGCCAGCTTGCCCACCTCCTCGACGACGAACCCGGCGTTGGGGTCGTAGAGCTCCTCGACCTCCTTGCCGTCCACCGTGCGCTTGACCTTCTTGTCCAGGTCCCAGGAGTTGGGGAAGAAGTGGATGACCACCGTCTTCGTGAGGATCTCGTCGCTCTCGGCCTGGATGGTGCTCGCCGACATGGGCGCGAAGCGGATCCCGTACTCGTTCTTCTGGTTCGCGTACTTGGGGATCTTCTCCAGGGACTTGATGATGGAGAAGTCCACGACCTTGTCGAAGGGGACCTTGTTCTTCACGGCGCCGATCTTGCGGTAGATGAAGTAGGCCGTGTTGTAGGTCCGCTCGAAGTTCGTGGGGTTGTTCTGGTTCAGGAAGAACTCCTTGTTCTCCGCATAGTTGGTCCAGTGGGCGTCGCCGAGCATCCCCAGGGTCTCCGCCTCGGGGATGGAGTAGCCGTCCGCCATCCACTTGGAGACCTGGACCTTCGCCGGCTGCTGCTGGAGCGCGATCATGGCGTCGAAGATGCCCCGCACGATCCCGTCGATGATGTCCGGGTGGTCCTTGGCGAAGTCGGCGCGGGAGAACCACACGTCGGCGATGAGCTTGTTGGCCGTGGCCGTGGACACGATGAGCTTGTTGCCCTGGATCTTCTGGAGGTTGTAGATGTCCGGTGCCCAGGACACGCAACCGGCGATGGACTTGTCGGCGTTGAAGGCGGCGGCCGCCTGGAAGGCGTCCTGGGTGTACTTGAACTTCACCTCGGCGGGCTGGACCCCGGCGTTGATGAGGGCGTTCAGCACGAAGAACTGGGACGGCGAGTTCTGGGCGAGCACCACCGTCTTGCCCCGGAGGTCGGCCATGGTCTTGATGCTGTCCCGGACGACGATGCCGTCACCGCCGTTGGACCAGTCGATCTGCTGATAGACGCGCGGCATGACGCGGCTGTCCTTCTGGAGGGCCTCCAGAAACAGCGGCAGCATGTCCACGGTGGCCCAGCCGATGTGGACCTCCCCCGCGGCGTAGGCGTCCCGCATGGCGACCGGGTCGTCGATGAGCTTGAGCTCGACCTTGAACTCCTTGCCGTCCTTGGTCTTCCAGACCTTCCCGGGCTTGAACCCCTCGTTGGCGTAGATGATGGGCGCCCAGCCCGCCCACACGTTGATGGCGAAGCGGACGGTGTTGTCCTCCATGGGCTTGTAGTTGCTCACGCCCTTGACGTCCGGCAGCTTCTGCGTGGGGACGTAGGAGTACTCCTTGACGGTCGTGATCCCCTCGCTGTCCGCCGCCTCCGCGGGCTGCTTGACCTTGTCCATGTCCTCCTTGGAGAAGGTCTGCGCCTTGTCCGCCTTGGAGCCGCTCTGCTTGGAACCCTCGTCCGAGGAGTTGAGGCGCCAGAGCGCGAACCCCAAAAGCCCGGCAATGACCACGAAGACGGCGATGTAGAACGTTGGCTTGGGCTTTCCGGCCATGGGTCCCTCCAAGGGGCTGGGTGACGGTGCGTGCAGCGGTGTGGGGATGCGGGGCGCCGCTCACGCGCGGCGCCGCTGGGCGGCGGTGCGCCTCAGGACTCCTCGGTGACGACGGCGGGCCCCAGGGCCTTGTCCACGTCGGTGGCGGGGGCGGGGGCCACGAGACCCATCTCGATCTCCAGGTCCTTGAGGGCGTCCTCGGCCATGGCGGCCTCCATGCGCTCCTCGGCCTCGATGTCCGCGATGCCCTTCTCGCTCAGGTCGGCGGCCACGCGCGCCTTGCCGCGGTTACCGTCGATGCGCTCCTGGATGGCCGTCTCGAGCTGCCCGAAGTCGGTCGTGACGTTCATGTCGAAGCCCTCGGAGATCTTGGCGATCTCGGCCTCGGCCTCGCTCATCTTCAGCTCGGCGTCGTACTTCTGGATCTTCTCGCGGACCTCGGCGAGCTTCTCGTTGGCGTGTTTGATCTTCTTGAGGTTGTTCTGGTAGGCGCGCTCGTGCATGGCGAGCTGCTCGCGGTTGTCGGCCAGCTCGGCCTCGGCCTTCTTGGCCTCCAGGGCGAACTTGCCGGCCGTGGCGCGGTCGCCGACCTTCAGATAGGCCTTGGCCTGGGCCTGGAGCTTGGCCACGCGCTTCTCACCCGCCCGCACCTGCCGTGAGACCTTCTCCACGAGGCCGCGGTACTGCTCCAGCCCTACGCGGCCGTCCTTGAGCTGCTCCACCGCGAGGTCGTACTCGTAGCGCATCTGGGCGATGGGGTCGGCCTCCCAGAAGACGTTGGCCAGCTTGTTGATCTGCGCCCGGATGGACGCCCAAAACTTCTTGAAGATCATAGCCCTTCCTGCCGATACCGGGGGGCCCCGGGGTCTCGTTGGCTGCGCGCATGGGGACTCGGGTGCGGGGCGGCCCTCGACGGAGCCGAGCGGGAGCTTAGCCCGCCCCGTCCCGCCTCACAAGCAGCCCCGCGGCTGGGCTCTCGGCCCCACCACGGCCCGCTCGGTCCGGATCGTGCGTCGCGCCTCTGGGGCCCGTCCGGGCTCAAGCCCGACGGGCGTAGACACCCGTCGCCAGGCCGCGGTTGTCCACGCTCGCCAGCCGCTCCCACCCCAGGCCGGTCCAGGACTCGAAGCCGCGCGCCGGGTGCAGGGCCACGACGCGCAGGTCCGGGCGGCGCCGAAGCAAGGCGCCAAAGCGCCGCAGCGTCTCTCGCACCGGCTCCCGCTGGCCCAACGGCCCGCGCCCGGTGGAGCGCTTGCCATAAGGCGGGTTCGTGACGATCCACGTCCCCTGTGGGATGTCCGCCGAGACCGCCTCGAAGTCCCCCTGCACCCAGCGCACCGCCCCCTCGACGCCCGCCCGCCTGGCGTTCGCCGTGGCCGCGTCCAGCTCGCGCCCGTCCACGTCCGAGCCCACGACGGGCGGACACCCCCCAGCCCCCCCCGCCGCCGCGCGAGCCACGACGTCGAGCTTGGTCCGCCAGACGGCGTAGGCGTCCGCGTCGTGGGTGGGCCAGCGCTCGAAGGCGAACGTGCGCCCCACCGCCGCCGGACGCCCCAAGGCCATGGCCGCCGCCTCGATGGGGATGGTCCCCGAGCCGCAGAAGGGGTCCCACAGCGCCGGTGGGCACTCGGCCGCCGGCTCGCGGGCCCCCGCCCCGGGCCACCCGGCGTGCGTGAGCAGCAACGCCGCCAAGGTCTCCCGCAGCGGCGCCTTGCCCACGTGCCGTCGATACCCGCGCCGATAGAGCGGCGCCCCGGTGGCGTCCACGGACACCTGCACCCGATCGTGGTCCAGCCGCAAGTACACCCGCGCCTCGGGCTCCTCGCCCTCCCCGGCCGGCCGCGCCCCTCGCCGCCCCTCCAGCACGCGCCCCACCCGCTCCGCGATGGCCCTTGAGTGGTGCAGCGCCGACTTGCGCGCCACGACGTCCACGCGCGCCACGGCCCCCTCGGGCACGTAGGCCGCCCAGGGGAGCCGCCCCAGGCCCGCCTCCAGCTCCTCGAAGCGCGCCGCCTCGAAGGCGCCCACGCGCACCCGGACCGACGAGGCCAGGCGGCTCCAGTGGGCCACGGTCCACAGCCCCTCCCGCGGGACCCACAGCTCCACGCCGCCACCCCGCCGCTTGACGCGCGTCCCCGGCAGCAGCCGCTCCAGCTCCCCGGTCAAGGCCTCCTCGGCCCCCGGCGTGACGACGACGAATGCGTGGAATCTGGTCGCGCTCTCGCTCACTTGGTCCTCCGAGCCACCTTGGCCGTGAGGTGGTCCACCGCCGCAAACCCAGCCCCCCAAAAGGCCGCGCCGTAGAAGCCGGGCGCGGCCGCTGGCAGCGTGAAGCGGTGGGCCTCGCCGTCCACCTTGGCGGTGACGGTACGCCCCTTGACGCTCACCTGCACCTTGAAAGGGCGGTCGCGTGGAAGGCGCTGGGAGGCGCTCGCCCGGACGGCCGACTCCAGCAGCCGCGTGGAGGTGATGTCCGCCGTGCGCCGAGGCTCGGTGAGCCGCACCAAACGCACCGAGGCGTCCGCGTCCGCGCGCAGCGACAGCGCCCACGCGGTCATGGGCTTGGAGAGCACGCGGCGCTTCGTCTTCGGATCCTCCCGGCGCGGCACGTCGATGTCGCGGAGCCCGAAGACCAGCATCACCTCGGCCGGGGCGCGGTTGTACTCGCTGTCGGCCACGGTGCGGGCCTCGTCGGACCACGAGATGTCCTCGTGCCAGAAGTCCTTGGGCGGCGTGAACGAGACCTTGGCCGACAGCTTGAGGTCCGCGGCCTCGCGCCCGTCCAGCACCACGACCGAGGTCGCGCGCTCCTCGTCACCTCGGCGCAGGCGCCGGAGGTAGTAGCGGAGCCCGCCGGTGTGCCACGGCTTGGGGCGCGCGGCCGTGACCAGCGCGCCACCGCCGGAGACGACGAAAGCCTGCCGGTCGCCCAGGAAGACGTACGGCGCCAGGCTCAGAGATCGTGTCTTGCTGACACGGTAGAGCACCTCGGACGTGGGCGTCTTGGAGGCCGTGAGGCGCGCCACCTTCTTGAGCCAGCTCTCGCTCAGGAACGCCTGGCTGCGGTGGCTGGCGGGACCGAACAGGAGCTCCCGCGCCAGGTCGCGTCGCCCGGCGCGGGACAGCAGGGCCTTGGCCCGCTTGAGCGTGGCCACACGGGCGGCCATGCGCTCGATGACCCGCGCGTCCTTGGACTTGTTGCTGGCCTTGGCCAGCCAGCGCGCGGCGGCGTCCAGGCGCCCGGCCCGCAGGGCGGCGCGCGCGAGGTTGTCCAGCATGGACTCGTGCCAGCGCGCGTCGTCGTAGATGCCGCGCACGCGGTCGTAGTAGGTCGCCATGAAGCGCTCTTCCCCGGCGGTGTCCAGCCCCAAGCAGGCGGCGAAGTCGTGGAGCGCGCCGAACTTCGAGTCGCCGATGACCATCATCCGCCGCTGGATCTGGGCCGCCCGGTCGTCCCCGCCGATGACGCGCAGCAACCCGGCGCGGTAGTACTTGTAGTACTGGTCGAACTTCTCGGTCGCGAACAGGGGGACGTCGAACGGCGGGCGGTCGTCGATGGTGAGGGGCAGGAGGGGCCACGCCTCGAGCGCCTCGTCCCAGTAGCGCCGACAAAGCCCGTCGCCCACGCGCCGCAGGGCGAAGGCGTCGTTGTGCTCGAAGGTGTAGGGGAGCGCGTTGTAGTTCCCCGCGCTGCTGTAACCAAAGGCCAACATCCGCAGGGCCAGGAGGTAGTCCACGAGGGCGTCGCGGTCGGCGGCCTTGGGCTTGTGGGAGACGCGCTCCCACAGGGCCTTCAAGAGCTCCGCCTCGCGCTTGGCCTCGGCGCCACGCTTGGCGAGCTCGGCCGCCTCCTTGGCGGCCTTGAGATCGGCCGCGCGGTCGCGCATCTGGCTGGCGAGCCGCTCGTACTCGGCCAGGCTCATCTGGGCCAGGTCGAACTCGTCGTCGATCTGGGTGGCCTGACGCATGGCGGCGGCGGCCTGCACGTAGTCCTTGGCGTCGAAGTGGGCGATCCCCTCGCTGTACTTCTTGAAGGCCTGGAAGTCCGCCGTGTGGACGCGGGCGACCTTGCGCCGCTCCTTGGGAGCCATGTGGACGCCAGTGGTCTTCACGAGGCGCTTGACCAGATCCTTCTCCAGGTCGAAGAAGGCGTCCTTGTCACCCTGGATCTTGTCCGCCAGGAGCACCTTGCCCGTGTCCACGGCGAACAGGCGCGCGTCGATGCGCATGGTGCCGCCCAGGACGGTGAAGCTGCCCGTGAGCAGGTGCGAGGCGCCCGCGAGCTTGCCGACCTTGGCGGCCGTGGCCTTGTCGATGGCGGCCGTGCGCTGGAGAGCCAGCTCCCGCTGGATCTCCAGCAGGCGCGCCCGTTCCACGAGATCGTAGCGGGAGATCTGAGCGAGATCGGTGGTCACCATGGACTGGAGGCCCTTGCCCAAGGGGTCCAGGCTCTTGTCGGTGGAGGCGTTGTCGAAGGGGAGGACGGCCACGCGGAGCTTCGCGCCGGCCTGGGGCCCGCCGACGGCGTGGGCGGGGCGGGACCCGGCGGCCCAGTGGGCGAGGAGGGCTAGCAGGAGGGCCGCCAGGGCGGACCCGATCGGGGCGCGGCGAGTCTTCATGGGGTTCACCGAGGCCAAGAGGGCTAGCACGCGCCCCCGGGCAGGGGCGGGGGTTGCGGCCAGCGGTTGGGTGGTCTAATCCCCAGGACCCTAACCCATGGCGACGGGAGGAAGGAACATGGCGACGACAGGCGCAGCGAAGCAGGGCGGCGGGAAGACCGTGGGCGTCGTGCTCTCGGGCTCGGGCTACCTGGACGGCGCGGAGATCCACGAGGCCACCCTGACGCTCCTGGCGCTGGACCGCGCGGGCGCCCGGATCGTGTGCATGGCGCCGGACATCCCCCAGGCGGACGTCGTGGATCACCGCTCCCAGCAGCCCGTGGCAGACGCCAGCCGCAACGTCTTGGCCGAGGCCTCGCGCATCGCCCGCGGGGACATCCGCGATCTGGCCGAGGTCCAGGCGAGCGAGCTGGACGCGCTCCTCTTCCCCGGTGGCTTCGGGGCGGCGAAGAACCTGTGCACCTTCGCGAACGACGGCCCGGCCTGCGCCGTGAACCCGGACGTGGAGCGGCTCGTGCGCGACGTCCACGCGGCGGGCAAGCCCCTGGGCTTCATCTGCATCGCGCCCGCGCTGGGCGCCAAGATCCTGGGCGAGCATCACCCCAAGCTCACCATCGGCCACGACCTCGCCACGGCGCGGGCGCTGGAGCAGATGGGCGCCGAGCACGTGGACGCCGATGTGGACGAGGTGGTCGTGGACGAGCGGCTCAAGATCGCGTCCACGCCGGCCTATATGCTGGGGCCGTCCATCTTCCCGGTGTCGCAGGGCATCGACAAGTGCGTGGCGGCGGTCCTGGACATGGCGGCGTCGGCGTGAGCGGCGCGTCCTCCCTGGGCGGGCGGGGCGACGCCCGGGGCCCGGCTTTCGGCGTCCAGGTCCACAGCGAGCTGGCGCCCCTGGAGTGCGTGGTCGTGAGCCCGCCGGGGCGCGAGTTCGACCTCATGGTGCCCGAGAACCTCGAACGCTACCGCCCGGACGCGGGCGGCGCGCCCGTGCCCAGCGAGGACTACCTGCTGTTCGACGATCTGGTGCTGCTCCCGGAGTTGGCCCGAGAGCACGCGCAGCTCTTCGGGGTGCTGGAGGCCATGACGGGCCCGGGCGGGGTCCTCGCCTGGCGGGACCTGCTCGTACAAACGCTGGGCGACGAGGGCGCGCGCGCGGCCGCCATCGACCGCTGCCTGGAGCTGGAGGCCAAGCTCTACCCGGGCGACGAGCGCGCCCAGGCCCGGGCGGTGTTGGGCGGCCTGGACGCGCCGCGCTTGGCGGAGGCCCTCATCACGGGGCGCGCCCCGGTGACGGGCGAGCGCCTGTTCCGGTGGCCGGCGCCCAACACGCTGTTCGCGCGGGATCTGGCGGCGGCGGTGGGCGACGCCGTGGTCATGACCTACGCGGCGGAGCCGGCGCGGGGCCGCGAGATGCTGCTCACGCGCCTCATCTTGCGCCACCACCCGCGGTTCGCGGGCGTGCCCAAGCTCGACATCGGCGAGGACGCCCGGGGTCGCGCGGGGCTGTCCATCGAGGGCGGCGACGTCCAGGTGCTGAGCGACCGCGTGGTGCTGGTCGGCGTGGGGATTCGCACGCCTCTCCAGGCGGTCGAACGGCTGGCCCCGCTGCTCTTCGCCCGCGGCGTGGAGGTCGTCCTGGGCTACGAGATGCCCCGGCGGCGGGCGTCCATGCACATCGACACGCTGTTCACGCGTATCGACGCCGAGCGGTGTCTCATCTACCCGCCGCTGGTCCTCGACCCGGAGGGGGTGGGCGCGCGCCTGCACGTCTTCCGGCCGGGCGCGGGCGGCGCGGTCCGGCGCGCGGACGGCGGGCGGGACCTCCTGGGCGGCCTCCGGGCGGTGGGGATCGACCTCCAGCCGGTCTTCTGCGGCGGCAGCGACCCCACGCACCAGGCCCGCGAGCAGTGGTCGGACGGCGCGAACGCCTTCGCGCTGGCGCCGGGGATCATCCTCAGCTATGGGCGCAACCAGCGAACGCTGCGCGAGCTGAACCAGGTGGGCTACGAGGTGGTGACGCCCGAGCGCTTCGTGGCGAACGCGCTCTACTTCGCCAGCCAGGGCCACAAGGTCGTCGTGGCCCTGGGCGGGCATGAGCTGGTCCGCGGTCGCGGCGGCCCCCGGTGCCTCACCCTCCCCCTCCGCCGCGCCCGGACGCCCTGAGCGCCCGCCCGGCGCGGGGCACGGTGGGTGGAGAGGCCTCGAACGAAAGGAGCCCCCAGCACCGTGAGGACGCTGGGGGCTCGTCGTGGCATCAGGCGGCCGGGGCGGCGGCACCGTCCGCGGGCTCGCCGGGCGCCTCGGGGGCGGGCTTGGGGCCGCCCTCAGAGCCCGACGCGAACCACCCGTAGATGGTGGGCAGCACCAGCAGGGTCAACAGCGTCGCCGTGATGAGCCCACCGATGACCACCGTCGCCAGCGGTCGCTGGACCTCGGCCCCGGAGCCCGAGGACAGCGCCATGGGGATGAACCCCAGCGCCGCCACGAGCGCCGTCATCATCACGGGCCGCATGCGCACCAGCGCGGCCTCGCGGGCCGCCTCGATGGGCGTCATCCCCTGCTCCTGCTGGAGCTTGCGGATGTAGGACACCAAGACGACGCCGTTCATGACGGCCACGCCGAACAGGGCGATGAAGCCCACACCCGCCGAGATGGACAGGGGCATCCCGCGGATGGACAGGGCGAAGACCCCGCCCACCGCCGCGAAGGGGACGTTGAGAAAGATGAGGGCCGCGGGGCGCGCCGCGTCGAAGGCGCCGTAGAGCAGCACGAAGATGAGCAGCAGCGCCAAGGGCACCACCACGGCGAGGCGCGCCGAGGCGCGCTCCAGGTTCTCGAACTGCCCGCCCCACTCCAGGACGTACCCCGGAGGCCGGGGCACCGCGCGGTCGATGGCGGCGCGGGCGTCCTTGACCACCGAGGCGATGTCCCGCCCACGGACGTTGAACTCCACCGTCAGGCGGCGGCGGATCTTCTCGCGGCTCACCTGGGCCGGCGCGTCTTCCAGGTCGAAGTCGGCCAGCTCGCCCAGGGAGACGATGCGTCCGCTCGGCGTCGCGATGGGGATGCGCTCGATGGCCTCCACGCTGCGCCGGACGTCCTTGGGGAAACGCACGCGCAGGGCGAAGCGGCGCTCGCCCTCCAGGATGACCCCCACGTCGCGCCCGCCCACGGTCTCGATGGCGCGCAAGACCTCGTCGGCGCTCACGCCGTAGCGGGCGATGGCGCGCCGGTTCACCGTGGCGGTGAGCACGGGCAGCCCCGCCACCTGTTCGACCTTTACGTCCGCGGCGCCGGAGACCCCGCGCAGGGTGTCCGCGATGGCCTCACCCAGCCGCTCCAGCTCGCCCAGGTCCTCGCCGTAGATGCTCACGGCCACGTCCGAGCGCACGCCCGCGATGAGCTCGCTCACGCGCAGCTCGATGGGCTGGGAGAACCCAAAGGCAACCCCCGGGATGCGCTCGTTGAGGACCTCCTCCATGGCCTCGGTCAGCGCGGCCTTGTCCTTGAAGCGCCACTCGGCGCGGGGTTTGAGCAGGACGAAGACGTCGCTCATCTCCACCCCCATGGGATCGGTGGCGATCTCTGGGCGCCCGGTCTTGGACAGCACCGTGCGGACCTCGTCCGGGAACTCCTCCAGCAACACCGACTCCAGATGCGAGGACTGACTGGCCGCCTCCTCCACGGACACGGACGGCAGGCGCCAGACCTGGAGCGCGATGGCCCCCTCGTCGAGCTTGGGCAAGAACTCGGCGCCCATGCGGCTCCCCGTCCAGGTGGCTGCCCCGAAGAGCAACGCCGCCGCGGTGACCACGACCAGGCGATGTCGCATGGCGAAGTCCAAAGTGGGCCGGTAGAGCCACGAGAAGGCGCGCACGAGCAGCGTCTCGTGGTGCTTGGGGGCGCGCCGGATGAAGAGCGACGCCAGGACGGGCACCAACGTCAAGGCGATGAGGAGAGAGCCCGCCAAGGCGAAGATGACGGTGAGCGCCATGGGTGCGAACATCTTGCCCTCGATGCCCTGGAGGGTGAGCACGGGCACGTAGACCAGGGCGATGATCCCCACGGCGAAGGCCACGGGGCGCGCGACCTCGACCGACGCCTCGCGCACCGCCTCGCGGGGCGTCATCCCCTGCCCACGGCGCTCGGACAGCAGACGAAAGACGTTCTCCATCATGACCACCGAGCCATCGACGATGAGGCCGAAGTCGATGGCGCCCAGGCTCATGAGGTTGCCCGAGACCTTGGCCTGGACCATCCCGATGACCGCCAGGAGCATGGACAACGGGATGGCCGAGGCGACGATGAGCCCACCGCGGAGGTTCCCCAGCATGAGGAGGAGCACGGCGATGACGAGCAGCCCCCCTTCGAGGAGGTTCGTGCCCACCGTCGTGATCGTCCGCTGGACCAACTCCGTGCGGTCGTAGAACGTGTCGATGGTCACGCCGGGGGGCAGGTTCTTGGCGAGCCCCTGGAGCTTCTCGTGGACGCCCGCCGCCACGACGCGCGCGTTCTCGCCCATGAGCATCATGACGATGCCCACCACCGCCTCCCCGCGGCCGTCGCGCGTGACGACGCCCTGTCGCACCATGGGCGCGAAGCGCACGTCGGCCACGTCGCGGACGCGCAGGGGCCGCCCCTCCTCATCGGCGCGGATGACCACGTCACCCACGTCGCGGAGGCTCTTGATGAGGCCCTCACCGCGGATGAGGATCTGCTCGCGACCATGCAGGATGTAGGCGCCGCCGCTGCTGCGGTTGTTGCGCTCCAGGGCCTCGAACAGCTCGCCGAGGGGCAGCGAGTGGGCCAGCAGGTCCTGGGGTCGCGGCGCCACCTC
The DNA here is from genome assembly GCA_964478315.1 of uncultured Myxococcales bacterium. Taxonomy (GTDB): domain Bacteria; phylum Myxococcota_A; class UBA9042; order PHBI01; family JAAZYN01; genus CAYZID01. Next base: position 4,594 of record CAYZID010000076.1, on the reverse strand, counting down.
GTAGGTCTTGAGCTCGCCGCCGAACGTGTTGATCTCCACCACACCCGGCACGCTCTTGAGCTGCAGGGCCACGAACCAGTCGAGGATCGTCCGCAACTCCATGGGCGTGTAGCAGTGCTCGACCGCGCCGTCGGCGTTCCTGGCGCCGCTCTCGCCGCCCTTGACGTTCTCCTCCCCCGGCTTGCACATGGGCTCGCCGCGGACCTCGAACTGGTAGATCTCACCCAACCCCGTGGAGATGGGGCCCATCTCCGGGGAGCCATAGCCTTCGGGGATGGCCTCCCGGGCTTCGGTGAGGCGCTCGGCCACGAGCTGGCGCGCCAAATAGATGTCCGTGCCCTCCTCGAAGACGATGGTCACGGCGGACAGGCCGAACTTGGAAACGGAACGCACCTCCTCCAAGTCCGGCAGCCCAGCCATGGCGGCCTCCACCGGGTAGGTGATGAGCTGCTCCACCTCCAGCGGCGCCAGCGCGGGCGCCTTGGTGAGCACCTGCACCTGGACGTTGGTCACGTCCGGCACGGCGTCGATGGGCAGGCGCCGCAAGGCGTCCACGCCCACGGCCACCAGCAGCAGCCACAAGACGATGACGAGGAAGCGGTTGTTGAGGGCCCATGAGACCAGTCGCGCCGCCATCACTCATCCTCCCCGAGCGTACCGCGGAGGAGCTGGCTCTTGAGCAGGAAGCTCCCGTCGCCCACGACCTCATCCCCAGGGCGCAGGCCGTTGATGACCTCCACGAAGTCGCCGGCGCGCTCTCCGATGTGCACGCGGTGGAGCACGAAGACCCCGGGCGCCTCGCGCACGAAGACCGCGGGGTGCTGATCCACGCGCTGGACGGCCGCCCAGGGGATGGCGAGCCGCCGTTGTCGGTCGTGACCGTGCACGCCCTGGACCCGCACGACGGCGAACATCCCCGGCCGCAGGTCGCGCTTGGGGTTGTCGAGGACCACACGCACGGGCAGCGTCCGCGTGCGCTCGTCCAAGACGCGACCCACGAGGGCGATGGTGCCCACGCGAGGCTCGCCGGGCATCCCCCGGAGCTCCACCTCGACCTTCATCCCCTCACGCACGAGCTGAGCGTCGCGCTCGTAGATGTCCGCGCGCACCCACACCTGGGCCAGATCCATGACCTCGATGGGCGTGTCCTTGGGCTCCACCCACTGCCCCAAATGCAACTCGCGCGTGACGACCGTGCCGGCGAGGGGCGTCTTGAGGTCGAAGCGCGATGGGTTGTCCGAGCGCGGGCCGGCCTTCTCCCCCGGCTCGGGGAGGGCACCGAAGATCCTGAGCCGCGTCTCGGCCGCCTGCACGTCGGCCTGGGCCACGCGCAGCGCCCCCTGGGCCTCTTCCACGGCGCGCTGGGAGGCGATGCGGTCGGCCTGCAGGCGCTTGGCGCGCTTCACCGCGCGGCGCGCCACGCCGGCCCGAGCCCGGGCGGCCATGAGGTCGGACCAGGCGCGGCCCACCTCGGCGCTCTCCAGCACGGCGAGGACGTCACCGACCTTCACCTCGTCCCCGACGTTCACGCGGATCTCCACGACGCGCCCGGCCACGCGCGGGCCCACCGTGGCGTATCGGTCGGGGACGGGGACGATCTCCGCGGGGAAGGTCAACGACGGCGCCAGCTCCCGCACCTCGGCGCGGGCGTACTGAAGCTTCATGGCTTTGAGGGGCTCGGGGGCGACCGTCACGCGGTCGGTCATCTCCAGGCCGCCCTCCCCGGCCTCCCCGGCCTCCCCGGCCTCCCCGGCCTCGCCGGCCTCGCCGGCCCCACCGGCCTCACCAGCCTTCTCGCAGGCGGCGGTGGCGAACGCCAAGGCCCCCGCGAGCAGGAGGACCAGGCTCAGCAACCGGTGTCGGTGGGGCCCCACCGTGGCAGGCGAGAGGGCCGCCCCCTGCCCTTGGGGCATGCAGTGCAACGGGTTCGTGTCATCTACGCGGGACAACAGGTCTTTCATCGGCTCTCTCCTTGGACACGGGCGGGCTGGGGGGCGGGGTTCGTAGTGGGCGCGGGGGAGGTGTCTCCGCCCGTCGCGGTGAGGGGATCAGCGGACTGGGGCAGGCCCAGGGCGGCCAACAGGTCGGCCCGCGCGAGGGCCAGAGCCAGGCGCGTAGACAGGTAGCCCTCGCGCCCAGCCAGGAGCTCTCGCTGGATGGACAGCAAGGCGGCGACGCCCGTGCTGCCCGCGTCCAGAGCCTTCTTCACGAGGCCCAAGCTCTCGCGCTGGGCCTCGATGACCTCGTCGTCGTAGAGGCGCGCGGCCTCCCTCGCCTGGGCATAGGCCACCAGCGCGCGCTGGACTTGGGCCTGGACCTGGGCGCGCAAGCTCTGGGCCTGGGCCTCCAGGCGCAGCCGCTTGGCGCGGGCCTGGGCCCGCGGCCCCTGGTTGCGCTGGAACACGGGGAGGAACACCCGCAGGCTCGCCAGGACACCCTCGCCAGCGTCATCGTGGGAGTAGCGCAGCCCCACGCCCACGTCGGCGCTGGCCTCGGCGTCGGCCAGGCGGATCTCGGCGCGGGTCTGGCGCAGGGCGTCGGGGAAGCCGGCCAACGCGAGGCGCGTCTGCACGGCGCGCTCCATGAGCCTCGCCACCCGCGGATCCCCCGGGCTGGGGAGAGGAGCGGGGGACGGCAGGGTGCCCGCGACGCGGACGACCCCGGGCCAGCCTCCGGCGCTGGGGGAGAGGTCGGAGACCGCGGCGCCGGTGATGCCGAGCAAGCGCGCGAGCTCCAAGCGCGTGGCGTCCCGGCGGCCACGCTCGGCGAGGGTGCGCCGGGTGGCCTCGGCGAGCCCCAGGCGGGCGGCGTTCACGTCGAGCTGGGTAGCGTCCCCGGCCTCCTCCCGTGCCACGGCCAGCTTCCAGACGGTGCGGGCCAGCTCCTCGTTCTCGGCCAGGATGGTCAAGCGCTCCTGGGCCGCCAGGAGGCGATAGAAGGCGCGCGCCACCTGGGCCTCCACCTGACGAGCGAGCTCGTCCACGCGGGCGCGGGAGACGGCCACGCCAGCCTGGGCGCGGCGCACGCGATAGCGGCGCTGACCACCGGTCTCCAGGCGCTGCATGGCGCCCACGTCGAGCTCGAGGGTTGTCTCGCTCCCTACCCGAGGCCCCCCTTCCAGGAAGACCTGGGGGTTGTAGGGGACGGTGACCCGCGCCCCCTGGACCTGGGCTCGAGCCTCATCGACCGCGGCCCGCGCGGCCGTCAGGGTGGGGTTGTGAGCCCGGGCCGCCGCGAGAGCGTCCACGAGCGTCAGCGGGCTCCCCGGGATCCCGGCGGTTGTCTTGGGGGGAGGAGCGGCGGCGCGAGCGGCGGCCGCGGCGATCCAGCGAGGCGACCCGCTGGGCAAGGGTTGGGCCAAGGCCAGCGCCAGGGCTAGCCCGAACAAGGTCTTCGATACGCGGCTTCGTTTCGGCAAGGGTTCGTTCTCCTTGAGAGATTCGTCTATCTGTGGGTGGTGTGAGGCGATGGGCGTACGGCCTGTCGCGCGGCGCAGCCCAGCCCGGAGGCGGTCAGGTGACCGCCACCCGGCGCTGGGGACGCGGCGAGGGAGATGAGCAGCCGACGCCCCCTGCGCAAGAGGGATGTTCGGACGCAGCCTGCGCCGGCCTGCACGGAGACCAGCGACCGGTCGAATTCGGACGGCCAAGAGGCAGCTCACGTGCGGCGGCGCGCCGTGGCTAGGCTAGACCATCACCGAATGGACGGGCGCTCGCACGAGACGTGCAGCCTGGAGCGGCGGCCCTCTCTCGGCGCTTGGGTCTTAGCCCTAAACCGCCCTCGGGGGATGGTCGATGCGGCGGGGTACGTCCTGCGAACCCAGGACGCGCGGTGGGGAACACGGCTCCTCCAGCATGGGAGTCAGCGTGTAGTCCAGGGTCTCGGTCAGCTCGGGGGGGGTCAGCGCCAAGCCGCCACCGATGGGGCACAGACACCCATCGTCGCAGGGGGTGTGCTCCCCGGTATGGTCCTGGTCGTGCGGGCTGCGATGGGTCCCGTGCTCGGCCGCCAACCCACGGTGGACGCGGGGTGAGGGGATCCCCAGGGAGAGTTCCCAAGGGAGGGTGGAGACGAGGACGACCAAGGCTACCAAGCCGGCAATCCACCTCGCGGCGACCGCGCACCGTGCGGAGAGGTGGCCCCTGGAGCGCGCCACCTCTAGCCCGGAGCCCAACGCCGTGGACTGCCCGGCGGCCGGTCGCGTGTCGGGTCGGCTGGGGTTCATCGTGAAGGGTTCCTCTCTCGGTCGCCACGCGGCGTGTGCACGACCGTTGGAACCCAACCATTCGCCCCCCGTCCCTCCCTGTCAAGCCTCGGGTCCCGGGGCACCGCAATCCCAAGGCACGCCAACGCCCCGCTGACCCCCAAGGCAGGGCGGGTCGTCCCTCCCGGCTTCACCCACGACGGCGCGGGGCTCTCGACCCGCGCCCCCGCGAACCCCTCGAATTGACTACGGCCAGTCCTTCGGGGTTGGGCGACCGCGGCCGCACCACCCTCGCTCGCGCCCGCTCGGTCTGGGTTCTGCATCGTGCTTCTAGTCCAGTTCCCATCCTGAAAAGGCGGACCGAGCCACGGCGAGTCGATGTGCGTGCCA
>CAYZID010000075.1:17376-23250 GCA_964478315.1 uncultured Myxococcales bacterium | reverse complement strand
TTTGGTCTGTTACGGATCCCGCGGACGCCTGGGTGTACCCAGAGTAGTGCGTGGGCAGCGGCAGTCGCCAGACGCGCCGGGGACATACACTCCCGCCCTCTCACGGCCCCTCGTCCTGGCCTCCACGAGCGAGACCCGACGCGCCCTCCTCGCGCGGCTGGACGTGCCGTTCACGGCCGTGGCACCAGAGGTGGACGAGGCCAACCCCGACGGGCTCGCCCCCGAGCCCCTCGCCAGGACCCTCGCGCTCGCCAAGGCGCGGGCGGTGGCGGCACGAGGCGGGCTTCCCCCCCGCGCCCTCGTCATCGGGTCCGACCAGATCGCAGAGCTGGACGGCGAGCGCCTGGGCAAGCCCGGCACGCCCGAGGGCGCCGAGGCCCAACTCGCGCGCCTGGCGGGCCGCGAGCACCGCCTCATCACCGCGGTCGCCGTCGTGGACGCCGCGACGGGCGAGGCGCTCGTGGACGTGGACGTCCACCGCATGACCATGCGCCCCCTCACACCCGCGCAGATCCGCGCCTACGTCGCCCACGACGAGCCGCTGTGGGCCGCCGGGGCCTACCTCCTGGAGCGCCGAGGCGTGGCGCTGTTCGAGCGCATCCAGGCCGATCCCGTCACGGCGGACGACACGGCCATCCTGGGGCTGCCCCTCATGAAGCTCCTGGCGCTGCTCCGGCGCTGGGGCGTGGACCTGCCCTGAGCCCCCGGGCGCACACGGCTCGATCGGCTACTTCTCCCGCACGAGCTTCAGGAGGCGATCGAAAGACGCGTTGATCCGCCCCACCGGCACGAGGAGCCGCCGCCCATTCACGAGCACGGTGGGCGTCCCGCGGACGTGGGCGTCGGCGCCCGCCTGCTTGTGGGCCTCCAGCCGCGCGGCGGTCCCGGGGTCGGCCACGCACGCGGCCACGACCTTGGGATCGAGCCCGGCCTTGGTAATGGCCTGGTCGATGACCTCGTCGTTGAGCCGCGGCGCCCCGCCCCCCACGCCGAACAGGGCGTCGTGGACCGGCCAGAACTTGCCCTCCCGCTGGGCGCAGAGGGCCACCTTGGCCGCCCTCTCGGCGAAGTGGTGGAAGCTCAACGGGAAGTGGATGAACGAGAGGCTCGCCTCCCCCGGGTGGTCCTCGATGACCCGCTCCAGCACGGGCGCCGCGCGGCGGCAGTAGGGGCACTGGAAGTCCGAGAAGACCGTGAGCTTCAGCGGGGCATCGGCGGGTCCCAAGCGCGGCGCGCCCACGTTGGGCGTCTTCTGCACCTCCGGGTCCAGCAGCGCCAGCACCTTCCCGTGCTCGATGATCTTGGCGTACAGCGCCTCCCCGCGCCCATCGCGAGGCGCCCGCTTGCGCGCCGCGGCCAGCTCCTCGTCGATGACGGCGCGGAGCTGCGCGTAGGGGAGCGCCCCCGAGGCCTTGCGGCCGTTGATGAACAGCGCGGGCGTGCCGGTGACGCCCACCTCCTGGGCCGCGGCCATGTCCGCCTCCAAGCGCTTGGAGGTCTCGGGCGCGGCGCGGCACGCGTCGAAGCGCGCCACGTCCAGGCCGAGCTGGGCCGCGAGCTTGTCGTACAGGGCGTCCCCCAGCTCCCCCTGGTGGTCGAACAGGGCGTCGTGCATGGCCCAGAACTTCCCCTGGGCGTGGGCACACAGGGCGGCCAGCGCCGCGCCCTTGGCGTGGGGGTGGAACTCCAGCGGATAGTTGCGGAAGACGAGGCGCACGTCCTGGGGGTAGGCGGCCACGAGGGCCTCGACGGTCTTCCGGAGGCGCGCGCAGTAGGGGCACTGGAAGTCCGAGAACTCAACGAGGGTCACGAGCGCGTCCTGGGCTCCCTGGGAAGGCGTCCCGCGCCCCGTGGGGACCTTCCAGACCTCCTTGGTGATGGTCCGCCCCGAGCGCTTGGCCTTGGCCTTGGCCTTGGTCGCGTCGTCCTCGCCCAGGGGCTCGTCGGCGATGAGCCAACGGGCGGCGCGCGGGTTGCGCGTGTTCTCGATGACCCGGCGCGTGACCACGTCGTCCCGCTTCAAGCCCTGGGCCATGAGCGCGTAAGCCTTGCGCCGCTCGGCGCGGACAGCCCTCAGGATGGTGCCGAACAGATCGCGGTTCCCCACGCGCAGAGAGCGCCCGTTCACGGCGAGCATGGGCACCCCGCGGCCGGTAAGCATGACGGCCTTCATGGCGTCCTGGTTCAGCTTGTCCAGGATGGCCTTGGCCGGCTTCGCCACCCCCTCCTCGTCGCCCGCGTGGGCTGGGTCCACCCCCAGGTCTCGCGCGAAGCGCTCGCCATCCAAGCCCATCTTCTCCGCGAGCTCCACGAAGGCCAGGCGAAACGCGGGCGTGTCGCGGCGGGGGACACCGGCCTCGTCCACCGTCCAGGCGCCGCGGTAGCGCCACAGGAAGTCCAGATAGGGCCGAAAGGCCCCCTGCCGATGGGCCGCCATGAGCGCCTGGCTGGCGACGATCCCCGCCGCGTGGAAGGGATCGGGCCGATGTCGGAACTGGATCTGGACGTCCTCGGGGTAAGTGCCCACGAGGCGATCCAGCAACGGATAGACCTGCCCGAATAGGCGGCTCTCCAGGTCCGCGAAGACGGTCACGACGACCACGGGGTGGGCCGCTCCCCACGCGGGGGTCGTGGTGGCGTCCGCGGCGACCACCGTGGGGTCGTCGGCCCCCGTACGCGCCGCCTGGGTCGTGGACGCTTCGAGGATGGGGCGCGGCCCGTCACCCGCGCCGCAGCCCACCGGCCCGCCCACGACCGCTCCGCTGAGCGCGATCAAGCCGACGAGGAGGGCGGACGTCGACCGAACGCCGGAGACCGTGGGGACGGTGGAGACAGGGAAGGACGCGCGCACCTTCCGTGCGCCTGAGTGACGAGCGCGAGCGCTGTTTCGCATGGCTTCCTCGTGGACCCGGGGGCTGAGGGCGCGCCGGGGCCGGGCCCCGAGACGCGCGCCGCCCCGGGTGTCTAACGGGAGGGCGCGCGTGAGGCAACCACGACGCGCCCTGTCCCACGGGCCGAGGCCCCTCCTGGCGCGACCGCGGGGCCGTCCGCGCCCAGGCTCAGAGTTCGACCGCGGGGGTGAGGTTCAGGCGGTTGGCGAGCGCCAGGGCCTCCGCCTTGGTGCCCTGGAAGACCTCGAAGGTCCAGGTGGCCGCCTCGTCCGCGGGGATCGTGGCGTCGATGAAGTCCACGTCCGGGTGCGCGGGCCCCACGCGGGCGGCGATGTGGACCTGGCGGACGTGCTTCACCACCCACAGGTCATCGCCCAACCCGATGAGGCCGTTGGAGAGCGGCAGATAGACGTGGCCTTCGAGGAAGTGGAAGACGTCGAAGGGCTGCTCCAGGACCTCGTCCTCGGCGAGCCCGGGCGTGTAGAGGAGGGCGTCGGCGGTGCGCGGGAAGCCCACGGAGACGAGGCGATAGTCGCAGTCACCGCACCCATCGTCCTCCACCGCCGCGCTGAACTCCACGACGTACCGCCAGGTGTGCGCGCCCACCTGGAACCAGTGGGTCGTCACCTGCCGGCCGTCCCCATGCACCACCGGCGCGGTGGGCCCGGAGTCCACGGGAGGAGGCGAGTTGCCCACGGCGGGCAGGCTGTCCAGGAGCGTCACCTGACGCGTGGCGAGGTCCACCTGGGCGTGAGGCTTGCCCAGCGCGGCGAGCAGGACGCCTGTCCGCTGCGCCGTGTAGTTCATGAGCCACTCGTTCGTGCGGATGCCAAACAAGACCTCGCCCCGCCAGGGGTTCACACCCGAGCAGTCGCTCACCTCGGCCCGCCAGAGCTTCTCCCAGGCGAGCGCGGCGTCGGCCTGGGCGGCGCCCACGTCCTCCAGCACGCCCTCGCTGGCGGCATAATCCGTGAGCACCTGGAGCGCCGCTACGTGCATCCGCGCCACGGCGTTGCCGGCGCGCACGCGGTTGTCCTCGTCGGCGCCCACGAAGGCCTGGCTCCGCCCCCCCAGCCAGCGGTGGATGGAGTCCGTGCTGGGCGGCTGCCACGTGCCGTCCACGAGCGGCGGAGCGGGCTTCTTCTCCACGCCACGGAGCGCGAGCTGGTGTACGTAGTCGGTGATGGACGTGATCTTGTAGCCGTCGTCGGCCAAGCCCTGGAGCTTGTCCTCGTACTCCGCGACGCGCGCCGGGTCGGTCTGGAACAGCGGGGCCATGTAGGGGTTCACGCCCTCGGTGACCGCGCGCAGCTCCCCGTCGTCGAAGAAGGTCCACGCCAGCTCCACGCCCGACGCCGGATCGATGCCGCCGGGCCCCACGATGAGGGTCCCGCCCCGGCTCTCGTAATACGGCCAGTAGGGCTCCCCTTCGTGGACATAGCGCCAGAGGTTCTTGGGGTAGACGCCGATGGTGTAGCCGTTGTCCACGAGCATCTGTTGGCGCCCCTCCCCCGCCTGCCCCTCCTGGTTGAAGACGACGCCCGACAAGGGCAGGCAGTAGCGCTCGAAGACCTCCTTGGTGTGGTCCATGGAGCGCTGGAGATCCTCCCGGGGGAAGGCGAGGAAGAGCTGGTCGTCGTAGTGGAAGCTCACGAGCTCGGCCTGTCCCGCCTGGGCCATGCGCCGGAGCTGTTCGAGGATCGCGGGGTGGCGCTGGGCCAGGGCCTCCACGAACCGCCCCTGGAACTCCAGCGTCACGCGCCAGCCAGGGTGGGCCTCGTAGAGATCGAGGATGGGCTGGAAGGTGTCCGTGATGATCCAGTCTTCCACCCGCTGGTCGTCCCAGCCCAGGGCGTCCGCCATGCCCAGGATGGGGACCTCTTGGCCGGCGTCGTCGAGGTAGCTGAGCCCACCGATGACGTACTCCAGGTTGAAGTGAAACATGGACAGCGCGTACTTCGTCCCCGCCGGATCGGCCGGGTCGGGCGCCAGCTCCGGGGGCGCCTCGCAGGCCGACGGCCCCGTGTCCTCACCGACCGCTCCGTCCCCCGCGTCCACGGAGACGTCGGGCTGCTCCACCAGACCCACGTCCCCGTCCGCCACCACGTCCACCGTCACCGTTCCGTCCGCCCCGGCGTCGGCGGCCCCGGAGGGCCCCTCGCCCCCACAGCCGACGAAGCCCCAGACGGCAAGAGCCGCGACGAGGATCACCCCACCCACGCGCCGGAGCCGACGCCCCTCCATCCACGGTCTGCGTGACTCGTTCATGTCTCCCTTCGTGCCAGCCCTGCGCGCTCCCGTCCAGCCGCGCGGTCGGCTCCAGCCCCGCGACAGGGCAGGCCACGGCAAGCCAAGTGCTCCGCGGAGACGACCGCCGAGACGACGCTCACCGGAACAGGATGTCCTTGTCTCCCCGCCTGGCGCGCTTGGTGCGCCGCGCCCGTCGCTTGAGCGTGATCTGGAGGACGCGGTCCCGGTCGGGCACGACCTGGGCCGTGGCCGACCGGTACCCATCGAGGGTCGCCTTCACCTTGAGAGGCGAGGAAGACTTAGGGACCCGCCGGAGCGCGGGCGAGACGCCAGCCGAGGCCCCGTCCAAGACGACCGCAGCCCCAGGGGGCCTCGTGATGACCGTCACCACGACCGTCGCAGGGGCGGGCGCGGGCGCGGACCCGGATGCGGGGGCGGGAGCGGAGCCGGATGCCCGGGCGGGAGCGGGCGCGGCGGCGGCAGCGGACGCGGACCCGGAAGCGGACGCGGCCGCGGGAGCGGACCCGGAAGCGGCAGCGGACCCGGCCCCAGATGCGGCCCCAGATGCGGGCACGGAAGCGGAAGCAGACGCGGTAGCGGACCCGGAAGCGGACCCGGATGCGGGGGCGGGAGCGGAGCCGGATGCCCGGGCGAGAGCGGGCGCGGCGGCGGCAGCGGACGCGGACGCGGACCCGGAAGCGGGCGCGGACCCGGTCCCGGAAGCGGACGCGGC
>CAYZID010000075.1:0-17276 GCA_964478315.1 uncultured Myxococcales bacterium | reverse complement strand
CGCGGGAGCGGACCCGGAAGCGGCTGCGGGCGCGGACCCGGTCCCGGAAGCGGACGCGGCCGCGGGAGCGGACCCGGAAGCGGCTGCGGGCGCGGACCCGGTCCCGGAAGCGGACCCGGAAGCGGCTGCGGGCGCGGACCCGGTCCCGGAAGCGGACGCGGGAGCGGACCTGGCCGCGGTCCGGGCGGCGGGCGCGGAGGTGCTGGCCGACGCGGAGCGCGCGTCCCCGCCAGGCCCGTGAGGCGCCAGAAACATGCCCGCGACCACGGCCACCAGCCCCACCACGGCTCCACCCACGGCCCACGGGACCCAGGCCCGCCGCCGCACGGCCTCGTAGCCCGTCGCCAGCGCCGTGTCGGTGGCCGCGGGACCGGACTGGGTACCCGAGACATCGCCCGGGCCTTCGACCGGCACGTCGGCGGTGAGGGCCCCCGCCGCCCGCACGGCGTCCGTGTCGGCGCTCACCGGGCTGGGGATGTAGCCGGTGGGGGCGCCCGCGTCGACGGGCTCCACCCGAGGACCAGCCACCTGGCGAGCGGGGGCATGGTCCGCACCGGACCCCGGCGCGGCCGCGGTCGCCGCGAGGCCCTTGGCGGGCATGAGGGGCACGGTCCGGCGCCGGGGCGGGCCAGCCGCGCTGCCGGTGGCGCGCTGGGGGTTGAACAGCGCCTCGGGGATGGCCGAGGTGAGGGGGATGGTCTTGGCCCGCGTGGCGCTCACCTCGTCGGGGGGCGGCGGCGCGCCCCGCTCCAGCAGGGGCCCCTCCAGCAAGGTCGTGAGCATGTGGGCGGTGACGTCCGCGCTCAGGGGCCGGTCTTCGGGATCCTTGGCGAGCATCTGCATGACGAGATCCACCAGCGGCCCGTGGAGGAGCTTGCCCCCCAGGCGCGGCGGCGGCGGCTCCTCCTTCACGTGGGCGATGATGTACTCGCTGGCCGTCTCGCAGCGGAATACGGGCCCGCCGGTGATCATCTCGTAGAGGATGCAGCCCACGGCGTAGATGTCGGCGCGGGGCGTCACCTCCCGCGCCCGGGCCTGCTCGGGGGACATGTAGCGGGGCGAGCCGATGGCGATGCCCGTGCGGGTGAGGTCCAGGGATGGAGCGCCGCCGCCCACGCGCTTGGCGATGCCGAAGTCCAGCACCTTGACGAAGTCCGGCTGATCGTGGACGTCCACGATCATGACGTTCTGGGGCTTCATGTCGCGGTGGACGATGCCCTGGGCGTGAGCCTCGCCCAGGGCGCCCAAGATCTGCCGGGTGATCCGCACGGCGCGCGCCGGATCCAAAGGAGCCTCACGGGCCAGGAGATCATTGAGGGGCTCGCCCTCCAGGTACTCCATGACCAAGAACAGGGTCCCGTCGTCGGTCTGCCCGAAGTCGATGAGGCGAATGGTGTTCGGGTGCTTGAGGGCGGCGATGGCGCGGGCCTCTTCTTGGAACCGCGTGACCTCGGAGAGGTCGTCCAGGAGGCGCTCGTGGAGGATCTTGAGCGCCACGGGGCGCCCCACGGCGAGTTGCTCGGCCCGATACACGGCCCCCATCCCCCCCCGCCCCAGCACGCTGTCGATGCGGTAGCGCCCCACGAAGGTCGTGCCGAGCAGGGGGTCCTCGTCGGGCTGGGCCCGCACGGGCTGCGTCTGGAAGCCGTCGTGAGGGCACACGCGCGCCTCGGTCTGGCGGCGGCACTTGGGACAGATGCGCATGGACGTGCTCCTGAACGCTGGCGAGGCGTCCCTTGGGGACCGCAAGCGCGGACCAGCGAATGAGGGGCCCCCGGCGAGGGGACAGGATGCCAAACGGCGGAACCGTCTGCAACATCCGCTCGCGGTGCCCCGCCCCGCACTGCAACTTCCGATCCGCCCGGGGGCGGGGACGGTGGCCCCCCCGCCAAGGCCCGGCGGCTGGCCTCGCGGTGGGCGAGGCCCGCAGCGAAGCAGGGAGGCGTTGGGGACTTCCGACCCCGGAGGGGCCCCACCGAGCCCCATCACGGTTGGAACCAAGCCGCGAGGCGGTGTAGGCTGACAGCCCGGTCAGGAAGTGTCCGCCAGCGGCGTGCCCACTGCTGGCGCGGCTGCCTCGGGGGACCCGCGAGCCAGACCGGGTGCAAAGACGGGCGAGCTGGGAGGGAGCGGAGATGATGCTGCGGGACGGCGTGCAGAGCTGGCTTGTGTGGGCTGCGGCGGTGGCCCTGTTCGGCTGGGGCTTGGGGGCGTGTGACCAGAGCACGACCGTGGGCCAGACCCAGACCGACGTGGGTGTGGGCGGCCTGGACGGGGCCGGGACCCAGGACGGTGCCGGGCTCACGCTCGATGGGGGCTCCCCGGCCGCGGACGCCGCGGACGTCATGGAGGATGGGGGGACTCCCGGGGACCTGCCCACGATCGAAGACGTGGCGCCCCCCGAAGACACGGCGACCGACACGGTGCCCCCCGAAGACACGGTCGAGGACCTCCCGCCCGTCGAGGACGCGACCACCGACACGATGCCTGGGGACACGACGCCCGGCGACACGGCGACGGGCGAGGACGGTACCGTTATGGACAGCGGGAGCGCGGGCGATGGCGGCCCAGACACGGACACAGACACGGACGCGGAGACCGACGCGCCCGCCGACACGTCCGATTGCCTCATCACCGTAGACTGCGGCGACGGGATGGTGGCGGGCGACTCGGACGGGGACGGCTGTGACGACACGTGCCTGCCCGCCCCCTGCGGGGCCAACGCCGACTGCGGCGAGGGCTCCTACTGCGAGCGCCCCGGCTGCGGGACCCAGGGCACCTGCCAGCCGCGCCCTGTGGCGTGCCCCGAGGTCCTGGCGCCCGTCTGTGGGTGCGACGACCAGACGTACGACAACGAGTGCCTAGCGGCCTCGGCGGGCGTGAGCGTCGCCAGCGAGGGGAGCTGCGGCGGGGTCTGCGGAGGGATCGCGAACCTCCCGTGCGCCCCGAGCGAGACCTGCGACATCCAAGGCTGCGGCATCATGGACCCCATGGGCGTCTGCGTCCCCACACCGACCGTGTGCCCGGACGCGTGGATGCCGGTCTGCGGGTGCGACGGGCAGACCTACAGCACCGACTGTGACCGCCTCGTGGCGGGTGTCGCCAAGGACCACGACGGGCAGTGCGCCTGCGAGGTGATCATCGTCTGCAAGTCCGGGGAGACCCCCGTGGACACGGACGGCGACGGCTGCGACGACACCTGCGAGCCCACGGCGTGCCTGGACAACACCGACTGCCCCAAGAGCTTCTTCTGCGCCACGGATGGCGGCGCGAACCCGGGGGCGGTGGACGCCTGCGCGGGGCCGGGGGTCTGCGCCCTACGTCCCCTCGTGTGTCTGGCAAACCTGGACCCCGTCTGCGGCTGCGACGGCGCCACGTACGGCAACGCCTGCGAGGCCCACCAGGCGGGCGTGAACGTGGCCAGCAAGGGGGCGTGCGAGCAGACGTGCGGAGGACTCTTGGGCGACACGTGCCAGGCGGCGGGCCAATGGTGTGACCTGGCCGAAGGCGCGTGCTTCTCCAAGTCGGCGCCGGGCGTCTGCGTGGACATCCCCCTGTTCTGTGGCGACGTCGTGGCCCCCGTCTGCGGCTGCGACGGGACGACCTACACCAACGACTGCCTGCGGCAACAAGCCCAGGTCCAGAAGGACCACGATGGCGCCTGCGAGCCCTGCATGCCCATCGACTGCTGGCCGGGGACGACCCCCGCGGACACGGACGGCGACGGCTGCATGGACACGTGCCTCCCCAACGGCTGCGTGACCGACAAGGACTGCGCCGTCATCGTGCCCCTGGATGGGGGCGAGGCGACGCCCCAAGCTCCGCTCCCCGCGGGCGAGATGTTCTGCCAGCTCAACGCCTGCGGCACGCCCGGGCAGTGCGCCACCAAGCCGGTCTTCTGCGACAAGCTCTACGCGCCGGTCTGTAGTTGCGACGGCGTGACGTATGACAACAGCTGCTTCGCGGCCATGGCCGGGGCGAGCGTCGCCTACAAAGGCGTGTGCGATGACCAGTCGTGCAGCGGCCCGGGGGATCCCGCCTGCTCCAAGAGCGAGTGGTGCGAGCCGGGGCCCGGCGTGTGCGGCTGGAGCGATGGCGGAGGGACGTGTTCTCCGGTGGTCTTGGATCTGTGCCCCGACACCTGGGCCCCGGTCTGCGGCTGTGACGGTGTGACCTATGCCAACGACTGCGAGCGCCAGCAGGCCCAGGTGGGGCTCGCGTCCACGGGCGCCTGCGATTGCCTCATCGTCATCGACTGCCTGCCCGGCTACGAGCCCGTGGACACCGACGGGGACGGCTGCGCGGACACCTGCCAACCCACGGTGTGCAGTGACAACGCCCAGTGCCCCCAGGCCCCACCCAACTACTGCAAGACGAAGACGTGCGGGGGCGAGGGCACCTGCGAGCCCGTGCCCACCGTCTGCCCGCTCGCCTACATCCCGGTCTGCGGCTGCGACGGCCAGACCTACGGCAATAGCTGCCTGGCGGCGGTGGCCGGCGTCTCCGTGGACTACGACGGGGCCTGCGTGGACCAGCAGTGCGGCGGCCTGACCGGGGGCCTCTGCCCCGCGGGACAGACCTGCGACTACGACGCGGGGATGTGCGGCGTCATGGACCCGTCCGGCGTCTGCGTGGACGTGCCGGAGCTGTGCCCCAAGGTGCTGGCGCCGGTGTGCGGGTGCGACGGCGTCACCTACGACAACGACTGCTTCCGCCTCCAGGCGGGCGCCGCCAAGGACCACGACGGGACCTGCGAGTGCGGGACCATCCTCACCTGCCCGGCCGGCTACGAGGCTGTTGACACGAACGGCGACGGCTGCGCTGACACCTGCCAGCCGATCCCCTGCCTGGGCAACGGCGAGTGTGCGCCGTGGGATTACTGCTCCGCCCCGGTGTGCGGGGGCTCGGGCACCTGCCAAGCCCGTCCCAGCGTGTGCGCGGACCTCATCGCCCCCGTCTGCGGGTGCGACATGAAGACCTACGACAACGGCTGCTTCGCGGCGCAGGCGGGGGTCAACGTCGCCTACAAGGGGGCCTGCAAGCTCATCGTCCCCATGGAGTAGAGGGTTGGGGCGCCGCTCGCTGCCGACACGGCGCCTCGACGCTCCCGAGCCGGCGCCCCGACCAGGGCGTGCGCTGTCTCACAGCTTGGCAAGCCGCGCCCGGAGCTCGGCGAAGCGCCGACTGACCTCGGCGCGGTCTGGCTCGGCGGGCGCCACGCTCCGGTCGTCGTCCAGGCGGTGGGCGGCGGGGATGTCGCGCAAGAAGCGCGAGGGCCGCGCCGGCTCGGAGCCGTGGAACTTTCGCCGCACGCGTGCGTGGGTGAGGTAACAGAGGCGGCGGGCCCGGGTGATCCCCACATAGAACAGGCGGCGCTCCTCGGACACGTCCCCGCCGGCGTCCTCGATGGTCCGCTGGTGGGGGATGAGCCCCTCTTGGCACCCCACGACGAAGCACACGGGCCACTCTAGGCCCTTGGCCGCGTGGAGGGTCATCAGCGACACCACGTCGTCCGCCTCCTCCTTGTCCCCTCCCTGCTGCTTGTCCAAGGCGATGAGGCGCAGGAAGTCCTTGAGCTCCACCCCCGGGCGCTTGTCCTGGTAGGCTTGCATGCTAGCGAGGAGGCGCTCGATGTTGCGCCAGCGGGCCTGGCCGCCCGGGCCCTCCGTGGGGTCGCGGATCCAGGCCTCCCGTGCCCCGGCCGCTTCGATCACCCAACGCGCGAGGCCCGCCAGGTCGCGCTCGCGCTCCCACCGAGCGCCGGCCCGCTCCAGGACCGACGCGAAGGCGCGCATCCCCTCCCGGGCGCGCCCCGTGATGGCGGGGATCTCATCCACGTGGGCCAACGCCGCCACGGGGGACATCCGACGGTGCGCCGCGAAGTCCAGCAAGGCGTTCAGGCTCTTGGGGCCGATCCCCCGCGTGGGGAAGTTGATGACGCGCAGCAGGCTCATGCGGTCGCTGGGGTTCACGACCAGCTTGAGGTAGCTCAGGACGTCGCGGACCTCCTTGCGCTCGTAGAAGTCGTAGGCACCCACGACACGGTAGGGGACGCCGGCCAGGCGCAGCGCATCCGCGAGCGCGTCGGACTGGGCGCTGGTGCGAAAGAGCACCCCGAAATCCCGCCACCGAAACCCCTGGCGGCTGGCGAGCGCGCTCACCTGCCCGGCGACGAACGCCGCCTCGGCGCGCGCGTCCGCGGCCCGCACGACGCGCACGGGCTCGCCGTCCGGCTGATCGGTCCACAGCGCCTTGACCTTGCGCTCGGTGTTGGCGGCGATGACGGCGTTGGCGGCTTTGAGGATGTGCCCCGTGGAGCGGTAGTTCTGCTCGAGTCGGATGACCGCGGCGTCATGGAAGTGGCGCTCGAACCCGAGGATGTTCTCGATGCGCGCTCCACGCCAACCGTAGATGCTCTGGTCGTCGTCGCCCACGACGCAGACGCTACGGTGGGGCTCCACGAGGCGGGTCACGAGCTCGAGCTGGGCGCCGTTGGTGTCCTGAAACTCGTCGACCAGGACGGTATCGAAGCGCCCGCACCACTTGGCCCGCACCACCTCGTGCTCCCGCAGCAGCTCGATGGGGCGCAGGATGAGGTCGTCGAAGTCGGCCGCGCGGTAGGCGCGCAGGTGCTCCAAGTAGGCGGCGTAGATCTTGGCCTGAAGCCGCCTCGTGGGGTCGCGGCGCATGGCCTCGGGGGTCACACCGGCGTTGCGCGCGTTGGAGATGATGGACAGAAACAGGTGGGGGTCGTGTCGCTTGGGGTCGAGGTTCAGCCCCTTGAGAACCTGGCGCATGGCGCTGGCCTGGTCGGCGGCGTCCAAGAGCGTGAACCGCGGCATCCCCAGGTGGCGCCCGTCCTCCTCCAAGATGCGCAGCCCGAGCGAGTGGAACGTCCCCACGGTCATGCGCGCGGCCTGCTCCTCACCCACGAGGCCCGCCACGCGCTCGGCCATCTCGCCCGCGGCCTTGTTCGTGAAGGTCAGGGCCAGGATCCGCTCGCCGGGCGTGCCCTGAGCGATAAAGTGGGCGATGCGCACGGTGATGACGCGGGTCTTGCCGCTCCCCGCGCCCGCCAGCACCAGCAGCGGCCCGCCGCGGTGCTCCACGGCGCTCCGCTGCTGGGGGTTGAGGCCGTCGAGGAGGGCGGCCATGCGCCCCGTGGAGAGCCCTATCGAGAGTCCCGTCACCACGGCCTCCTCACCCCCCGATGAAGGGAGAGCTCCTCCACGCGGCGTGGCCGGCGACCGCGCCACCCACGCGGGAACGCCGCCTCACGGGAGCACGAGGTGCAGCTCGACGCGCCGGTTGGCCTTGCGACCGCGCTTGGACGCGTTCGACTCGATGGGCTTGGACGCCCCCATCCCCTTGGCCACCAGGTGATCCGCGCGGACGCCCGCTCCCACGAGATAGGCGCGCACGAGCTCCGCCTGGGCCTGGGTCCTGGGCAGGAGCTTGTCGGTCTTGGCCTTCTTCTTGGTGCCCACGTGGACCTCGATCCGCACGATGAGCGCCGGGTAGGCCTGGAGGATGGGCGCGATGGCGTCCAGGCGCGCGCGCCCCTTCTTGGACAGCCGCAGCTTGCGCCCCTTGCCCCGGAAGGTGATGTCCGTCAAGGGGATGTCCAGGAAGGCGGCGAGCTCCGGCGGCACACAGCCCGCTTGGTCGACGAGGCCGGGCGTGTCGGGGCACTTGTCCTGGGCGTCGCCCACGCCATCGCCGTCCTTATCCGGGCAGCCCTTGAGCTTCACCGTCCCGGCGACCTTGGGGCATCGGTCGGTGGTGTCCGGCACGCCGTCGCCGTCGCCGTCGGGCGGCTTGACGGAGGCGGGGCAGCCCTGGTTCTCGGGGTCGCCTGGCTGGTCCTTGCAGGCATCGAGTGCGTCCTTGACACCGTCGCCGTCGGCATCGGGGCAGCCGCCCGCGCTGTCCGCACCGGCCGTGCGGGGGCAGTCGTCCACCGCGTCGGTGACGCCGTCTCCGTCCCGGTCGGGGCAGCCTTGGGCGCTGGCGACCCCCTCGACGAGGACGCAGCGATCCTCGGCGTCGGGGATGCCATCACCGTCCCGGTCGGCGCCCCCCCCGGACGCGCTCCCCCACACGAACACGTCCAAGCCCACGCTGGCCTCCACGAGGTGGGCAAAGCTGAGCTCGGGGCCATCGGCCAGGACGTGACGGGCGTCCACGCGGAGCCCCAGCCAGTCGGTGAGCATCCCGCGCAAGCCCAGGCCCCAGGACAGGGAGTAGTCGATGTCCGCGCCGTGGTCGCCGGAGACGCTGTGGTGCGCTCCTCCGCCCAGAAACAGCATGGGGGCCCAGTCCAGGTCGAAGGGGGTCAGCACGAGCGCCCCGCTGTAATGGAGCGCGACGTTGGACCCACCGGCCTGAGACGAATAGGGGAGCGCGCTCGTGGAGAGCTCGACGCCCAGCCACGGGACCATGGTCACCCCCAGCCGGAGCCCGCCCAGGGCGCCGCTCCCGGGGGTGTAGTCGGGACCAGCGTTGGGGGGATCATGGAGGTCCCAGTCGGTCAGGACCACGTTCCCGCCGCCATAGAGCCCCACGTACAAGCCCGGGGCAGGCTGCCCGGCCCGCGCGCTGTGCGTCGGGGTGAGGAACAGCGCCGCGGCGGCGAGCCAGGCCGAGACCCATGGCAGCAGGATCGTGGAGCGTCCCGTCCAGACCTTCGCGTGGACCCGGGGACCCGTTGGTCGCAGCGTCATACTCCCTCCGACGACCGTGTGTCGGTCTTGTACCACACCTCCGCCCTGGGCCTACACGGGCCTCTGTCCGGCCGCGCCCGCACGTGCGAGCGCAGCCGCAACCGCTTCCGTACCCACCCCGCGTCCGCACGTGCGACCGCAGCCACAACGGCAACCGCTTCCGTACCCACACCCGCAACCGCGCCCGCCTCTGCGACCGCAGCCGTGAGCGCGACCGCGACCGCGACCGCGACCGCCCGCTCCTATCCCCCGGCCCTCAGACCTTGCTGAGGATGTGGCCCAGCTTGGCCTTCTTGGTGCGCAGGTAGCGCTGGCTGGCGGTCGTGGGCTCCATCTCGATGCTCACGCGCTCGGTGACCTCCAGGCCCACGCTGGTGACGCCGGCGACCTTGCGCGGGTTGTTGGTCATGAGGCGCACGCGCTGCACCCCAAGGGCCAGGAGGATCTGCCCGCCGATGCTGAAGTCGCGGGCCTCTGCCGGGAGCCCCAGGTCCAGGTTCGCTTGGACCGTGTCCCTCCCCTGATCCTGCAGGGCGTAGGCGCGAAGCTTGTTCACCAGGCCGATCCCCCGCCCCTCTTGGCGCAGATAGACGACGACCCCGCGCCCCTCGGCGGCTACTCGCTCCAGGGCGTGGTTGAGCTGGTCCCCGCAGTCGCAGCGGGACGAGCCGAAGACGTCGCCCGTGAGGCACTCGGAGTGGATCCGCGCCAGGACGGGCTCGGACGTGCGCACCTCGCCGCGGGTGAGCGCCATGTGCTGCGTGCCGTCCAGGTCGTCGCGGAAGACCCGCACGACGAAGTCGCCGTGAGCGGTGGGGAGCGTGGACTGCGACAGAAGTGTCACGAAGGACTCGTGCGCCCGCCGGTGGGCGATGATGTCGGCCAGCGTGAGGCTCACGAGGCCATGGGCAGCCGCCAGCTCATCGAGGTCCTCGGGGCCGGCGAGCTCGCCGTCGGCGTCCAGCACCTGACAGTAGGTGGCGGCCGGCGACAGGCCGGCGATGCGAGCCAAGTCGAGCCCCGCCTCGCTCCAGCCCATGCGCCCCAAGAGCCCGCGGTCGTCTCCCAGCGAGGGGAAGACGTGCCCGGGCGTGACCAGCGCCTCGGGCCCCGCGTGGGGATCGATGGCTACGGCCACCGTACGCGCGCGGTCGGCCGCCGAGATCCCGGTGGACACGCCCACGCGCGCCTCGATGGAGCAGGTGTAGCGCTCGTGCTCCAGGTCCTTCACCTCCCCCATGGGCGCGATGCCCAGGCGCTCGAGCCGCCGGGCCGGCAGCGCCAAGGAGATGATCCCTCGGGCGTGGCTGGCCATGAAGGTGATGATGTCGTCGCTGGTGCGCTGCGCGGCCGTCATGACGACGCCCCCCCGGTGGGGACGCTCGGCGTCGCAGACCAGCACCAGGTGGCCTCGGCGGAAGGACTCCGCCGCGCGCTCGACCTTGGCAGGATCAGGGGCCGGGGGCGCGGGGCTCACGGGGCCGCCGTCGGGGGGGCCGCTGGGGGCGGAGGCGTCGTGGGTGGGCTCGCTCATGGGGCGCACCGTAGCGACATCGCCCGTCGCCGTCGACCCGGGAGACGCAACCCTCGGAACAGGAAGGAGAACGCCCCTGTTCTTAGGGGCGCGGGCGCGGCCCTCTGCGGAGCCCCCTGACACGGATGTCGCGATGATGGTCCGAGATCTCCGCTAACATCTTGAAACGAATAGATGGCACGAGGGTTGCTCCCTCCGCTCTCGTCTTCCTCTCCCCCGAGGCCCCTCTCCCATGAGCCGTTCACGCTCCCGACCCAAAGCGAGTGACGAGATGCCGGCAGTGGATCTCCGAAAGACCGAGCAACGACACGACGCCTCCGACGAAGAGTACGTCGTGTGCTTCTTCACGGGCCGGAAGGTCCCCCGCAGCCAGGCCGTCCAGGTCCGCCTGGGCCCCGGCCGCAAGGTCTGGATGCTGCGGGTCCTCTGCCGCGAGGGCTAGAGGCTCCAGCGACCGGGAGCCGCCCCACCTGCCCCCACCGCTCAGAGCTTGGCGTCCAGCACGGCGCGGACGTCCGCGCACACCGCGCTCACGGCGCGCTCGCCGTCGAGCACGTGGATCTCCAGAGACTTGGCGGCGGCGGCCGCGACCTCAGCGTAGCGGGCGGCGACCTTGCGCTGAAAGCCGAGGTTCTCGAAACCGTCCCGGGAGCGCCGCGAGGCCGTCACGCGGGCCATGGCGACCTCGGCGGAGACCTCGAGCAGAAAGGTGACGTCGGGCGGCGGCGCCTTCTCGTTCACCTGGCGAACGAACCGCAGGTCCACGTCGACGCTCTGGTAAGCGAGGCTCGACAGGACGTACCGATCACATACGACGTGGGTCCCCTCATCGAGGTGGGGCCGGATCTCGTTCTGGAGGTGGTCGAGCCGGTCCGCGGCGAAGAGCAGGGCCACGGTGGCGGGGTCCATGGACTGCGGGCGCCCGTCGAGGTCCTTGGACACGAGCCGCCCTCCGAGGACCTGACGCAGGAGCGTCCCCACGGGCCCCGTGCTCGGCTCGCCCGTGACGTGAACCCGCTCGCCCCGCTCTCGGAGCCAGGTCGCCGTCTGCTGGGACTGGGTCGTCGTGCCAGCGCCGTCGATCCCTTCGAAGACGATGAACAGGCCTCGGCGCTTGCCTCGGTTGTGCTTAGCCACGGGCTACCTCTCGGGAAGGGGGCGGAGGGGGACACGGGGCGTGGAGTCGGCCCCACGCGCCACGCCCTTCACCGCGGGCGGGCTGGGGCCGGTGGGGCCTCACAGGGGAGGACGACCACCTCGGTCCCCTTGGGGCACTGGATACGGAAGACCTCGGGGTCCAGATCTCGGGGGTTCACCTCGACCTCGCGATAGGACAGCACGAGGTCGGCGTGGCGTGCGCGCGTCACCAGGTGGAGGCGGTGGGGGAGGAGCACGCTACCCACGCGGCGCGGCTCTTCGAACGTCAGCGAGAAGATCCGCTCGGTGCCCCGGTACAGGTCGGCGCGGCGCGTTCGCCACGTCCCGTGCTCCACCCACAGGCGCTCGCGCTCTCCAGTGGAGGTCCAGAGCGTCACCCGGTAGGCCCCAACGGCCTCATCCCACGCCAGCTCCGCGCGCGTGTGGTCCAGCACGGGGGGGCCCCCCATGAGGACCTCCACGGCGTCGCGCCCCTCCAGCCCAAGGGGCAGCAGGCGCCCCACGTTGGCGCGGCAGGCGGGGCCCGTGAAGCAGCGGTCCG
This sequence comes from uncultured Myxococcales bacterium, assembly GCA_964478315.1. Lineage (GTDB taxonomy): Bacteria > Myxococcota_A > UBA9042 > PHBI01 > JAAZYN01 > CAYZID01. The sequence goes on along the minus strand of CAYZID010000075.1, from coordinate 5,320 downwards.
CGCCGCGCTGGAAGGAGACGAAACGCGTCCCGTCGCTGGAGAGCGCGGCGATGAGATCGCTGGTGGGCGTGAGGGCGGCGAAGGACAGGGACGCCGGGCGCGCCACGGCGATGTCCATGCGCGCCTTCTTGGCCCCGTCGTCATCGAAGTAGCTCACCCGGGTGTAGGCCGTGAGGGACCGCACCGCCGCCGAGCGGTCACGCACCCTAGCCAGGACCTCCGCGGCGTCCCCGAGGGCCCCCTCGGGCCTGGGGTGAACGCTGGGGCACCCGGCGAGCACGGCGAACTCCAAGAGCGCCGTCAACGCCACGCGGCGCCACGGCCGCGCGCGCGGCGTGGGACGCCTCCTCATGCGGAGGCACCACGGGCGAGGGCCTTCACCGCTGGGAGTCGTCGAATCGATCCCAAGAGGCCAAGAGCTCGTGGACGTTGCGGTCGAAGTTGACCTTGCCCGCGGCGACCTCGCGCAGCGCCTTGACGAGGATCTTGTTCTTGGGGGCGTCCACGAGAGGCTCGCTCCCCGCCGCGAGTTGGCGCGCTCGCTTGGCGGCGATCATCACCAAGGCGAAACGGTTCTCGACGTTGTCCAGGCAGTCCTCGATCGTGACGCGCGCCATTGGGCTCCTCCACAGGGCTCGGGCGCGGGACCATAGTTGCGCCCGGGGCCGGGGTCAACCTTGTAGTGCCGCAGTCCGGAGGATCGCACGGTCCGGAGGGGCGTCGGGCGCTCGCGGCGGCTCCGGAGAGGCCGCCGCCCCCTCGAGATCTGTCAGGCCGCGCGTTCCAGGCGTCGGGAACAGGGGCGTGTTATCCCTAGATGAAACGCACGAGCTCCACGGGTGCCTCCGAGAGGCCCACCTCGAGCTCGCGCCGAAGCCCCCGGGCCTCGCCGGCGAGCTGGTAGGGCATGGGCTCGCTGAAGGCGAGGTGGACGCGTTGGACGTGGAAGTCCAGGAGGCCGGGGTGTCTCAGCGTCCCGCGCCAGAGCCCGCGAACGCCGGTGAGCAGGCGCCCCACGGGGACGTTCGACAGCCGCAGATGGAAGCGGGTGGGATCCACACCAGCGAACGGCAGCACCTTCATTCGGTAGCCGTAGTAGGGACAGGTCCCGAACAGCGCGCTGTTCACGGGGCCCTCGTAGAGGACCTCCCCGGGACCCGCCGTGCGCACGACCTCGCCCTCCCCCTCGGCGTTGATCGCGATGGCGTGAGCTTCGTCCCCGAGGTTCGTCACGCGCACCTGCGTGTGCTGGCGGCGCAGCCACTTCGCCGTCATGCGCGGGAGGGTGATGCCCAGCGCGGCGGCCACGTAGCCCCCGACGTTCTGGACCAACCGGCGCGCGCCAATGCGGCGCCGTAGGGACTCGAAGTCGTTGAGGATAGCGGCGTCGAGCCCGAGCCCCGCGAAGGCGAAGCGGGTGCCCTCCGCCTCGCACAACGGCAGGGCCACCGAGTCCTGGCTGGGGTTGGCGACGAAGGTGCGGAGGTCCGTGAGAGGATCGCCGGAGGAGACGATCTCGGCCATGGCGTTGCCCGTGCCCAGGCGCAGGATGCCCACACGCGGACCACCGCTCGGGACGTGGTTGAGGAACTGCGTGACCGTCCCGTCCCCGCCGCCGGTGAAGACCGTCTCGTAGCCGCGGCGGAGGATCTCCCGGGCCATGACGTCGGCCTCGCGCTCGTCGCGGCTCACGAAGACGTGCGTGGGGTCCACGTACTCGGTCACGCGGTCCACGACCCGCCGCCCCACGCGACGAGCGTTCGGGTTGAGGAGCACGGCGAAGGGCTCGTCGTGGGCGTCGCGCTGGGCAGTGCCGACCATGGCGTCCGTTCCTTTCCGCGAGGGTGTGCGGGCTTCGGGGTTCGTGACCGCAGCCGTGCCGAAGGCGTATGCAGACACCGTTCCAACCCCAACAAGCGCGTAACACCTCGCAATCTCTTACCTTTCGCACCTCCCCATCGTGCATGAGTGCGTAAGCTGCCTCCCACGTGGCCCGCTTCTTGGGAAGGCGCGTTCGCAGCCCGCCCCTCGGGGCGCATCCCGCCCCCCCACCCGCCAGCTCGCCCACCATGGCCCGCGTCGGGGAGCCGAACCGTCTGGAGTCCCGCGCGCTGGCGCCGGACTCGCGAGGTGGCTGCGACCATTTTGGCCCCGATCCGCCACCTGCTCTGCGGACCGAGGCGCAGGAGGCCGCGCTTGGGCAAGGAGGCAAGCGGCTGGGCGCGGAGGCGTGGCCGCGTCACCTCGAGCACCCAGACGTGCAGCCCGACGCCGCCCACACGCGGGATCCAAAGCCGAATCCCAGAGTAGGTGGCGGATCGGGGTTTGGGGGGAGATTGACCCAAGCCCGAGGGCGTGCCACCTTCAACTCACTCGGGTGCGGAGGTCGGTGTGGCGGACGCAGCGTCTGAACGGGAACTCAGCGTGCTGGTGGTAGAGGACGACCCCAACCACCAGCTCTTGATCCGCCGCGCCCTCACGGAGCCCGGCTCGGGCTTCTCGGTCGTCCAACTCGCCCGAGACTCCGACGAGGCCGAGCGCTTCGCGCGGCAGCTCCGGTTCGACTGCATCCTCGTAGACAACCGCATCCCAGGCCGCCGAGGGCTCGACCTCATCGACGCCCTGCGAGACAGCGGCGTGGACTCGCCGTTCGTGCTCATGACCAGCGTGGGCACCGAGGACTTAGCGGTGCAGGCCCACCGCAAGCGCGTGGCGGACTACGTGATCAAGGACCCGGGCTTCTGGAACGACGTCCCTCAGATCCTGGAGCGCGTGGTCAGTGAGGATCGGGCTCGCCGACGTGAGATCGAGCTGCGCGAGCGACTGGAGCGCACGAATGAGAGGCTGAGCGAGCTCAACACGGAGCTCCAACTCCAACGCGCCGAGCTGGGCGAGACGCGCTCGGAGCTGGGCGGCCGGGGCCGCGAGATCGAGCGGCTCGTGAGCGCGCTCCGCGAGAGCGAACAGAAGCTCCAGGCGGTGGGACAGCTCTTGGACCACGCCGTGCGCCTCCCGCTCCGCCGGATCGGGGCGGCGGTGGCGTCCATGGGCACGGCCGAGGCCCCCGCGGAGCCCCAGGACCTCGCGGATCTCGCGGAGGAGCTGCGGAGGCTCGGGCAGACGGTGGAGCGCCTGGTCGCCACGACCTGGCCCGAGGAGGCCACGCCCTGCAAGGAGCGGGTCGCCATGGACGACGTGGTGAGCGCCCTGCTGGAGCGAGTCGCCGATCGGCTGAAGCTCAAGGGTGCGGAGGTGAGCCGGACCGGCGGCCCCCTGCCCACCGTCGTTGGGGACGGAGGTGTGCTGGAGCACGCGCTCATGCAGCTCGTCCACACGGGCGTCTCCCACAACGCGGCGCCCACTCCCAAGGTGGAGTTCCGGCCGAGCGTGGCCAGCGGTGTGGAGCTCCCGGAAGGGCTCGTGGCCTTCGAGGTACGGGACAACGGCGTGGGGCCACGGGGCGACGCGGGGCTGCGGGCGTCGCGCTTCGTGGAGGTGGGAGAGGGGTGGTGCCTCCAGCCCGGCGTCGCCGTAGCGCGCCAGGCCATCCTCCGCTGCGGGGGCAAGCTCTACATGCGCGCCGCCGAGCAAGGTGGGACGGTCTTCCTCATCGCCCTGCCCGACGCCCCCACGGAGACTTGACTGGATCGAGGCGTGCGCAAGGCCCCCGCCCCGGCCCCGATCCGCCACCTACTCCGGGATTCGGCTTTGGATCCCGCGTGTGGGCGGCGTCGGACTGCACGTCTGGGTGCTCGACGTGACGCGGCCACGCCTCCGCGCCCAGCCGCTTGCCTCCTTGCCCAAACGCGGCCTCCTGCACCTCGGTCCTCAGAGCAGGTGGCGGATCGGGGCCCGGGGACAAGCGGGGCCTGGGCGCGCCTGCCGCGGCCACCCGGGATGACCGGGCTGGGGCCGCACGTGGGAACTCGGGGACCCGCCGACCGCTGGGTCGCCTTGGCAGGCGAGGCCCCCTCGGTTCCACCCACGCTCAGACCACGAAGTCCAAGATCTGGGCCCGCGTGAGGTAGTCCTCCAACGCCGCAGCGTACTCGTCGATGAGCAAGCCCAGCGTCACGTCCACCGTCTTGTCGTCGCGCGCGGAGATGGTCCCGTCCAGGGGGATCTCACCGGAGGAGAGCACGAGCACGCCGCGCCAGGCGTCCGCGTCTGCGCCCTCTGCCCCGTCCGTCCCGGCCGCCTCCGCGGGGAGGTGGAGGCTCTCGCGGGACAGGGCCAGGACGGGGAACACTGCGCCGCCCGGGAGCCGGATCTTGGCGGGGAGCGCGTCGGGGGGCGCGATCTTGTAGTTGGCCCGCCGGTTCAGCCCGATGCGCGCGTCCAGGGCGGCGTGGATGGGCTCGCTGATGGGGGTCTCGGGGGCGCTCAGGACCAGCTCGCGCAGCTCCTTCATCATGTGCTGGGTCTCGACGATGTGAGCGCGCATCTCGCGGATGAGCCGGTCGTCCCGCTTGACCTTGTCGCTCACCACGGTGAGCAGGTTCAGGTGGTAGCGGATCGAGATGTCACTGCGGGCGTCCAAGAACGCCTTGAGGTCCTCGCGCCCAATGCGGAGGAGCTCTCCCGGCGCCGTCATGCGCCCGGTCGTGTTGCGGCGGAGCCCCGTCGCCACGCCCAGCTCACCGATGATGGCCGGCGCCGCCAGCGTGAGCTGCGCCTTGGGGCCCTCGTAGAAGGTCACCTCGCCCGCCAAGAGCAGGTCCAAGTGGGCCGCCTGGTCGCCCCGGTTGAACAGGGTCCAGCCCACCGGCGCCTTCACACGCTCGAAGTGGCCTAGGAAGTCGCGAAGCTGGCCGTCGCTCAGCCCCCCGAAGATGGGCAGCGTCCGCAGGGCATCGATGACGTCCTCCACGGGCAGCGTATCCAAAGGCGTCTGGCTCACGGGGACCTCCTCCACTGGCATTTCTTCGTCGGGCTGCTCTCATCGGGCTGGGTGGGCGCCAAGGGCACCCAAGTCCGGCCACCGAGGCGCCCAGACGCGCGACGCTGCGAGCGCCGGTTGTCTCCACCCCTCGGCTCCGCCGGGGCGGCGAGTCTCCCAAGACCGCCCGGTCTTTGCAACCACGCGGGCAGGCCCCAGATCCGCCACCTGCTCTGCGGACCGAGGCGCAGGAGGCCGCGTTTGGGCAAGGAGGCAAGCGGCTGGGCGCGGAGGCGTGGCCGTGCCACGTCGAGCACCCAGCCGCGCAGCTCGACGCCGCCCACACGCGGGATCCAAAGCCGAATCCCAGAGTAGGTGGCGGATTGGGGCAGGCCCCAGATCCGCCACCTGCTCTGCGGACCGAGGCGCAGGAGGCCGCGT
>CAYZID010000074.1:19150-23537 GCA_964478315.1 uncultured Myxococcales bacterium | reverse complement strand
TTGCGGGGACGCGCATGGTGCGTGCAGCGGCCGTCGCGGCGACAGGAGGCTTTTCGGGATGGGAACTAGCCAATCACCATGAGGGAAGGCGGCTCCTGGGCGACGCGCTGCGTCGTGTGGCGAGCGCCAGTCGCATCGTGGGCTGCGTGGGTGTAGTCGTCGACGCCAAGAACGCGAAGGCCGAGGCGTTCTACGAGACGCAGGGCTTTGTCGTCATCGAGGATGGCGAGGCGCAGAGACGCCTGTTGCTACCCAGTTCCCATCCTGGAAAGGCGGACCGAGCCATGGCGAGTCGATGTGCGTGCCAGGTGCGTTCACGCAACCCGCCGGAGTAGCAGCGCTACTTCAAGTGGTTGCGGGGACGCGCATGGTGCGTGCAGCGGCCGTCGCGGCGACGGGAGGCTTTTCAGGATGGGAACTACCCATGGCAACGCTCAAGCAGGCCCTCCGTCGTTCCTGAGTCGGGGGTGGCAGGGTGGGCGGCGGCTCTATCGGGTGATGTCCAGGTGGGGCAGGGCGCGCTTGAGGGCCCGGAGCTGCTTGCGGTCGCGGGCGGCGGGGGTGTCGCTGACGTCCAGCCGAGCGAGGTTCGCGAGGCCCAGGAGGGGGCGGAGGTCGCGGACCTTGGTGCCGGAGAGGTCGAGGGACACGAGGGCGGTGAGGGCCGCGAGGGGTGCGATGTCGTCGACGGGGGTTCGGGCGAGGCCTAGGATCCGGAGGTGGACGAGGGAGCGGAGGGGGCGGAGGTCGCGGACGGCGCTCGCGCCGAGGTGCAGCTCGGTGAGCTGGCGGAGGTTGGCGACGGGGCCCAGGTCTTGGACGCCGGGACCTTGGAGGGTGAGCGCGGTGAGCGGGGCGCTCGTGGGGAAGGGCGGGAGGGTCACGGGAGACGAGACGCTCACGAACAGGCTACGGAGGTGGGGGAGTTGGGTGAGGGAGGCGAGGGCGGCGTCGAGGTTGGTGGGTCCGGGGCCCTGGAGGTTGAACTCTCGGAGGGCGGTGAGGCGTGAGAGGTCGGGGAGGGTGGCGCCGGCGGGGAGGGCGTAGAGGCTGAGGGCTTGGAGGCGCGTGAGGGCGCCCAGGGGGCGGAGGTCGGCGGCCGGCACTTGGCGGACACGCAGGGTCCGGAGTCCGGTGAGGGCGGCGATGGGTGTCAGGGAGTGCACGCGGCCGAGGCGCTCCAGGGACAGCTCGGTGAGGGTCGGAGCCAGGGAGGCGAGGGGGGTGAGGTCCTGGGTGGGGAGCTGGGCGAGGCCCAGGAGGGTGAGGTGCTGGAGGGAGGCGAGGGGTTGGAGGTCGTTGGCGGGGAGGTCTTGGAGCCAGAGGGTCTGGAGGCGCGTGAGTTGGGTGAGGGGTGTGAGGTCGTCGAGGGGGGCGCGCTGGATGGTGAGGGACGTGAGGGCGGTGAGCTTGGCGAGGTTGTCGGGGTGGACGGTGTCGACGTGCGCGGCGCTGTCGTCGTAGCCGCACGTGAACTCGGTGGCGTCCAGGCGGGCGCGGGTGTCGCAGACCTTGACGCGCGGGGCGCGCTTGGCGCGGGCCGGGGCGACACTGCACAGGGCTCCCGCGAGCGCGACGAAGATCACCGCGCGCCGCGCGGGCCCCAGTGTTGCGCAACCAACCAGCAAACTCGCGCGGGTCGTCTCGCTGCGTGTCATCATTCTCGCGCTCCCTACTTTCCAGACTTAGGCAGACGGACGCCGAGCTTCTTGCGCAGGCTCTTGCCCAGAGAAGCCGCGTCGGGGTACTTGGCATTCCAGCGGGCCCGAACGCTCTTGATGAGGGCGGCTTCGTCCGTGATGTCCTCCATCCAGCCCTCCCGCCCGAAGAATGCCTTGAGTTCGCTCCGCGCGACCTTGCGCGTCGCCTTCGTCGGCTTGGCGCCCACCTGCGCCAGCCATGTGTTGATGAACGCCGTGTCGAATACGGTGTTGTAGCGCCAATCCAGGTGTCCAGTGCCGCTGTTGGCCTTCATGAAACGGGTCTTGGAGTTGCGCTGGGTGTCGCCGCTCTCGGTGTGGCCGATGACGGCGCCGTCCTTCTTGCCCTCCGCGAGCAGGGCGTCGCGGAAGGCGTCACCGATGGAGCCCTCGCTGTCTTGGCTGTTCTTGACCCGAGAGGTCTTGCAGGCGAAGAGGCGAATGCGAACGTCGCCCGTGAGGGCGCTGGACATGGCGGAGACGATGCCCGGAACCTGCTTCTTGGAGAACTTGGCCGAGTGGGCGGCGCCGTGGCCCCCCATGCCGGTGGGCCAACCGTGGGAGGCGATGGTCAGGAAGCGGACCTTGGACGTCGTGGCGTCGGCGGCTGGTGCGGTTCCAGTGGCCAGAGGGTTGGCCTTGAGGAGGGCGGCGGCAGCCTTGGACGTGGCGACGACCTTGGAGGAGAGTTCGGCGGGTTTGTTGTAGATCATGGACTTGCCGAACTGAACGGTCCCGCCTTCGCCCGCCACGGCGCCCTGGGCCTTGGCGAAGGACGCCGTGCTGTTGGGGATGTACTTGTTGTTGCCGTAGGCGGTCTTGGCCAACTTCAAGCGCCAGCTCTCGTCGGACCACATCTTGGCCTTGATGTCCCGGTAGGCGGCCCTGTTCTTGCTCACCTTGGCGATGATGGCTTTCTTCTGTTTGGGCGTCGCGTCCGAGTACTTGGCCGGCAGCTTGCTGTTGGCGGGGCGGATGGTGGTCCACTTCGCTTGGATGGTGTCCTCGTGTTCCTGCGCCCACTTGGGGTAGTGGACGCGGTAGGCGTAGCTGTCGAGGGAGTGTCCTCCTTCGACGTACTTGATGGCGTCTTCGGGGCTCTTGTAGGCTGCGGGGATAGACAAGGAGACCAGCATTCCCTTGGGCCATTTCTGGCGCAACCTGTCGGCCTTGCCCGCGTCGCCCGAGCGGGGAGCGGTGGGCTTGTCCTTGGCGGGATCGCCGGTCTTCCCCTTGGCTGGCGTGCTCTCGGGGTCCTTGCCTTCGGCCAGGTTCTTGGCCGCACCGGCGGTGTGGGGCTTCTCGACGACGGCGTCCTTGCCGCTCTGCTTGGGCTTGGGCCTGCTGGCCTTCGGAGCGGGAGGGGTCGCGGAGCCACCGGAAGCTCCCGAGGCGCCTCCCGCGGCGCCAGCGCTCGGGTCGGTGCCTGGGATCTCCGTCACGGCGTCTGGCTTGGCCTGCGGGCCCGCGTCGTCGTGCTGGACACGGTCCTTCTCCTTGACGGTGGGGGCCGAGGAGTTGGTCCCGATCTCGAGGCCCTGCGTTGTCTTGGGACCCACGATACCGTCCACGCCCAGGGGCTTGCCGATGACCTCTCTCGCGTGGCGCTGAAACGCCCGGACGGCCCCCCGCGAGTGCCTGCCCAGCTTGCCATCCACGGTCAAGGGGGCGGGGAGGAGGTCATGGGCTTGCCCGATGGCGTTGAGGCCAGACTGGACCCAGCGCTCGAAGCTGGAGGTGTCGAGGGGGCCCGCGGTGTGTGACGGTGCGCTGTTGCCGCGGGCTCCCGGGGGCCTGAGCATGGCGTTCTGCTGCGCCAAGCTCTTGCCGCGCAGGGCCTTGCGTCGTCCCGCGGAGGCGGTCGCCGACGGTGCGGCGCCCCCTGCTGCCCGGCTCGAGTCGGATGCGTCCCGCGATTGCTGGGACGCCTGTTGGGTGGGCGTCGAGGAAGCCATCTCGTTCTCTCCGTGCATGGAAGGGGGGGAGTCGACACGCCACGAAGCTGACAACGTGCGTGCTGCCCGCCGACGGGGGGCGTCACCGCGAGCCCCGAAGACGGTACCGGCCTGGACGGGGCCGACCTTGAGTTCTTGGGATGGGGTGATTCTAGGTCTCTCCCGGGGCCGCCGCAACCCCGATCCGAGGAGCCCCAATCTTCCACACATTCTGGGATTCGGCTCTGGAGCCCGCGCGTGGGTGGCGTCGAGCTGCGCGGCCCATCATGTGACTGGCCGTTCGACGTGCCCAGCCCACGGCTCCGCGCCCGGCCGCTTGCCTCCTTGCCCAAGCGCGGCCACCTGCGCGTCGGTCCTTAGCCCGGGTGGCGGACTGAGCGACTCGATGCGCTGCTGTAGAGAGGCCGATCCCCCCTCCGAGGTCGGCGGCCGGGTGCTGCGAGTGGTAACCGGATCGACCCGGGGTGGTCCGGCGACGAGGTCGAACCGGGGTGAGGGGCCCTATCGGGTCGATGTCGGAGCGAACCGACGTGCCGTCGAGGAGACCTGACATCGACCTGCGAGGGGGTCGAACCCACCTGAAGGGCTCTGTGAGGTCGATGTCGGAGTGAACCGACGCAGCGTCGGGGCGACCTGAGATCCCACGGCGCGGGCCGCGACGACGGCGACGGGCCCTATGAGGTCGATGTCGGAGTGAACCGACGCAGCGTCGGGGCGACCTGAGATCCCACG
>CAYZID010000074.1:18926-19050 GCA_964478315.1 uncultured Myxococcales bacterium | reverse complement strand
GCGCGGGCCACGACGACGGCGACGGGCCCTATGAGGTCGACGTCGGAGCGAACCGACGCAGCGTCGGGGCGACCTGACATCGCCCTGCGGCGAGGTCGAGCGTGGGTGAGGGCTCCTATGAGGT
>CAYZID010000074.1:15082-18826 GCA_964478315.1 uncultured Myxococcales bacterium | reverse complement strand
GGAGTGCGCTGATTTGGAATCGGGACGACCTGATATCGCCCTGCGGGGAGGTCGAACGTGGATGAGGGCGGATGGGCTCGGGGAGGGGGGCAGAGGGAGCCGCCCGCGCTGGCTTTGGGGGGCCAGCGCGGGCGGCGTGGGGTGGGTGGAAGGGTTACGCGTCCGGTTGGTCGTCTGGGGTGATGGTGGGGTCGACGACGGGAGGTTGGGGGATGTCCTCGACGTCGGGGATCTGCGGGGTGCCGGTTTCGGGGTCCACGTCCACGAGGCCGCGGCGGCGGCGGTAGGAGTCGTTGAGGACTTGTTGTTGGGCCCACAGGGGGCTGAGGAGGCGCGTGCGGGCCTCGGCGTCGGCGGGTGTGGGGTAGCGGCCCACGATGCGGGCGACGACCTCGAGCAGGCGTTGGTGAGCGGTGGCTCGGAGGTCTTGGATCTGGGCCCAGGAGACGCCGGAGGGTCGGGCGTCCAGCTCGCGCTGGAAGCGGGCGAGGATGTCTTGGGCTTGCTGGACGAGGGGTTGGAGGTGGAGGAGTTGGGCCTCTTGGGCGAGGTCGCCATCGGGACTGAGGCGCGCGAGGAGGTCGGCGACGGTGGTGGCCTCCTCGACGTAGGGGAGGCCGGTGACCTCGCGGACGCCGCGGGGGAAGACGGCTTGGACGACGCGCTGTGCGGCGGCGCCGAGTTCGGTGTCGGGGCCGAGGGCGTCTTGGTAGGTGGTGGCGACGTTGGCGATGCCGTTGACCACGCGGTCGATATCGTGGTCGAGGCTGACGGCGACGGGGCCGAAGGTGGGGCGCTTGGCGAGGGCACGGCGGGCCATCTCGGCGCGGCGGACGGCGCGGGCGGCGTCGATGGTGGCGTCGAGGGCGGCAGGAATCTCCGGGCCGTCCTCGGGGGTGACGGCGGCCTTCATGCGGGTGGTGGCGTACAGCATGCGTCCGCTGGGGAAGCGTTGGTAGACGCGGAACACATCTCTGAGGTCGATCATCGGGACATCCTCCTTTGGGAAAGCGAGTGGTGCCTCGTCTCCTGCGCGGGCTCGGGAGCGGGCGCAAGAAGACGAGCGCGTGGAGGATAGCCCTGGGTTCGGAACGATGCAAACGGGTCCAAGACCGTGGTGCCCAGCCCCTCCCGCCGGCCGGCCTTTTCCGTGATTCCGAGCGGTTCCCCCTCGTCCCAACGGAGCCGCGTCTGGGGGGCGCGGAGAGGACGCGGAGGGATCGCGCCGGTGAGCTCCGCGCCGGGCTTCAACGGGGCCGCGCCTGGGGGGCGCGGGGAGGAGCCCTCCTCACGTGGACTACGCCGATCGCCGGCGTGCTTCAACGGGGCCGCGCCTGGCGGGCGCGGGGAGGTGCGCAGTTCGGGGTGATCTACTCGGTGCCGCTAGAGCTTCAACGGGGCCGCGCCTGGCGGGCGCGGGGAGGGTGGGCGTCGTCGCCATCATGGCGCGCCCGCAGGTGGCTTCAACGGGGCCGCGCCTGGGGGGCGCGGGGAGGTCTTCGCGCCCAATCCGGCGGGGACCTCGTACCCGGCTTCAACGGGGCCGCGCCTGGGGGGCGCGGGGAGGAGGCGGCAGCTCGGCGCCCAGCGCCTGCGCTCGGTGTGGATGCTTCAATGCGGCCGCGCCTGGGGGGCGCGGAGAGGAGGGGGCGCCCTCCTTCCACTGCCACGGGATGACGTGCTTCAATGCGGCCGCGCCTGGGGGGCGCGGAGAGGAGATGCCCTCGGTGCGGGACACGTACTCCTCCGGGGCTTCAATGCGGCCGCGCCTGGGGGGCGCGGAGAGGTGGCCGCCCTAGAAGATTGGGACGTGCCGCAGGAAGCTTCAATGCGGCCGCGCCTGGGGGGCGCGGAGAGGCGTGCTCGACGCGGCTTGCGGGGTCGCGTTGACGAGGGCTTCAATGCGGCCGCGCCTGGGGGGCGCGGAGAGGGTGGCGTCCTCTGGGTCCGTCACGGCCGCCCACGGGCTTCAATGCGGCCGCGCCTGGGGGGCGCGGAGAGGGCGACGAGCAGGAGCTGCCCGATGGTGGCCTCTGCGGCTTCAATGCGGCCGCGCCTGGGGGGCGCGGAGAGGCTCCATGCCTCCACCTCCACGACGACCCAGCGCCCAGCTTCAATGCGGCCGCGCCTGGGGGGCGCGGAGAGGCCTGATGTGGGGCTTCGGGCTCGTGGACTGGTGGAACGCTTCAATGCGGCCGCGCCTGGGGGGCGCGGAGAGGACCGTAGGCCAGGGGCAGCACGCCCGCGGCCGCGGTGCTTCAATGCGGCCGCGCCTGGGGGGCGCGGAGAGGCTCGCTGGCTCCGTTGAGGTCACGACCGGTCTTGACGCTTCAATGCGGCCGCGCCTGGGGGGCGCGGAGAGGACTATGAGGGCCGCTTCATCACCATCAAGGGAGATGCTTCAATGCGGCCGCGCCTGGGGGGCGCGGAGAGGCGCTGCGACACGGCCGCAAGCGACCGTGGGCGGCTTCCTTCAATGCGGCCGCGCCTGGGGGGCGCGGAGAGGCGGATCTGGGCCACGTGCGCGGCGGCCCAGGCGTACCTTCAATGCGGCCGCGCCTGGGGGGCGCGGAGAGGCCCGAGGTCCTTTGATTGCCTCCGACCAGTTCTCTCCCTTCAATGCGGCCGCGCCTGGGGGGCGCGGAGAGGCACCACGGCGCGTGGGACGGTGACCGTGACAGTCGCCTTCAATGTGGTTGTGTTTGGGGGGTGTGGAGAGGGGCACCATGGCTGCTCGTCTCGATACCAGCGCGAGGCGCTTCAATGCGGCCGCGCCTGGGGGGCGCGGAGAGGTGAACAACCACGGCGTCGTTTGCCGAAGAAGGTGCGGCTTCAATGCGGCCGCGCCTGGGGGGCGCGGAGAGGCACCGGCTCGCCGCCTGGCCCGATCAGGTGCCCGTGCTTCAATGCGGCCGCGCCTGGGGGGCGCGGAGAGGCTCGGACCCCTCGGTCCACTCGACATCGAGCGCCGCGCTTCAATGCGGCCGCGCCTGGGGGGCGCGGAGAGGCTGGGTGCTCGACGGGTACGCCACCCGCAGCGGGTAGCTTCAATGCGGCCGCGCCTGGGGGGCGCGGAGAGGCAGCCTTCATTCCCGCCTCCGCTTCGTGGCATGTGTGGCTTCAATGCGGCCGCGCCTGGGGGGCGCGGAGAGGGTCGTGTCTCGAGGCCGGTGCTACCCGCACGCTAGGCTTCAATGCGGCCGCGCCTGGGGGGCGCGGAGAGGGCCGAGGCCCGCGCCATCGTAGCGGCCGCAGGCCAGGCTTCAATGCGGCCGCGCCTGGGGGGCGCGGAGAGGGGCACCATGGCTGCTCGTCTCGATACCAGCGCGAGGCGCTTCAATGCGGCCGCGCCTGGGGGGCGCGGAGAGGTCGAAACCCACAAGCCCCGCGAACCCGTCCCGGTAGCTTCAATGCGGCCGCGCCTGGGGGGCGCGGAGAGGACCGCTTCCACGTGACGCCGGATGGCCCCGTCCACGCTTCAATGCGGCCGCGCCTGGGGGGCGCGGAGAGGCGCCAGAGCGCTCGATGACCTCCGCCACGGCCGACGCTTCAATGCGGCCGCGCCTGGGGGGCGCGGAGAGGCACGCTTTCCTGAATCGTTGTAGTTGCTTGCGTCCGGCTTCAATGCGGCCGCGCCTGGGGGGCGCGGAGAGGGGCGTAGAGGGGTACCATGGCGGACCCGCCCACGGGCTTCAATGCGGCCGCGCCTGGGGGGCGCGGAGAGGGTCGAGGACCCCGGCCCAG
>CAYZID010000074.1:0-14982 GCA_964478315.1 uncultured Myxococcales bacterium | reverse complement strand
GGTTCGTGCACTTCCCGCTTCAATGCGGCCGCGCCTGGGGGGCGCGGAGAGGGTCGAGGACCCCGGCCCAGGGTTCGTGCACTTCCCGCTTCAATGCGGCCGCGCCTGGGGGGCGCGGAGAGGGTCTGGATTGGATGGGCCTTCCGAACCCTTCGTCAGGCTTCAATGCGGCCGCGCCTGGGGGGCGCGGAGAGGCCCCCACGGCCCGGATCTACATTGACGCCTCGGGCGCTTCAATGCGGCCGCGCCTGGGGGGCGCGGAGAGGTCCTCGACCCGGTGCGTCACGTAGCCGATGGACACCGCTTCAATGCGGCCGCGCCTGGGGGGCGCGGAGAGGACACGTGGCGTTTCGCCTCGTCGACGCCAACGATCGCTTCAATGCGGCCGCGCCTGGGGGGCGCGGAGAGGATACCCGTATCGGGCAGTCACCCGAAAAGCATGGTCGCTTCAATGCGGCCGCGCCTGGGGGGCGCGGAGAGGATCGCGCCCCGGGACGTAGCCCGACGCGCTTACCCGGCTTCAATGCGGCCGCGCCTGGGGGGCGCGGAGAGGCTGAGAAGGCAGCTTACCTCGTGTGGCGCTTCGGCGCTTCAATGCGGCCGCGCCTGGGGGGCGCGGAGAGGCATCGAGGCGCCCACGAGTCCCTCGAGCACGGTCCCGCTTCAATGCGGCCGCGCCTGGGGGGCGCGGAGAGGCTGTTCGTGGTCCGAAGCAAGCGATACACCCTCGGGCTTCAATGCGGCCGCGCCTGGGGGGCGCGGAGAGGACACGCCCGACGCGCTCCACCGTGAGTCCACGATGCTTCAATGCGGCCGCGCCTGGGGGGCGCGGAGAGGTTCTTCAGTTCGGCCAGGGGCTTCCCGGCCTCGCCGCTTCAATGCGGCCGCGCCTGGGGGGCGCGGAGAGGCTCCGTATAGCTGGGGTCGTCGGGACGGGTCTCAGCGCTTCAATGCGGCCGCGCCTGGGGGGCGCGGAGAGGCCAGCATCCTCGCGCGCAGCGTCCGCGCGTCCACGCAGCTTCAATGCGGCCGCGCCTGGGGGGCGCGGAGAGGCGCGTCCGCCACGCGGCGGACCGGATGAGCCGCCACGCTTCAATGCGGCCGCGCCTGGGGGGCGCGGAGAGGCACCGGGGCCACGTCGTGCATGTAGACGACGAACACGCTTCAATGCGGCCGCGCCTGGGGGGCGCGGAGAGGTGATAGAGGGTTCTCATTTATTCGCCAGGCCCCTAGCTTCAATGCGGCCGCGCCTGGGGGGCGCGGAGAGGCCGTGTCCGTCCCCGTGGCGTACGCCTTGCCAGGGGCTTCAATGCGGCCGCGCCTGGGGGGCGCGGAGAGGTGGGTGCCCGCACCCGGACGCCTGCGACCGGCCGCCGCTTCAATGCGGCCGCGCCTGGGGGGCGCGGAGAGGGCCTCCCGAGACGATGATCTCCACGGCCCCCTCCGGGCTTCAATGCGGCCGCGCCTGGGGGGCGCGGAGAGGTGGTCTTACCCCCCTGGACGTATGCGAACGCGCCCGCTTCAATGCGGCCGCGCCTGGGGGGCGCGGAGAGGGCCGGGCCCTGACGCCAATTGAGAACATGCGGCTTGCTTCAATGCGGCCGCGCCTGGGGGGCGCGGAGAGGGTCCTTGCGCGCCCGCACGGTGACCGCGCTGGCCGCGCTTCAATGCGGCCGCGCCTGGGGGGCGCGGAGAGGCGGAGATCCGCGCGGGCAACTCGAACTTCTCGCGCGCTTCAATGCGGCCGCGCCTGGGGGGCGCGGAGAGGCCGTGCCGCGTCGTGTACCAGCCCGCTGTGTCGTAGCTTCAATGCGGCCGCGCCTGGGGGGCGCGGAGAGGCCCCCGCCGCCCCCCATCGACGCCACCGGCGGAGCTGCTTCAATGCGGCCGCGCCTGGGGGGCGCGGAGAGGTCCCAACGCCAGCCGCAACGCCGAGGAGCTCCGTCTTGCTTCAATGCGGCCGCGCCTGGGGGGCGCGGAGAGGGGGAGCGCGGGGAAGATCCGGATCTTGTCCTCGCGGCTTCAATGCGGCCGCGCCTGGGGGGCGCGGAGAGGGTGAAGCCGGACAGCGGCCCGGTCTCCGGCGTGTTGCTTCAATGCGGCCGCGCCTGGGGGGCGCGGAGAGGCGGGGCTGGGCCCTCTCGATCTGGACGCCCTCGCCGCTTCAATGCGGCCGCGCCTGGGGGGCGCGGAGAGGACCGTCTCCTCCTCGTCGTACCGACGCACCACCTGGCTTCAATGCGGCCGCGCCTGGGGGGCGCGGAGAGGCCAAGGCGGCCAAGGAGCTTACCGGAACGTTGCTGGCTTCAATGCGGCCGCGCCTGGGGGGCGCGGAGAGGACGATTCGCCCTTCGTGGACAACGACTGCGACTGGCTTCAATGCGGCCGCGCCTGGGGGGCGCGGAGAGGCTGCCGAACTACGTGGAGCTGGAGCGCCGCATGCTGGCTTCAATGCGGCCGCGCCTGGGGGGCGCGGAGAGGCGCCTGGCCGGCCGCGTCCACCTCGGCGTAGGTAGTGGCTTCAATGCGGCCGCGCCTGGGGGGCGCGGAGAGGAGGTCGTCATGGGGTCGTTCGGGGCCTGGCTCCGCGGCTTCAATGCGGCCGCGCCTGGGGGGCGCGGAGAGGTACAGACGGCGGGGGGTGGGGCTCCCTCGGATCGTGGCTTCAATGCGGCCGCGCCTGGGGGGCGCGGAGAGGCAAGACCCCGTATTCCAGGGACCATGACTCGGCGCCGCTTCAATGCGGCCGCGCCTGGGGGGCGCGGAGAGGCGGCCTGGTGTGGCGACGGCCCCGCGAGACGAAGCCGCTTCAATGCGGCCGCGCCTGGGGGGCGCGGAGAGGCTCCAGCCACGCCTCGCGGTCCTGCGCGTAGGCGGGGGCTTCAATGCGGCCGCGCCTGGGGGGCGCGGAGAGGGCGAAGGGTCGCGGGACGCGTGTCCACTGGATTCTGGCTTCAATGCGGCCGCGCCTGGGGGGCGCGGAGAGGCAATCGTGCGCGTCGCCGTCAAGACCGCCTCGGGCGCTTCAATGCGGCCGCGCCTGGGGGGCGCGGAGAGGCCCAAGGGTCGCCGCCGTACCAATCGGCAGTCCACGCTTCAATGCGGCCGCGCCTGGGGGGCGCGGAGAGGCAATCCCCTCAGCAAAGGCTCGTAAGCTAGAGCCTTCGCTTCAATGCGGCCGCGCCTGGGGGGCGCGGAGAGGACCACGCCACGCCGAACGACGAACCAGTCTTCGTCGCTTCAATGCGGCCGCGCCTGGGGGGCGCGGAGAGGTAGATATCACGACCGAAGATGTATGCGCCGCCATTGCTTCAATGCGGCCGCGCCTGGGGGGCGCGGAGAGGGAGCCGTACCGCGCCGCCGCCGAAAGGCTCTGGGAGCTTCAATGCGGCCGCGCCTGGGGGGCGCGGAGAGGACCAGGGTGGTCCCGGGAGGATCCAAGGACCACTTGCTTCAATGCGGCCGCGCCTGGGGGGCGCGGAGAGGCTGGCCCCGCTGCTGGATGGAGAGCAGGTGGGACGCGCTTCAATGCGGCCGCGCCTGGGGGGCGCGGAGAGGCCGCGTGCCCGGGGTGCCTGTGCCGCATCGACGGGACCGCTTCAATGCGGCCGCGCCTGGGGGGCGCGGAGAGGCAGGACCGGAGCCTGCTCGCGCTGCTGGTAGCGCACGCTTCAATGCGGCCGCGCCTGGGGGGCGCGGAGAGGTGCGACGGAGGGGCCGGCGCCCCCTGATCTGGTGGGCTTCAATGCGGCCGCGCCTGGGGGGCGCGGAGAGGTTGGGGGAGGGGTCTGAACGTACGGGAGGGGAACGCTTCAATGCGGCCGCGCCTGGGGGGCGCGGAGAGGGGCATGGGCGAGCACTGGGGGGCCCGTGCCGCGGAGGCTTCAATGCGGCCGCGCCTGGGGGGCGCGGAGAGGGTGCGTGACGTGCGGCGGCCAGCGATGCCGCGGAGGCTTCAATGCGGCCGCGCCTGGGGGGCGCGGAGAGGCCCCAATGTTCCCTTTGCCTGACCCCAACGGCCTGCTTCAATGCGGCCGCGCCTGGGGGGCGCGGAGAGGCTCAGCCCCAGGCACGTAGTAGACATCCTCGGGGTAGCTTCAATGCGGCCGCGCCTGGGGGGCGCGGAGAGGATGGGCGATCTCATACTCACGCTCCCCCTCGCACGTGCTTCAATGCGGCCGCGCCTGGGGGGCGCGGAGAGGCGCACGGTGTCGGTCTCTTGATCGAGGATCTGCTTGCTTCAATGCGGCCGCGCCTGGGGGGCGCGGAGAGGTTGAATGGAGTCTCCCTACCAGAGACACACCCGTGGCTTCAATGCGGCCGCGCCTGGGGGGCGCGGAGAGGGTTCTCTCTACGGTAGTGGCTTCGACAGAGCTGACCGGCTTCAATGCGGCCGCGCCTGGGGGGCGCGGAGAGGACCCTTGGGTCTCCTCCCCCGAGGGGGTTACACGGGCTTCAATGCGGCCGCGCCTGGGGGGCGCGGAGAGGAGACCCTCGCGGGGGGCGGCTTCTTACAGTGGCTTACGCTACCGGATGCGAGCGTGGCTGTCACGCGGGACGTGACGGGCCCGGCGGCCCCCGCGAAACAAGCCGCGGGGACAGCGGGGAAGCGGCCGCGAGCGATCCCCGGGGTCGGTGCACCACGCCGACGCTCGCAAGAACACCCAGCCCCCCGGCTCAGGGGGAGGAACCGCTCGCGCCCTCGCCCGAGCGCGAGCGATCCAACGTCTTCAGTTGCCAAGGAGCGATGGCGAGCCACGATCCCGTCGACCTCACGTCCAACGACGCGCCCAACACCCGCCCACCCCATCTTCGCGCGTCCCATCCCCCAGGTCCACGTCAGGTCCACGTCAGATCAACGTCTCCTCGATCGTCGGCAGCTCGCCCTGACGCCCCAACCACAGGAACCGCTTGCGCGTCCTCTCATTATCCGGCCCCAACGACAAGATGAGGATCCGATCCTCGTCATGGTTGATGAGCCCATCCAACTCCGCCACCGCCTCCGCCCGGCGGCTGTCCGACAACGTGCCACAGAACACGCTGTACTGTAACGCATCCCCGTACCGCTGACACGCCTTGAAGACCTTGTTCAACCGCTTGGGATCCGCGATGTCGTAAGAGATCAACACCAACTGCCGAGCCATCCACGCACCTCCCGTTCCAAGCTCACCACCCCCGTTCGCCAACCCACGCCCCTCCCCAACCGGGCCCCCCAAGGAAGACCCAAGCCCGCAAGGCCCCACGGCGCCACCCCAACCTACCGCGTCACCATGGGCACGTAGGACGCCGCTTCGCCCAACACCCACCGCGCCAGGACGCGCGTCTGGACCTCCAGCACCCGGCGCCAGCTCACGCGGTAGCCGAACAAGGGGTGGCGGATCTCCTCGCGCAACCGCCGCTCATACGCCCGCAACACCGCCTTGCGCCCCGCCGACGTCAGGTTGCACCCGTCCGCGCGTGAGATGAAGTGGCCCTCCTTGACCTCGCCCTTGTTCAGCAACGTCAAGACCACCGAGTCCGCCACCAGCGGCCGGAACTCCTCCATGAGATCGAGCGCCAAGGCGGGCTTGCCGTACCGCGGCTGGTGATAGAACCCCATATAAGGATCGAAGCCCACCGCCAGCGCCGTCGCCGTCAGCTCCTTCGTCAACAGCGAGTAGACGAAGCTGAGCAGCGCGTTGATGGGATCCCGCGGCGGCCGCCGGTTCCGCCCCTGCCAGTCGAACGAGGCCTGGAGCGCCCGCTTGCGCAACATCTTGGGCACCCGCGCGAAGTAGACCGCCGCCGCCGTGCCCTCGTAGCCCAGGAGGCTCGCCATCGAGTCCGCCTCCTCGGCCGCCCCCGCGAGGCGCTTGAGCTCGCGGATCGCCTGGTCGTCAGCCTCCACCAAGTTGCGGCGGAGCTGCACCCGCTGGTTGCGGATCTTACCCGCCACGATGGACCGCGCCACCTCCAGCGAACGCCCGGCGTCCGCCGCCGCCGCGAACTGCGCCTGACGCAAGACGACGTTCTTGTGGACGTGGCCGTGCGCCAACCCCGTGAAGTAGCCGCCGTAGGTGAAGTAGCAGACGGGGATCCCCAGGTCGAAGGCCGTGCGCAACGCCATGGTCGTCACCTGCGCCCGCCCGAAGACCGCGATCTGGCTGGTCTCGGCGCCGCGCACCCGAGCCACGCGCTCGCCGCCAACGCGGACCGTGAAGATGCCCTCCCGCGCCCCCACCTGCGCCTTGGAGTCCGTCACGTACAGAGGCGCCGCGCCCACGTCGGAGGCGTAGAGGCGCCGCGGCCTGGCGGCAGATGCCGAGGCGCCAGCGGTCTCGTCGTCCTCGGCGGCGCCCGCGCCCGTGATGGACGCAAGCAGCCGCGTCTCGTCCGGTAGGCAGATGCCGGACAGGCTGCACCCCTTGCACTTGGGGCTGTCCACCAGCGGGGGCGGGAGCGTCCCCTCGTCCGCGGCCGCCCGCAGCTCGCGCACGAGCCGGCGCGTCTGCTCCAGCAGGTCGTCGTCCAGCGCCACGTCCACGCGCTTGCGAGCCGAGACGTACCAGACGGCGCCGCGCTCGCAGCGGTAGCCCTTGTCGCGCAGGATGAGGGCCGCCACGCCGAGCTGCACGCGGTCGGCCTCCCACGCCTCGCCCTCGCGCGTGGGCCGCCCGCGCTTGGTCTCCACGGGCCGGACCTCGTCACCAGCGACCTCGACCACGTCCATCTTCGCCACCACCCCCTCGGCCTCGCTGCTGAGGTAGAGCGAGCGGACGCGGCCGATGCCCTCGACCTCGCGGACCTCGGGCTCGTCGTCCTCTTGGGGCGCGTGGGGCGGCTCGGGCAGGTCCCGCGTGGGGCGATCGGCGCGCCGATGCTGCCACGAGCCGTCGATCGTGTAGCGGTTGTCGTCCCACTCGCGGTGGACCCACTGCAAGATCGCGGAACGAGGGCAGAACATCCAGTCGCGCAGGATCCGTGCGGGAACCAACGAAGCTTGATCCATGGCTTCACCTCCTGGAACACGTCCTACCAGAAGAGCGGCCTGCGTTGCGGACACTACAGGTCCAACGAGCTGCGGCAGCCTGGATGGTGGCGCAGTGATTACGGCAACTTGCAAGAAAACGACCGTTGGCTTGGCGTGGGGAGCCCTTGCATTGCGTCGCGAGCTGTGCATGGTGGGGGTGCCTGCTCGCGGGAGTGAGGCGTGGCCAGCTCAGTGTGGTTCAAGAAGTTCGCCGCCTTGGAGGGCGCGCGGGAAGGAAGGAGGCAGGGATGCTAGGGTTCGAGGAGCTCGCGGAGGTCGTCACCGGTTCATCGATGATCCGGCTGGAGCAGCGGCTGGCGCCCATGGGAGCGGGAGGTCTGGTCTACCCGCCGACCTACGCGGCCAAGTCGGGTAGCAAGCACCTGTTCCGGAAGGCCTGGATCGAGGGGGAGGTCCACGACGTCGTGGTGCTCGACTCGCCGCAGTCCCAGTCGAACCGCGTGGAGGACGCGGTGGCGAGGGCCATGGAGGCGGGGCAGATGAGCTACCCGGACATCGTGGTGGAGATCCCGCTGAGCAACGGGGTGACGGAGCGGTACTCCGTGCTGCAGCTCTCCCACCGCGTCTACGATGCCGTCCTGTTCGTGGCGAACTACGGGGACACGCCGTTCCTGAAGTCGACGGTCGGCGACGCGCTGCTCAAGGCGCGCCCCAACAGGGCGACCGCCATGTTCGAGCACGCGCCGCTGGCCCTGGTCCTGGGCGCCTGGGACAGCCACACGGGGGGAGGGCCCTTGTCCGCGAAGTTCCAGCGCCTGCTGACCTCCGAGATCATCGGCGTAGACGCGGTCGCGGCCTCTCGTGGCGCCGTGAAGTTCGACCCCATGGACATCCGCGAGGCGGCCGGGCCGCTCAAGGAGGCCGAGGACCCGAGCCGCCTGTTCGAGCTTGGCAAGGGCAAGAAGGGGAAGAAGCCCTCGGAGCTGGGCTTCGGCAACGTGCCCGCCCTGGAGGAGCGAGGGGCGAGCATCGCGTGGGCGGTCCAGAACGCCTACATCTCCCTTCCGGCGGTCCGCAGGCTGTCGTTCCCCAGAGAAGACGGGAGCCGGTCGGTCGAGCGAGATCGGGCCGGGCGCGTGGCGGTCACGGCGCTGGCTCTCCACGGGCTCGCGCTCCAGGCGTCCCAGGGCTACTCGCTGCGGTCGGGGTGTGACCTGGTGCCGGAGCACGAGCCCAAGGTGCAGGCGCTGGGCCGAACGGTCCAGGACGTGGAGTCGTTGCCCCTGGCTGTCGAGGCGACGGGGGAGCTGTTGGCCGAGAGCCTGCGGGAGGCGGAGCGACATGGGCTCGCGTGGCGCAGGGAGCCCATCACGCTCCAGGCCGACGAGCGACTCGTGACGCTCGTGGAGCGCAGCCGTGCGGCGAGTGGGTCGCAGGGGAGCTAGGCATGTTCCAGTTGGAAGTTGCCTTCCCCACGGGTAGGTACTACGCGGCTCGTGCGGACGACCCGACGCAACCCGAGTGGCCGCCGCACCCTGGCCGACTCCTGTCGGCGCTGGTCGCGGCCGCGGGAGCCCAGGAGACGGATGCACTCCGGGACGCCAGCATGACGGCGCTTCGGTGGCTGGAGGAGCAGGGTCCGCCCAGGGTCGTGGGGCCGGACGCGGAGCTGAAGCCCGCTCCGCCCAACTACGTACCGCCAGGGGACAAGCTGGACCCCAAGAAGAAGCTGGAAGATCCACTGCGCCGGGTTCCGAACCGGCACGAGCGCTACTTCCCCTGCGCCTACATCCTTGGCCCGCCACGGTTATTGTATCAGTGGACGGGCGGAGAACCCGAAGCAGCGGTCCGGTCGAGGTTGGAGGCGTTGGCCGCGGACGTGACCCACGTAGGGACCTCGCACTCTTTCGCGGTGGTGCGGGTCCCAGATGCGGAGGGAGCAGGCCCGTCCGAGATCGGTCCGAACACTTGGGAGCCCGACCCGCGCGGGCGAACCTTCTTGCGAATCCCCAAGCCTGGTCGCGTCCGGGAGTTGGAGCGCATCTTCTCGACGCCCCACCGAGAGCTGGGGATCCGTCGACCGCCGCCCGTCTACGAAGTGCTGGCCCCATACAGGGCCGGTCACCCCAGAGAGACCCAGGAAAGCCCCGAGTTTCGGAAGCTCCTCGTGGCGCGTGTCCCGAACGTGACGTACCAGGCCCGCGATGCGGAGCGGTTGGGGCGCGCGCTGCGACGAGCCGTGATGAGCTTGCTGGGCGATGACCTGCCTCCCGAGGTGCATGGTCACAGCCGGGGCGCGCACGTGGGTTGGTGGGTTCTGCCGGATGTTCGCCCGCGGACACAGCCGAACGCTCGGCACGCTCGGGGGCGTATGCTTGGGTTCGGCCTGGGCATTCCTCGGACGCTGGGGCACGAGGACGAGATCGCGCTGATCCAGGCCTTGGGAGCCCTCCAGAGGAGAGGGGTCCGGGTGAACGATGGGCGGGATGTCCACCCGGCGTTGCTGGCGCCGGGAGAGCCTCTCCCGTTGGGCCTCCGGTGGTCCACGTGGACGCAGCCGTCGCGGGTGTGGGCTACCGTGACCCCCATCGTTCCCAACCGGCTCCCGTCTCGCCCCACGGACAAGCGGATTCGCCGTTCGTTGACGGAGGCCGTGGTGTCTCTTGGGCTTCCTGAGCCCAGCGTGATCGTCCCGAGCGGGGAGAGCTACTTCTACGGAGCGCCCGATGCGCGGATGGTACCCTCGAAGCTGCCTCGCTATCACGCGGTGTTCCGATGGGAGACACCCGTGAGGGGACCCATCGCGCTCGGACGCATGCGCTTTTTCGGCGTCGGGCTCCTGAGGCCCGTGAGAGAGACGGACTTGGGAGGGGACGAGAGATGAACTTCGAGAGATTCTATCGGGCGGTCCATGGAGGCCAGAGTCCCTTCCCGTGGCAACGAGAGGCGGCGAGGCGGTTGGTCGAGGGGGACCGCTTCGACGCGGTGGATGTCCCGACCGGGTGCGGGAAGACGGCGCTGTTGGACGCCGCCGTGTTCGCCGCCGCGCAGGGGGGACGGCGGCGCGTGTTCTTCATCGTGGACCGCCGCGTCGTGGTGGACTCGGCGTATGAGCGAGCCCTGAAGATCGCGGACGCGCTGGCGCGAGGAGCCGCGGGAGAGGAACGGGAGCTGGCCGAGATCGCCGAGACCCTCGGCCCGCTACAGGTCGTCCGCTTGCGCGGCGGGGTCCATCGAGACGTGGCCTGGGTGAATCACCCGGAGCGCGTGACGATCGTGCTGTCGACCGTGGACCAAGTCGGTTCACGACTGCTGTTCCGGGGCTATGGGGCGAGTGCTCGCGAGTGGCACAAGCACGCGGGGTTCGTGGGGCACGACGCGCTGTACCTCATCGACGAGGCTCACATCTCGCGGCCCTTCGTGTCGATGGTGCGCGACGCTCGCGAGTTGGGAGCCGACGTGGAGGTCGTCGAGATGACGGCCACCCAAGCTGGCTCCCATGACCAGGTCCTGCGGTTGGGAGACGAGGACCGCGCGCACGCCGTCCTGAGCAAGCGCTTGTCGGCCAAGAAGCTGGCCAGTTTGAAGACGGTGGCCAAGCGCGGCCTTGCAAGGGAGCTGGCAAACGCCGCGAGGGAGGTCGGGAGTCCGGGAGCGGTGGTGGGTGTCGTGTGCAACACGGTCGCCACGGCGCGCGCGACGTTCTCGTTGTTGGAGCGACCGGCGAAACGTGGCGGATCGGCCGCGGAGTGCGTGCTGTTGACGGGGCGCGTTCGCGGGGTGGAACGAAACGAGCTCCTCGCGCAGTGGTTGCCGCGCATTCGAGCCGGACGCGAGGCCTCCGCCCAGCCCGATGAGGGAGAGCGGAGTCCCGTGTTCGTCGTGGCGACGCAGACCATCGAGGTGGGCGCTGACCTCGACTTCGATGCGCTGGTGACGCAGGCGGCACCGCTCAGTGCCTTGCGACAACGCTTTGGCAGGCTGGACCGGCTGGGACGTCACGACACGACGCGGGCGGTGATCGTGGCGAGCGATGAGGACTTGGGGGACAAGGCCGCCGTGTACGGCCAGGACATCGCCGCCACGTGGGAGTGGCTGAAAGCGAGAGTGGCCGATGGTGTGATCGACTTCGGGACCAGTGGGTTCGAAGCCCATCTGCGAGAGGCCAGCGCGCCGCAAGAGAAGACACCGTATTGCCCACCACTTACGGCTAGCAATCTCGACGTATTCGTTCAGACGGGTGACCTGGCGCCCGAGGTGGATCCTTCCCCGTGGCTCCATGGGCCGAGTCGCCCCGTCACGAGTGTGCAGGTCCTTTGGCGCTCGGACTTGGAGATGGAGGGCCCCGTCGCGCAGTGGGAGGAACGGGTCGCGATGGTGCCGCCGAACATGGGAGAGGCCGTCGAGCTGAGCTTGGGTGCCCTGCGCGGTTGGCTGGGGAGAGGCCGGCTGCCATCGGTAGCGGATGTCGAAGGGACGGATGTGGGTCCGAGTGGGGCAGATGATGAGGGCGGGCCGGTCGGTGTGGTGTGGAGAGGACCCGACCAGGTCGCCGCGGCGGGGCTGTCTGACGTTCGTCCCGGGGACACGCTCATCCTCCCGGCGGCGGTGGGCGGACACGATGCCTACGGGTGGAATCCGGCTTCCACGGATCCCGTCCGGGATATCGCAGAGTTGGCAGCCCTGGAGACGCACGGGGCATTCACGGTGCGGCTGTCGGAGGCTTCGACGGAGGCTTGGCTGCGAGCCGTCCCACGGGAGGAGCGGTCGGACTTGCGACCTCGGCTGAGGGACCTGTTCGAGGCGGGTCGCGCGTATCGCAGCGCGGTCTGGGACATCGACGAAGAGGTGGGCGTGGACGAGGAGGCGAAGCAGGAGGCCAGAGAACGGCTCCTGGCAGCCTTGCAATCGCTGGACACGCATCCGTTCGTGCAACGGCTGGGACGAGATCCTCGCTTCGACGCACCGGCTTCCGGCGGCTGCTATGCGGTGGGCCCGGCCGTCCGAGACCAGTACGGGACGATTCAGCATGGAGCCCGTGTGCGACTCCGGGACCACCTGGATGCGGTGGGGGCGCGAGCGCGCTCGGTGGTTCGTGCGGTTCGAGGGCTTTCGGAAGCGTGGCGAGAGGCGGTCGGTGAGGCGGCCGAGAAGCACGACGTCGGGAAGGCGTATGGCCCCTTCCAGCTCATGTTGCGCGGGAGCATGGCAGGCGGCGGAAGCGAGCTGCTGGCCAAGTCTGGGTTCCGGCGGCGGAGTGAGGCCCGGGATGCCTATGAGATGTCTGGGCTTCCCAAGGGGTTTCGACACGAGCTGGCCTCGGTCGCGAGGCTGGGGGACGCACCGGAGTTGGTGCGGCACCTCGTCGGGGCTCACCACGGGCATGGTCGCCCGCTGTTCGGGGCATGCGAGGACCCGACGGCGGACGGCCAGTGGCTGGGGGGGCCAGGTCATGGATGGGCGGGGATGTTTGAGGCTCTCAACGAGGCGGTCGGTCCGTGGACCTTGGCGCATCTGGAGGGGATCGTTCGAGCGGCCGACGTGCAGATCAGCCAGGAGGAGGAGGGCAGGTGATGGAAGACGTAACGGAGCTGCCCGGTCTGTCCGAGGACTCCCCTGATGGCTTCATGGCGGCCCTGGGGCTGCTGCGGGTCCTCACGGAAGACTTGGATCAAAGCGTGCGGCTGTCGTGGGACGGTGTTGCCAGGATCCACGGACCGGGGAGAGAGCAGCTCCTCTCGCTGCTGAAGACTCACATGCGGGAGCGCCATCTCGCCCCCGAGTGGAATTGGGCGGATGTCACGCGGAAGGTGTCCCCGGAACGATACACCGAGGTTCTGCAGGAGCACGGAGGCGATGAGCGGTTCGTGCGCTTCCTGGCGGGGTTCGTGACCCCGACCATCCATGACAAGAAGGGCTTCTTGGCAAGGACGCGGTTGGACATGGCCTCCGGGACTCAGAAGCTGCTGGGAGCCCTCCGTGAGCTCGCGCGGAAGATGTCGGACAAGGAAGAGCTCGCCGCCGCGTTCTTCGAGGAGGCGCTGTTCGCGGGAAGGTATCGCCGCTCGTATGCCTCGTTCGGGTGGGACCCGAGTACGGTCCAAGACCACGCCTACAGCAGCAAGGCTCCCAGCGAGCTAAAGGCGACCAGCCGTCCGGGTATGGTGTGGCTGGTCGCCGAGTCGCTGGCACTCCACCCGGTGCTACCCGTTCGCGGTCGCGCGGTCACGACCGGGACGGGCCGAGTGAGTGGCCGCACGGTCTACTACTGGCCTGTGTGGGAAGGGGAGGCGGATCTCGCCTGGGTTCGCGCGGTTCGACGGGTTCCGTTGGAACGCTTGGGGCGCGTCGCGGGCGTGCGCCGCATCTGGACATCTGCCTTCGGCAAATCGGGAAAGGGTGACGTGCTTCGATCGCCCGTGCGGTATGAACCTACCTCGGACAGCCTGCAAGGCTCGACGCCGCAGGCGGTCGTGATCTAGCCAACCGAGCGCCCGGACGGGGACTGAGGGCATCGTCTCCTCGCCCCTCCGGGCCCGCCCATGGGCAGGCCCGGAGGGCGGGCTGGGGTCAGGACAGGGTGGCGAGGGCCGCGTCGAAGCCGTCGACGGTGACGAAGACGGCCTCGGCGGCCTGGGGGAAGCGCTCGTAGAAGTCTTCCAGTCCGCGGTGGTGGCGGTCGGTCGGCTCGTCCCAGGTGACCTGAATGGGGACGATCTGGCCGTCGTCGCGCCGCACGACGAAGTCGACCTCGCCCCGGTCGCGCCAGTAGTAGACTTCGCCGAAGCGACGCCGAAGCGCGAGGTGGGTGGCGCACTCCAGGCTCTCGCCGCGGTCGTCCCCCGTGCGGGTGACGACCACGCGCCGGAGCCCGGTGTCGATGGGATAGAACTTCCTGTTGCGGCTCACGCGCCTGCGCTGCGACCAGGCGAAGTAGGGGACACCGAAGAGGAGATGGGCGTCCTCGGCCGCCTGGAGGTAGCTCCCCGCCGTGTCCACGGCGACCCCCGCGGCGCCCGCGAGCCGCCGCAAGCTCAGCTCGGAACCCGCAGCTTCGTAGGCCATCTGGACCACCTGGCGGATGACCAAGCCGGAACGCGCGCGGAGGCGCTCGCGCACGTCCCGCTCCACGATGTCGAGGAAGTATTGCCGCCTGAGCCGATCCCCATCGGTCATCATCAAGGGCTCGGGAAACCCGCCCGACCGCAAGTATTCCTCGATCGTCGCGTCCGGGCGAGCGGCCCGCACCTCGTCCCAGTCGAAGGGATAGAGCTCGACCGTGAGGTGGCGTCCGGTGAGCACCGTGGACAACTCTCCCCTGAGAAGCTGCCCGTTGGAGCCGGTCACGATGAAGCGATTGCCGCTGGGACGGTCGAGCTGGGTTCGAAGCCAGCGCTGCCACCCTTGGACCCACTGCACCTCGTCGAGAAAGAAGTAGAGGTCGTCCGCACCAGGGTGTCGCGCCCGGAACGCGCTCACGAGCGCGTCGAGCGTCTCGAAGCTGAGCGCGTTCGTCAGGCGTGGGTCCTCGAAGTTGAGGAAAGCGCAGCGCGCTGGGTCGAGCCCATAGCGACCCATGAGCTGCTGGAGCAGGGTGGACTTGCCGCACCGCCGGACGCCCTGCACGACCAGGCAGAGCGTGTCGCGAAGCTCCGCGGGCAGGGCCACGTCACGGGGGATCGACGGCGGAACCGGTCGGTCCCAGAAGCTCCACGTCGCCGCAACTTCGAGGATGTCGGCCTTCATGGTGTCGAGCCTAGTCGACACGGCTTGTGTTGTCTATCGCGTTCGACAAGATCGCGCCTGTCGAACGCGCTGGACGTTCGCCTGTGCGCCGGTCGCGAACGAGCCCAGATCCGCCACCTGCTCTGCGGACCGAGGCGCAGGAGGCCGCGTATGGGCAAGGAGACAAGCGGCTGGGCGCGGAGGCGTGGCTGCGTCACGTCGAGCGGCCAGCCGCTTGTGGGGCCGCGCAGCCCGACGCCGCCCACACGCGGGATCCAAAGCCGAAT
>CAYZID010000073.1:0-23663 GCA_964478315.1 uncultured Myxococcales bacterium | reverse complement strand
TCCAGGAGGACGTGCGCTGGCTGGGCTTCGACTGGGGCGAGCACCTCTACCACGCGAGCGACTACTTCGAGCGGCTGTATGAGTACGCCGAGATGCTCATCCGTAAGGGCCTCGCCTACGTGGACGACCAGACCCAGGACGAGATCCGCGCCGGCCGCGGCACCCTCACCAAGCCCGGCACGCCCAGCCCCTACCGCGACCGCACCGTGGAGGAGAACCTGGACCTGTTCCGGCGCATGCGGGCCGGCGAGTTCGAGGACGGCAGCAAGGTCCTGCGGGCGAAGATCGACATGGCCTCGCCCAACATGCTCATGCGCGACCCGCTGCTCTACCGCATCCGCCACGCCCACCACGTGCGCACGGGCGACGCCTGGTGCATCTACCCGCTCTACGACTTCACGCACTGCATCTCCGACGCCATCGAGGGGATCACCCACTCGATCTGCACGCTGGAGTTCGAGAACAACCGCGAGCTCTATGACTGGGTGCTGGCCCAGGGGGACTGGGACGAGCCGCCCAACCAGATCGAGTTCGCGCGGTTGAACCTCGCCTACACGATGATGAGCAAGCGCAACCTCCTCAAGCTGGTGCAGGAGGGCGTGGTCACGGGCTGGGACGACCCGCGCATGCCCACGATCTCCGGGCTCCGGCGCCGGGGCGTGCGGCCCCAAGCCATCCGCCAGTTCGCAGACATGATCGGCGTGGCCAAGGCCAACAGCCTCGTGGACATCGAGAAGCTGGAGTTCTGCATCCGCGACGACCTCAACCACGAGGCGCCGCGCGTCATGGCGGTGCTGCGCCCGCTCAAGGTCACGGTCACCAACTGGCCCGAGGGCAAGGTCGAGGCGCTGGAGGCCTCCTACTGGCCCCATGACGTGCCGCGCGAGGGGACGCGCGAGGTGCCGTTCACGCGCACGCTCTACATCGAGCGCACGGACTTCGCCGAGGACCCGCCCAAGGGCTTCCGCCGCCTCGCCCCCGGGCGTGAGGTGCGGCTGCGCTACGGCTACTTCATCCGCTGCGACGA
Organism: uncultured Myxococcales bacterium; assembly: GCA_964478315.1. GTDB lineage: Bacteria > Myxococcota_A > UBA9042 > PHBI01 > JAAZYN01 > CAYZID01. Next base: position 22,636 of record CAYZID010000073.1, on the reverse strand, counting down.
GGTCGTCCGCGACGAGGCGGGCGAGGTCGTGGAGCTGCGCTGCACCTACGACCCCACGACGCGCGGCGGCAACGCCCCCGACGGGCGCAAGGTCAAGGGGACGATCCACTGGGTGTCCGCCACCGAGAGCGTCCCCTGCGAGGTGCGGCTGTACGACCGCCTGTTCGCCGCCGAGCGCCCCGGCGCCGACGGGCGCGACTTCCACGAGGACCTGAACCCCCGCTCGCTGGAGGTAATCGAGCAGGCCTACGTGGAGCCCAGCCTGGCCGACGCCCCGCCCATGACGCGCGTGCAGTTCGAGCGCAACGGCTACTTCGTCACGGACGCCGTGGACTCCCGTCCGGGCGCGCTGGTCTTCAACCGGATCGTGTCCCTCAAGGACACCTGGGCCAAGCGGCGAAAGAGGACCGGCGCCCTGGCGGCCGGCGAGCAGGGGGCCGGGACGCGCAGCGCCGACGCGGACCAGGCCAAGGCCAAGGCCGCTGGGGGGCGGAAGCGGCCCGAGCGGCGCACGCGCACGGAAGCCCGCGAGCTGTTGCGGGCCCAAGACCCCGCGCTGGCGGCCCGCTTCGACCGGTACGTCGAGGAGTTGGGTCTGTCCGCGGCGGACGCCGAGATCCTGGCCCATGAGCCCGCCCTGGCGACCCTGTTCGAGGACGCCCTGGCGGCCTACGACGCCCCGGCCAGCGTGGCCAAGTGGACGCTGAACGAGGTGCGGCCACGCCTGCATGAGGGGGACTCGGCGGAGCTGCGGTTTGGGGGCGCTCAGGTGGCCGAGGTGGCGCGCCTGGTGGACGAGGGGCGCGTGACGGCCACGGCCGCCAAGCGCGTGTTCGAGGTCATGGCCGAGACGGGCGACGCCCCCGACGCCGTCATCACCCGTGAGGGATTGGAGGCGGTGGGCGACGAGGCGGCGCTCGGCGCGCTGGTGGACCAGGCCCTGGCCGACCACCCCGACGAGGCGGCGCGCCTGCGCGCGGGCGAGAGGAAACTCATGGGCGTCTTCATCGGCCACGTCATGCGCGCCACGGGGGGCTCGGCGGACGCCAAGCTCGTGCGCAAGCTCCTCCTGGAGCGCGCCTCCGGCTGAGTTCCGGCCCTCGCCCCCGGCACGTAGCCGGGGCGGGCGCGGTGACGGAGGCGCGAGCAGGCGCGGGCGCGGATGCGGATGCGGATGCGGGCGCGGATGCGGGCGCGGGTGCGGGCGCGGATGCGGATGCGGATGCGGATGCGGATGCGGGCGCGGATGCGGATGCGGGCGCGGATGCGGATGCGGCCGCGGATGCGGATGCGGCCGCGGATGCGGATGCGGGCGCGGATGCGGACGCGGGCGCGGGCGCGGATGCGGATGCGGATGCGGACGCGGGCGCGGGCGCGGATGCGGATGCGGATGCGGACGCGGATGCGGGCGCGGATGCGGGCGCGGACGCGGGCGCGGATGCGGATGCCGCCGCGGCCGTGGCCGCGGCGGTGCCCCCTACAGAACCAGCGCGCGCAGGTCCGGGTGGCCCGTGGCGGGGTCCAGGGGTGGGCACCAGAAGGTCGCCCCCGTCTCGGGGTGGGTGAAGCGGAACAGGGCGTCCACAACGCCGTCGTCGACGCCCACCATGTGGTCTAGCAGGGTCTCGAAGGCGGCCAGGGTGGCCCCAAAGGCCGTGAAGATGAGCCCCTCGCCCGCGGGGTCGGCCCAGGGCATGGAGCGGCGCAGGACGAAGGCCTCGGGCTCGAAGCTCTCCTGGGCGGTGCGTTTGACGTGGGCCCAGGCGGGGGCGTCCTCTAGCTCCTCGTTGTCGTTGTGACGGCGACCGATGGTGTGGTCCCGCTCCTGGGCATCCAGGGCGTGGAAGGCGGTGAGGTCGTGGCGCCAGCGCTGGACGGCCACCAGGCTACCCCCGTCCAGGCCCGGCCCCACCCCTTGGGCGAAGGCGGCCGCGAGGGCCTCGTCCCCGGTTGGGTTCTCGGTGCCATCCACGTAGCCGCTGAGATCACGACCATCGGTGAACCGGAAGGCCAGCGCGCGGTCCACGATCGCGAAAGCGGGGGCGGCCAGGGCCTCCAGACGCCGACCTGTCTGGAGCAGCTCGCCCGCGTTGTCGCCCCGCAACCACAGCCACAGGGCGGCAGGAGTGGAGGGGACGTCCACGCCCGGCCCCACGCGGGGCGCCAGCTCGTGGAGGCCCGGAACCTCGGCCCCCAGCGCACGCACGAGCGACGGCCCCGCGCCAAGCACGACCTGGCGGCCATCCACGGCGTCGGCCACCGCCCGCAGCGTCCGGCCCAGGGTCGGCGAGGGCGCCCCACCCAACGCCAACACATCCCCCCGCAAGCGGAAGGTCAGGTAGCGCCCGTGCGCGGGCACGTCGTTCAAGATTCCGGGCTGGTAGGGGAGCATGTGAGCCATGTTCAAGGTCCTCGTGATTCGTGTGCTTGGTCGTAGCGGCGTGCCTCACCGGCGGCGGACCGAGTCACGCGCTAGGCCCGCAAGGTGGGGAAGGGCTGGGGGGCCGGCGCGACGCCGGCCCAGAGGCCGGTCAAGGATCGGCGTCCTCGGGGGTGTCGGGGTAAACGTCCAGGCTGCGGGTGGGCATGAGCTCGCGGCGATGGATGAGCCCCCAGCCCAGCCCGCCGGCCAGGTAGATGACGACCATGGCGAGCAGGTACTCGGGCCAAATGCGCAGGACCCCCGCGACGTAGGAGAGGGGGCCGTTCACGAGCTGCCACACGTTCACCATGCGGCTGCGCGTCTTGCCCACCTTGGGCAGCGGGATGTTCGACAGCATGAGGGCGGCCAGGAGCACGGCCAGGGCGGGCGTCCACGTCAGCAGGCCCGGCGAGTCGTAGCGGACGCCCAGGATGAACATGAGCGCCATGGTCCCACCCACGAGTGTCGAAGGGACACCATAGAACACGCGCGGCCCCGTGGCGGTGAAGGTCAGCACGTTGAACTTAGCCAACCGGACGCACGCCGACAGGACGTAGATGGCCGACGCCGCGTACAGGAGCGGGCCGGTGAGCGAGCCCTGCCAAGACGCGGAGGCCTCCACGGCCGCCGGGGGCAGCGCCCCGCCCGCCCCGGCCACACCGAGCTCGCCCCCGTGGAGGGTCGCGAAGAGCAGCGCCCCGGGCGCGATGCCGAAGTTCACGAAGTCCGCGAAGCTGTCGAGCTGGACGCCGATCTTCGACGTGGCGCGCAGCACGCGGGCCGCCGACCCATCGAGCTTGTCCAGGAGCACCGTGAGGATGATGAGCCAGCCCGCCTCCTCCGTGCGCCCCTGCATGGCGCGGAAGGTGGCAAGGAGCCCGATGAGGAGCCCCGCCAACGTGATCGCGTTGGGGACCGCGTAGCGCCATCGGGCGGCCCGCCGCGCCCCGGGTGCGCCAGGGGAGACGCCGCCAGGAGGCTTGCGCTCGGCCTGCGCGCCCCCCCCGGCCCCCTCGGGTGTCCCGCTCAGGGCTTCCACCGCCTGCGGTTGATGACGCACTTCTTCTTGTTCGACACGGTGGCCAAAGGCTTGTTGATGAAGGCCTTGGATCGGAACTGGAAGACGCTCTTGACGACGAAGCCGCCCACACCGGGCACCTTGCCCGTGTCGCCCTTGGCCACCTTGTGTTGCTTGCCGCGGTTGAGCGTCAGGTTGGTCCCGTTGGCCCCAGCCGGCGTGGCCTGGATGATGACGCAGTCGATGGGCCCCAGGGGCTCGGCCACGCACTTGTGGGTCGCCTTGTTGCACGAGTAGCCCGCCTTGCACGGCGGATCGCACGGCGGCGGCGGCGGCGCGATGCAGCGCCCACCGCGGCACTTCTGGCCCGCAGGGCAGGTGACGCCCTTGCAGGGGTTCGAGCGCACGCACTTGTTCTTCTTCTCGTTGCAGAAGGAACCCCGGGGACAGGGGCCGCCGCACGGGGGCTTGCAGGTGGGGATCTGAGACTCGGCGGCGATCTCGGCCAGGCAGCCGATGTCGATGGTCCCCTTGCGACAGCCCTCGATGCAGCGCTCCTTGTCCACGGCCGCCCGGGCCTCGAAGGCGTCCAGGCGCCGCGCCATCTCCTGGGGCTTGTCCTTCCAGTTGAGCTGGATGTGCACGGGCGTGTAATCGAAGATGCGCTCGCACTCGTCGTCGCAGAGGCTGCGCCGCTGGCGCCGCTTCACGCAGCGCGGCTCCCGCCCGTCCCGCCCGGGTAGGCAAAAGTAGCCCCGCCGACACTTCGGGTCACAAGGCTCGGGCGGAGGGGGGAGCACCTGCCCGCGCTGGACGCACCGTTCCTCCACGCAGATCTGATCGGGCGTGCACGCCGCGCAAGCCGTGGGCGTCTTGTCCTCGATATCGAACTTCACCGCGTAGTCGGCCTTCCCCTGGTCCGTGCGGAAGACGATGAAGTAGCGCTGCCCCTTGGTGACGTCGAAGGTCAGCTTGTAGGTGTGCTTGGCTGGCTCCAGGGTGACGGCGGCCAAGTCCTGGGCGTCCTGGTTCTTCACCATGACGGAGCCCGAGTTGATGCCGTGGCGCGGCGCGAAGAGATCGCCCACGTCCACGGTGAGCACGCCCAACCCGTCACGCGTGGCCTCCGCGACCTTCCAATCCACCTTGTCGCCGCGCTTGAAGTCCAGGCCGTCGAGGTCCTTGACCCGCTGTCCTATGGGCAGGGGCAGCGCATCGCGGTGCGTGCCGTCGTGCTCCTTGTAGGGGCGCGGGCACCCGGCCATGGAAGCGAGCGTGAGCAGGGCCAGAGTCCAGGCGAGGGGACGAATCACTGGGGGCAGCTCCTTGGAAGGCCCCCGCTGGCGGGGACCCAACCGTTGGGTTCGGGTGGGGTGGCGGCCCGAGATCCTGCGGTCGGGCGCCACACCCTCGTGGCGCGCCGAGCGTAGCCGCCGCCGCCGCCCTTTGACAACCGCAGCGCCGCCGCCCACGTTCCTCACCATGAACACGCGCACCCTCACCCATCTCGTGGCCGCCCTGTCCATCTGCACCTCGCTCGCTCTGCCCGCGTGCGGGGAGACGCCCCCAGCGGGCGCCCTGGACGGAGTCGGGGCCGCCGCCCCGGATGTCCCCGGCGCCGACGCGGTGGCGAACGCGGACGCGGACACGGTGGTGACGGCGGACGCGGACATAGTGACGGACGCGGGGGTGGACACGGCGGCGGACGCCCCCACCGACACCGCCCCGGACGCGAGTCCCAGGCCACCGCTCCAGCCCGTGGCCCCTTGCGGCGACGCGGTGGACGACGTCTACGTCACGCCCGCCGACCTCCCGGCGTGGGACCCCACCAGCCAGCCCGCGCTCCACGGCGCGCTCGTGCGCTGCGCCGACGATGGAGCTCTGTCTGCCACCCAGGTGGCCACGCGCCTGGCCGTGCAAGGGATCTCCATGACGGCCACGCGCGGCGTCCATCGCTACCGGGTGGCCTATCGCACGGAGCGCGCCGACGGCGTGCCGGGCGTAGGCACGGCGCTGGTGGTCGTGCCCGACCCACCTCCCGCCTCACCGCCGCCGCTGGTCGTCGCCGCCCACGGGACCGCCGGCCTGGCCGACCAGTGCGCCCCCTCCAAGGCGCCCGGCGGGGGCGACGCCCTCACCCTGCCCTTCGCCCTCGCGGGCGCGGTCGTCATCGCCCCCGACTACGCCGGTCTGGGCAACGAGGGCGTCGAAGGCTATGGGGACGCTCGCGACACGGCGCACTCGGTGCTGGACGCCGCGCGCGCGGCCGCCGCGCTGTTGCCCCCGCAGGCCCTCTCCGGCGAGGTCGCCATCACGGGGCACAGCCAGGGGGGCGGCGCCACGCTCCAGGCCGTGGCACTGGCGCCCAGCTACGCACCCGAGCTGGACCTCGTGGCAGCGATCCCCTTCGCGCCCGGCTGGACGGACTCCCCGGAGCTCAACGCCAAGGCCTACCGGTTCCCCCAATTCATCTCGACCTCGCTCGGCGCGGGCGTCACCGCCGCCGTCACGGTCCTCGCCTTGTACGCCGACCAGGCCAACGCAGCGGGGCTGAACCAGGCCGGACGCTTCTTCCACCCGGACGTCCGCGACCAGCTCGTGGCGCTCATCGAGTCCCAGTGCGTCTTCGGTCTGGCCGTGGAGGTCCCCAAGCTGGCGCCCACGTTCGCCGGCCTCCTGGACCCAGCCTTCACCAGCGGCGTCCTCGCCTGCCTGGACGACGGCCTCGCGGCGCCCACCTGCGTGGAGCCCTACGCCGGCTACGTCACCCGCGCCCAGGCCAACTACCTGCCCCTGGACGCCACGGCGCCGGCCCTGCTGTTCGTTCAGGGAGGCGCCGACGCCCAGGCCACGCCGGAGCGGGCGGCCTGCTACGTGGAGGCTCTCACAGAGATGGGCGCGCCTCCCCAGGTGTGCGTGGACGCGGCCGCCACGCACTTCGACGTCGTGGCGCGCAACGTCCCCTTCGCCGCCCAGTGGCTCCAGGCCCTCGCCGCTGGCGACTCGCCCCCCTCCTGCCCTGCGGTGGGCGCCCTACCGCCGTGCGGCTCCCCATGAGCTGACCTCGCTCACCCGCACACGGGCGCGTGGCTCGCTGCGTGGTACAGTCGTGCGCCCCCCGCGCTGACCACCGGGGCGGAGTCTCCCGCCCCCGGGGCAGCGCGCCGCCTTCGGCCAACGGAGATCCCCCATGACGGCAACGAACGGCCCAACGACGACCCACATGCCGACGCGCCTGGGCGTCGTCGGCACCTCGCGTATGGAGGACGAGCGGCGCGTGCCCATCCACCCGGACCACCTGCCACGTATCGCCCCCGAGCTGCGCGCGCGGCTGGTCTTCGAGCGCGGCTACGGCGAACGCTTCGGCCTCACGGACGACGAGCTGGGCGCCCTGTCCGGGGGCGTGGCGTCACGCCGCGAGCTCCTGGCCGAGCTGGGAGCGGTGATCCTGCCCAAGCCCGTCCCCGAGGACCTCCGCGAGCTGCGCGAGGGCGGCCTGCTGTGGGGCTGGCCCCACTGCGTCCAACAGCGGGCCATGACGCAAGCGGCCATCGACCGCCGCCTGACCCTCATCGCCTTCGAGGACATGTTCGAGTGGTCCCCCAACGGCCGCGTGGGACGCCACACCTTCTACAAGAACAACCAGCTCGCGGGCTACAGCGCCGTCTTGCACGCGCTGAGCCTCAAGGGCATCGACGGCCTCTATGGCCGCCAGCGCAAGGTGGTCATCCTCGGCTTTGGGGCCGTGAGCCGCGGGGCCATCTACGCGCTCCAAGGGCGCGGCTTCCACGACCTGACCGTGTGCGTCTACCGGCCCGACTTCGCCGCCGCCGAGGAGATCCCCGGCTGTGGTTTTCGGCGCGTCCGCCGCACCCGCGCCCAGGGCGACTCGGGCCCGGGCCGCGTGCTGGTGACCGAGCCCGACGGCAGCGAGCGCCCCCTCGTGGAGCTGCTGAGCCGGGCGGACATCGTGGTCAACGCCATCTTCCAGGACCCCAATGACCCGCTGATGTTCGTGCTCCCCGACGAGCTCACCGCCTTCAAGCGCGACGCGCTCATCGTCGACGTGAGCTGCGACGAGGGCATGGCCTTCCCCTTCGCCAAGCCCACGAGCTTCCGGGAGCCCACGTTCCCGGTGGGTCCCGACGGGCGGGTGACCTACTACGCCGTGGACCACACGCCGAGCTACCTGTGGCAGGCGGCCTCTCGGACGATCTCCGAGGCTCTCCTCAAGCACCTGCCCAGCGTCCTCGGGGGCCCGGACGCTTGGGCTGCGGACGAGGTGGTCCGTCGGGCCATCCCCATCGCCCGAGGCGTCATCGAAGATCCGCGGATCCTCGCCTTCCAGGGGCGTTCTAGCGCCTATCCGCACGAGATCACGGGCGTGTAGCGGCGCAATGAGGAAGAGGCTTGCCAAGCGCGGCGCTTCGCCGTAAAAACCCACCCGCAGGTAGGAATTATTCCTCTGGAGGCGCACGCGGCGGTCGTCGCGCGGCTCCCCCCGGAGGATCGCCATGAGACCATGAGGTCGTCCCATGCGCTTCTCGTCCACCACCGAATACGCCCTGCGGGTGCTGGCCCTCATGGCCCGGACGCCCGCTGAGCGATTCTCGGTGCGGCGGTTGCACGAGGCGCTGGACCTGCCCGAGAAGTACCTGGGGCGTCTCATGCGCCAGCTTGCGGAGGCGGGCTTGCTCACGGCCACGCGCGGCAAGAACGGTGGCTACGAGCTGGCGACGCCCGCCGACGAGGTCTCGCTGCTCAAGATCGTGGAGATCTGCGAAGGCCTCGACAGCTTCCACCGATGCATGTTGGGGCTGGACTGGTGCGATCCCAAGCACCCCTGCGCCCTGCACGCCCAGGTGGCCGAACCGCGGGCCGACTTCTGCCGCCTCCTGGAGCGGACCACCGTGGCCCACGTGGCGCACAGCTCCGCCCAGCGATTGCGGCGCTAGCGCCGAGGCCCTCGCCGGAGGGCACAAGGGTTGATACGCGAATTTTTTTCTGCCCATAACTGCTACCAGCAGGGAGTATTTTAGCGAACCGCCCCCCACGGGGGCCAAGGGAGGAGCCGAGTGAACCGTCTCATCGACAAGCTGTTGTCCCGCAAGGGGCTCTACGCCGCCTTCTGGGTGGTCGGGATCTTCATGGTCTCGATCCTCATCTACTACACGGCGAACCTCGCCAAGGAGGTGCCCCCCATCCCGGACAAGGTGGTCGCCGCGGACGGGAGCGTTCTCTACACCTACGATGACGTGGTGGAGGGCAAGGGCTACTTCCAGGAGTTCGACCTCATGGACTACGGCACCATGCTGGGCATGGGCGCCTACCTGGGCCCCGACTTCTCCACGGAGTTCTTCCACCGCCGCATCGTGAGCCTCTACGACGCCTACGCCCAGTCGCGGTTTTCCAAGCCCGCCAAGGACCTCACGGACGAGGAGCGGGCCGTCATCAAGACGGTGGTCAAGCGCGACCTGCACGAGCAGACCACGCTCGCCAAGGAGGGCGTGACCTACACGCCCGAGTCGGCTGCAGCCTTCCAGACCAACAAGGCCTGGCTGGTGGACTTCCTCTGCAACGGGAACAAGGAGCTCGCCTGGCCGGGGGGCGTCATCGAGCCCGCCGAGGCCGAGAAGATCGCCGCCTTCGTGGACTGGTCCCAGCTCGTAGCCAGCTCCCTGCGTCCGGGTACGGACCGCACGTGGAGCAACAACTGGCCCCCCGAGCCCCTCGTGGACCAGGACACGGGCTGGAACTCCCACATCGTCTCCCTCTGGGAGTTCCTGCTCCTGTGGGCGCTGAGCATCCTCATCATCTACCTGGCCTACACCTACCTGTTCAAGCGGGAGGAGGGGGAGACCACCGAGGAGCCCCTGCGGGTCACCAAGCTCTTCCCCTCCCAGAAGAAGCTGCTCAAGTACGTGCCCATCGTGGCCCTGTTCATCTTCCTGCAGCTCATCCTGGGCGGCTACCTGGCCCACATCTACACGGAGCCAGCGGAGAACTTCATCCTCTCCCAGTCGGTGCTGCCCTTCAACGTCATGCGCGCCCTGCACACGAACCTCGCCATCGTCTGGGTGGCCATCGGATGGCTGGTGGGCGGGATGCTCATCGCCCCCTGGGTCAGCGGCGAGGACCTCAAGTTCCCGTGGCTCGTGGACGTCCTCTGGGTCGCCCTGCTGGTCGTGGGAGCCGGCGGCCTCATCGGCATCTACCTGGGCGCCACCGGGCACCTGCGCGACGTCTGGTTCTGGTTCGGCAACGAGGGGCGCGAGCTCTTGAACCTGGGGCGCGTCTGGGACATCGGCCTGGTGGCCGGGCTGGTCATGTGGTTCCTCATGGTCTTCAGCGTCATCCGCAAAGCCAAGAGCAACTCGGTCCTCGTGGGGACGATCATCTGGTCGGCCTTCGGCATCGCGACGCTCTACATGGCCGGGATGATGCCCATCCACAAGATCATGCCCAACTACACGGTGGACGACTACTACCGCTGGTGGGTGGTGCACCTCTGGGTGGAGCTGACCTTCGAGCTCTTCGCCGCGGGCGTGCTGGCCTACGTCTCCGTGGCCCTGGGCCTGGTGTCCCGCAAGGCCGCCGAGCGCGTCATGCTCTTCGAGCTCACGCTGGTCATCGCCTCCGGCACGCTCGGGGTGGGGCACCACTACTGGTGGCAGGGCCTGGACGAGTACTGGATCGCCATCGGCGGCATCTTCTCGGCCTTGGAGCCCCTGCCCCTGGTCGTCCTCATGGTGGAGGCCGTGCGCGAGCGCCAGCACATCGCCTCGCTGGGGCAGCGCTTCGACTTCGGCGTCCCCTTCCTGTGGCTCGCCGGCTCGGCCTTCCTCAACTGGCTGGGCGCCGGGTTCTTCGGCATGGTCATCAACACGCCGACCATCAGCTACTACAGCCACGGGACCTACCTCATCATGCCCCACGGCCACATCGCGCTCCTGGGCGCCTTCGGCTACATCTCCATCGCCTTCATCTACCTGACGGCGCGCAGCAACTCCCTGGCCAACAACCTGGAGTGGGACGAGAAGCTCAGCAAGATCGGCTTCTGGCTCCTGACGCTGGGCGTCATCCTGTTCGCGCTCCCCACGCTCCTCATCGGCCTGGAGCAGACGAAGACGGCCTCCGAGCTGGGCTACTACGCGGCCCGCGCCCGGGAGACGGTGGAGTCCATGAAGGGCTGGATGTGGTTCCGCCTCCTGCCCGACGGGATGATGATCCTGGGCGGCGCCACCATCCTCGTGGACACCTTGAAGAAGGTCTACTTCTCCAAGCCCCTGTCCGAAGCCAAGGCCGAGTAGGCCTCGAGCCCGCCGGGCGCCGGGTGTAGAACCAGCCCGTTCTGCACTGCGCTCGCCGCGCGCATCTCAGGACCGCCCTAGCTCCCCTCGCCGCCAGCCAGACGGTGAGAGGGGGCGGGGCGGTTCGTCTTTGGCCCCCTGGCCGCTGCCGGCGCCGCCTCGCGTCTACATCAGAACGCGCTGCACTCCCCAAAACCGCCTGTCTTCTTGGAACCTTCCTCGGGCCCTCTTGGATCCCACCCGGCGGCCGTGGTATCCATTGGGGGATACGCTCCTGGAGGGGAACGAATGCGACACACGACGTGGATCTTGGCGGCAGCGGCCGCCTGTGGCCTGGCCTGGGCCGGGTGCGGCTCGGACAGCGGGACCAGCGGCGGGGATGGCGCCGACATCGGCGGCGGCCCGGGCTTCGACGTCCAGGTCCAGCAGGACGTGACCGCCCCAGACGCGACGCCGACGCCCGACACCGGTCACGACCCCGACGCGGGCAGCACACCCGACACCACGACCACGCCCGACACGTCGATGGACCCCGATGTCCCCCCCGAGCCAGGCGCCTTCGGGGCCGCCTGCACGGGCAACGTCGACTGCGACAGCGGCTGGTGCGTGGAGGGGCCCGACGGCTACATCTGCACGAAGACCTGCGAGGCCGAGTGTCCCGGCGGGTTCGACTGCAAGTCCGTGCTCTCCGGAGGGTCGGACATCGTCTTCCTGTGCGTCCCGCGCTTCCAGAAGCTGTGCGTGCCCTGCTCCCAGGACACCCAGTGCAACGGCGGGTCTTGCCTCCAGCTCGACGGCCACGGGCAGTGCTCCTACTCGTGCCAGGACGACAGCGGCTGCCCCAACGGCTTCACCTGCGGCCCGGACCCCGAGGGCCAGGAGGTCGGCTCCTTCTGCCTGCCCAAGTCCGGGGCGTGCGACTGCATCCCGGCCACCGCGGGCGCCCAACGGAGCTGCGAGAACACGAACGAGTACGGCACCTGCACGGGCATCGCCACGTGCGACCCCGAGCAGGGCTGGGTGGGCTGCGACGCCCCCGCCCCCGCCCCCGAGGAGTGTGACGGCAAGGACAACGACTGCGACGGCCTCCTCGACGAGGACCTCCCCACCGAGGAGCCCTGCACCAACGACGTGGACGGCGTGGGGAGCTGCCCAGGCATCCGCGTGTGTCGTGGCCTGGAGGGATGGTCCTGCCAAGGTCCCATGCCCGAGCCCGAGGTCTGCGACTTCAAGGACAACGACTGCGATGGCGAGGTGGACGAGGACTTCAAGTCCGGCGACGCCTACACCGACTACGACCACTGCGGCACCTGCAACAACTCGTGCGGCCTGGGCTTCCCCAACGCCGCCGTGACCTCCTGCGGCGTCCTGGGCAGCCAGCCCCAGTGCGTCGTGGACGTCTGCGAGGACGGCTTCGTCAAGGCCAACGACTTCCAGTGCTTGCCCAACGTGGCCAGCATCTGCCAGCCCTGCGCCACGGACGACAACTGCCTGGGCGAGGGCGCCGCCTGCGTGGCTCTCGCCGAGGGGAGCTACTGCGGCCAGGCCTGCACGACGGCGACCGACTGCCCCGCCGGCTATAGCTGCGAGGACACGGGCGCCACCCAGCACCAGTGCGTGCCCACCAGCGGCTCGTGTAGCTGCGACGGCACGAACACGGAGCTCCAACGCGCGTGCAGCGAGACCTACACGCCGCCCACGCCCGACCAGCCCGCCTACACGTGCACGGGCTTCGAGCAGTGCACGGCCGACGGCTGGGGCGCCTGCCAGCTCCCCAGCGAGGACTGCGATGGCGTAGACAACGACTGCGACGGCGAGACCGACGAGGACTTCAAGGACGCGAGCGGGGTGTACTCCCAGGTGGAGAACTGCGGAGGCTGCGGCCTGTCGTGCCTGGCGCTGGGCTTCGCCCACGCCACGCCCGCCTGCGACACGTCGGGCGCCGTGCCCCAGTGCACCTTCGCCTGCGAGGACGGCTGGTACGACGTGGATGGCCTGTCGGACAACGGCTGCGAGTGCCAGCCCCAGGCCGGCGACGACCTGGCCGGAGACGGCGTGGACTCCAACTGCGACGGCATCGACGGCGACGTGGCCCAGGGCATCTTCGTCGCCAAGGACGGCGCCGACACGAACCCGGGGACCATCGACGCCCCGCTGCTCACCATCGAGGCTGGCCTCCAGGCGGCCCTCGATGGCGGCAAGCGCGACGTCTACGTGGCCACGGGCGTCTACTCCGAGAGCATCATCCTGCGGGCGGGCGTGGGGCTGTTCGGTGGCTACTCCGCCGACTTCCGCACCCACAACACGGTCACCTACGAGACGGCCATCATCGGCCAAGATCCCACGCCCCAGCGCCCGGGCGCCGTGACCGCCGTGGGGCTCGGGGCCTCCGGCGCGCCCGAGCCCACCGTCCTGGACGGCTTCACCGTCTTCGGCGCCAACGCGGCCAACGTCGCGGGCGCCAACAGCTACGCCATCTACCTGCGTGACTGTGGCCCCAAGGTGGAGATCCGCCACAACCGCGTCTTCGGCGGCGCGGGCGGCAACGGCCAGGCCGGCCAGCCGGGTACCGATGGCGCGGACGGCGGCAACGGGTCCAACGGCTCCAACGCCTACGACACGGGCGACCGAACCTGTGGAGGGAGCGACGAGATGTCCGGCGGCGCGGGTGGCCAGGCCACGTGCAGCGACGGCACGTCCCTCAAGGGGGGCAACGGCGGACGCTCCACCTGCCCCAACTACGGGACGGCCCCCCCGGCGGCCCGCTCCGGCCAGAGCGGCAGCGGCCCCAACGGGGGCGCGGGCGGCGCGGCCGGGTGGGACCACTTGATCGACAGCAACGACACCGACCCGAACGCTTGTGGTCTTTGCTACACGGCACCCGACAGCCACCCCAGCATTGCTGATTTTGGCAAGGCAGGAGGGCCAGGTATCTCTGGAGCCCCGGGTGGGCCAGGGGCCAGCAGCGGTGCCACCGTCGTGGACGGCCACTGGATCGGCGCCTCGGGCGGCGACGGAGCCAAGGGCCAGCACGGCTCGGGCGGCGGCGGCGGCGGCGCCGGTGGTGGCGTAGAGCTCCAGGGGAACTGGTGCGTGGGCACGCTCGGGGACCCGGACATCGGGGGCGACGACATGGCGGGCTCGGGCGGCGGCGGCGGCGCTGGCGGTTGTGCGGGCACCGGCGGCACGGGCGGATCGGCGGGCGGCGGCAGCTTCGGCATCTTCGTCGTCTACACCTCGGCAGCCACGGCCCTGCCGCTCCTCACCGACAACACGGTACGGCGCGGGGCGGGCGGCGCGGGCGGCGCGGGCGGCCCCGGCGGCGCGGGCGGCACGGGCGGCTCCGGCGGGGCGGGTGGTCCCGCGGGGGAACAGGACCCCTTGATGTGGTGCGCCGAGGGCGGCGCCGAGGGCGGCGACGGCGGCCAAGGCGGCCACGGCGGCGGCGGCGGCGGCGGTCAGGGAGGCGCCAGCTACGGGATCTTCCTGTGGCAGGCGGGCGGCAACGTGAACGCCGGGGCCATCAAGGCCGCCAACACCTTCGTGGTGGGCGGCGACGGCGGCCCCGGCGGCCCGGGCGGCGCCTCCCTGGGCAACTCGGGCAGCACGGGCGCCCAGGGTCCAGCGGCGGACACGAACTTCTGAGCGACCAGCGGTCCCGCCACGACGAGCGCGTGGCGGGACCCCTCGGCCGCATGGGACGCCGCTTGGCCCCCCGCCCGGTCAGCGCTCGGGGAGCAGGGTGAGCAGGTACTCGGTCGCGGCGCGCACGGCCTCGGGAGCCCAGTGAATGGGCACGCCGCTCCCCTGGGCCCAGAGCGGCACCATGTCGTCGTAGTGAGGCGACAAGGGGTTGCCCGACTGCCCGCCCAGGAGGATGAAGCGCGCCCCCTCCCAGTCACCCAGCTCGACGACCATGCGCATGGTGGAGATGCCCGCCGGGTTGGCCGTGGGCTCCAAGGGATCCACCGAAGCCTGGGCGATGGTCGTCGCGTCGCCCCCCACCGCGATGGGGCCCACGTTGAAGACGCGGTCCAGCGGCCGCTTGTCCCCGAAGGGGTGTGTGAGCCACAGGGGCCGCACGCGCCCCCAGGCCCAGGCATCGGGCTCGCCGCCAAAGCTCCGCCGGAGCTCGCGCACGGTCTCGCCCAGGGCGGCGGCCAGGGCGTCCGCCCAAGGCACGTCCAGGTAGCCGTCGGGCTGCTCGCGCAGGAGGCGCACCAGGAAGCTCATGCGGCGCGCGATGAGCAAGTTGTAGGGGAGGAGCTCGCGGAACACGCCGCGGCCCAGGGCGTCGGCGGCCGCCCGCGGCGCCACGGCCCGCACGACGCGCCGCAGCAGGGACGTCGCCGTGAAGACCCAGACCGTCGCCTGGGGAGAGTCCGCACCCAGCACGCCGTCCCAGTCCCGGAGCATGCGCCGCCCGCGCTCGGCGTCGGGATCGCCCAAGGGCTCCAGGGCGCGGAAGGCGGGCGCCGCGTCTCGCCAGGCGAGGGAGCGCACGTCCATCTGGAGGGCTGCCGTGGCGCTGGGGTCCCAATCGTCCCGGGCGGAGAGGGCCTCGACGATGGCCTTGTGGCGGTAGCCGTCCAGCCAGTCCACGCCCAGGTGGGGCCCGGGGGGGACGCCCGTGTCGGGGTCGTCGGGGACGGGCTGGTTGTTGGCCGTCGCCACGAAGCCCTCGGGGGGGTCGACGACGAAGGGCATGGCGTCGGCCGGGACGGGCGCGTCCTCCCAACCCGCGGCGGGATCCCAGCCCGCCTGGGGGAGGTGGCCGTGGCCCCGCTTGCGCCGGGGTGCGTCCGCGGCGATGAGCCAGCCCACCCGCCCCCCCTCGTCCGCGAAGACCAGGCCGCCGTTCGTGGTCGTGGCCTGGGCGAAGGCGGCGCGAAAGTCGGCGGCGGTGCGGGCCCTGTGGACGGCCTGGAGGGCCCGGTTGGGGCGAGCCGAGAGCCACGTCGCCTGGAGCGCGATGGCTCGCTCGGCCCCCTGCCCACCGGGTAAGAGCGGGCTGATGAGGGGACCGTGGGGGGTGACGATGACCTCCTCGACGTGCTCTGGGCCACCGCGCACGCCGATGACCTCGCGCCGCACCTCGCAGGGGAGCCATCGGTCCCCCACGCGCACCCGGGCCTCGTCGCCGTCCCGGCCGAGCTCCTCCAGGACGAGGTCCGTGTTGTCCACGTGGGCGGCGGTCACGCCCCAGGCGGCGGCGCCGTTGTGGCCGATGGGGACCCCGGGGATGCCGGCGAAGGTGGCCCCGGCCGCCGCCCACGCGGGAGTCTGGAGGTGGGCGAGGTACCAAGCGTTGGGCGCGCTGGGGAGCAGGTGGGGGTCGCTGGCGACCAGGGGCCGCCCCGAGCGCGTCCGGGCGCCGCTCACGGCCCAGGCGTTGGAGCCGCCGCCCAGGCCTACGGTCTCGGCGAAGAGCGCGAGGTCTTGGGCCAGGCGCTCGGCAGCGGCGCCGGGGCGGCCGGCTGCCTGGAGCGGAGCCGCGGAGGCGGCGAGCCACTCCGGGTAGGCGGGGTCTAGCTTGGCCAGGGCCTCCGGCCCGTCCAGCTCCAGCACCCGCAGGCGGGCCAGCTCGATGTCCCAGTTGGCGGCCAGGGCGAAGCACATGAGCACCTGGAGTCCCTGGGCGTCCTCGGGCTCCCAGGGTGTGGGCGCGCAGCGCAGCAGGGAGTGCTCGTGGGCGCGGTGGGCGCGGCCCAGGCGCAAGCCGGCGTTCACGCCCTGGACGTAGGCCCGGAACTCGGCCCGGATGTCCGGGTCGAAGCCCGGGAGCTGGGCGGCCGCGGCGCGGCGCGCCCCCAGGCGCCGGGACAGGCGGTCCACGGGTAGCATCTCGGCGCCGGCGACCTCGCTGAGCGTCCCGCGGACCATGCGAACGAAGACCTCGAGCTGTCCCGCGCGATCCTGGGCGTGGCAAAACCCCAGCCCGAACCAGGCGTCTTCGTCCGTGGAGGCCTCCACGTGGGGGATCCCCCACCGGTCCCGGCGGACGGTCACGGGGGCGCCCAGCCCGGCCGCACGGAGGGTCCCCTCCCATCGAGGCTCGCGGCGGCCCAGGGCGGCGTGGAACAGCGTCTTGAGCGGGTTCAAGGGGGACCTCCTTTGCCAACCGACGCCCCCCACGTACTCCCCCGGCCCCCCTCGCGCAAGCCGCGCGGGCGAGCGGGGCGTTGCCCCGGGCGGAGGGGGTGTCGTAGCCTCCGCCCGGCGAGGGGAGGCGCTGCGCTCCCCCCACCTGGCCGCTCCCCTCACCCGAAGGAGGCCCCCATGACCGCCCAGCCCCACGTCGTCCGCTGTGGGCTCATCCAGTGCGCGAACCCCATCAACGACGCGTCGCGCCCCGTGACCGAGATCCAGGCCGCGGCGCTGGACAAGCACCTCCCGCTCATCGAGGAGGCGGGGCGTCGAGGCGTGCAGATCCTGAGCCTCCAGGAGATCTTCAACGGGCCCTACTTCCCGCCCAGCCAGGACGCCCGCTGGTACGACGCCGCCGAGCCCGTGCCGGGCCCCACGACCGAGCGCCTGGCCGAGTACGCCAAGCGGTACGAGATGGTCCTCGTCGTGCCGGTCTACGAGGAGGCCATGCGAGGCGTCTACTACAACACCGCCGCCGTCCTGGACGCCGACGGCACCTACCTGGGCAAGTACCGCAAGCACCACCTGCCCCACACGGCGGGCTTCTGGGAGAAGTACTTCTTCAAGCCTGGCAACCTGGGCTACCCCGTGTTCGAGACGCGCTACGCCCGCGTGGGCGTCTACCTCTGCTACGACCGGCACTTCCCCGAAGGCGCGCGGATCTTGGGGCTCAACGGGGCCGAGATCGTCTTCAACCCCTCGGCGACGGTGGCGGGGCTCAGCCAGTATCTGTGGAAGTTGGAGCAGCCAGCCCACGCCGTAGCGAACGGCTACTTCGTGGGGGCCATCAACCGCGTGGGCACCGAGGCGCCGTGGAACATCGGGAAGTTCTACGGCAACAGCTACTTCGTGGACCCCCGAGGGCAGATCGTCGCCGAGGCCGGTGAGGATGACGACGAGCTGGTCGTGGCGGACCTGGACCTGAGCATGATCGACGAGGTGCGCAAGACCTGGCAGTTCTTCCGCGACCGCCGGCCCGAGACCTACGGTCCCCTCACGGACGTGGACCGATAGCCCCCCAAGACACCACGAGAAGACCATGAACTTCACGCACATCCTGGTGGCTACCGACCTCTCGGACGCCGCGCGCCAGACCTACCCCCATGCGGTCGCCCTGTCCAAGGCGCTGGGCACGAAGCTCACGGTCCTCCACGTGGACGAGGTGGCGGACCGCGGCATGGACTCCATCAAGTCTTTCGAGGGCTACCTCCAGATGGTCTCCACGGCCCGCCGGGAGCGCATCGAGCAGCTCAAGGAGGACTTCGAGGCCCTGGGCGTGCCCGAGGTGGACATCGTCATCGAGGCGGGTGAGGCCAAGGCGGTCATCGACCGGTTCGCCCGGGAGCGCGGCGCGGACCTCGTCGTCGTCGCCCGCCACGGCCGAGGGCTCCAGCCCCTGCACCTCATGGGCTCGGTGGCGCTACACGTGGTTCGGCTGGCCGAGGTGCCCGTGATGGTCGTCCCGGTGACCCCCGAAGCCCCCGACCCCACCCGCGACGAGCTGCAAGTGCCCCGCTACGCGCACATCCTGGCGGCCACGGACCTGAGCGACGCCAGCCGCCTGGGCCTCCAAGCCACACTGAACCTGGCCGGCCGTCTGGGGGCGCGGGTGACCGCCGCGCACGTCATCCACTGGCCCACACTGGTGAGCGTCTTCCCGGGCGAGGCCCCGCTGGTGCTCACGCGCAGCAAGATCCACGACCTGCGCATCTACTTCAAGCGCGAGCTGGACAAGTCGGTGGAGGGCCTCCAGGGGGCGCCGCTGGAGACGCGCGTGGTGCTGGGCGACACGGCGGCCGAGACCTTGGTGGAGGCGGCCCAGGACCTAGACGCGTCGCTCCTGACCATCCCCTCCACGGGCAAGGGCGCGCTCAAGCGCTGGCTCCTGGGCAGCACCACCGAGCGCGTCGTCAAGCGCGCCACGGTCCCGGTCATCGTCATGCCCCCGGCCTTCCTCAACCGCGACGGCCAGCTCCCCCTCGACGGCTGAGGGGCGCGCGAGGGTGGCGAGCGGCAGCCTCAGCCGATGGGCGGCAGGCCCAGGAGACGCTGGAGGCGGGGGTAGAAGACACCGACCAGGCCCGCGCCCACGAGGACGCCGGCGAAGGCGGCCAAGGCGTAGAGCTTCCCCTCGCCGATGTTCACCAACACCGGCCCAGGGCACATCCCCGTCATGGCCCAGCCCACGCCGAAGATGGCGCCCCCCACGAGGTTGCCGCGGTGGACGGGCTTGGGGCTGACCTGGATAGGCTGCCCCGTGGCCGTGCGCCCGTAGCGCTTGAGGAGCCACAGCCCTGGCAGGGTCACGGCGATGGCCGTGCCGATGATGCCGTAGAGTTGGAAGTCCTCGGCCAAGAACATGGCCTGGATGAAGTTGTAGTCCGTGGCCCCCGTGCGGCTCAGGACGAGCCCGAAGACCGTCCCCGCGAGGACGAAAAAGACCTGCTCGATCGCTGGCTTCATGACCCCGCCCCCTAGGAGAACAGCACGCGATAGATGACGTTCGTGGTCACGAAGCCCGCCGCCATGAACGCGAGCGTGGAGCGCAGCCCCGACCACTCCAGGTTGGAGATGCCGAAGATGGCGTGACCGCTCGTGCAGCCTCCGGCGACCCGCGTCCCGAACCCGATGAGGACCCCGCCCACGAACATCCAGGCGACCTTGGCGCCTACGCCGCCGCCGATGAAGGCGTCCCAGATCCCCAGCTCCCAGGTCGGCTCCACGCCACCCGCCAGGAGCGCCGACACCACGCCACCGAGCAGCAGGCCCACGAGGAAGCTCAGTCGCCAGCGGTTGGACTTCAGCAGCTTGGGCCGCGTGAGGTAGGGCGTCTTCACGACCAGTGAGCAGACGGACTCGTAGCCGGTGGAGACGCCGAGGCGGCGCCCCGTCATCCACAGGGTGAGCAGCACGATCCCCGCCACACCCAGGCCCCCCAGGGCCCAGTGCCACGGCGTCAGGTCGTGGAGGAGCAGCTTCATGAGGGCCTCCGGTTGGGCGAGGTCGGGCGGAGCCGGGCGGAGTGCGGACGCACGCCGGCCCCCGCGGCCCCAAAGAGCCCTGAGCGACGGCCCATGTCAATATTTGCGCACGATCAACCGTGCACACGCCGGCCTCTCCAATCCCGCTGGCGGCCCAACGCTCCCCGTGGCTCAGCTCTCCTTGGGAGCCCCGTCGGCCCGGGATGGCTGGGCCTCTGCGAGGGTCAGCTCCGCGATGGCGTCCTGGAACCGGATCTTCGCCAGCATGAGCTGCTGTTGATGCTCCACGATAGCCAACGTCGCTTTCTGCACGCGCCCAGAGATCTCGGTCATCTTCTTCTGGAGGTGCCGCATGAGGGCCCCGCCGGTCTTCACGGACTTGAGGCTCATGATCTGCGTGTGCAGCTCATCCATGCGGGCCCGGTACTCCCCCATGCGATCGCGGAGGCTCTCGATCTCCAGCCGGTGTCGATCCATGGCGTCGTAGTCGGCCAACACCTTGGCCATCTGCTTGGCGAAGCGGGCGTTGGCGCCCGGGCTGGTCACGTAGGCCCGCACCAGCTCCACGCCGATACCCGTGCGGAGGTCCACGGAGCGCTGGATGGGGGTCTCCTCCCGGATCTCATAGGTGCGCGTGGTGTTCCCAGGGATGTCCACCTCGAACAGATAGGCCTCGCCCTGCCGCTCGTACAGCTTGGGCGCCGACGCCAGCTTCCAGCCCTTGGGGACCGTGTGACGAACGAAGACCTTGGCGGGGGTGCGCATGCGATTGGTGATCTCGAGCTTGGCCACGCGGCTGTGGCGCACCTCGGCGGTCAAGATCCCGCGCTCCACGCTCACGATCCGTTCGATGTCGTCCCGCGTGTCTCCAGCCCGGTCCACGACGATCTGCCGATCCAGGGCGTAGGGGACCAGGGCCGTGGCGCCAGGCGGGACGGGCTCCACCAGCCCCTCCCCCACGAAGCCGGCCTCACCGTAGACGGTCACCGGCCCGGTCTCCAGCGTGGACCTCGTGGGGTTGCGGAAGCGCACGGCGTTGAAGGCGAAGCGGGCGTTGCCGCGCGCGGACTCGGCGTCGTAGAGGTAGACGCGCTCACCCTCGGTCTGGGCCTGGACCACGGAGACCAGCGCGCTCGTCCCCCGAGGAACGTCCAGCTTGACCTGGGACTCGAAGTGGCTCTCCCCCACCGGCGTGTCGTCCCCACCGCCCTGGGCGCTGGCCGCCCGCTTGTCCGCCACGAGCCGCACACCCGCCGGCCGCCCCGGGACGTAGCCCTTGCTCACGGCGCGCACCTGGCCCGGCGCCACGCCCCGCTGGATGAGCTGATTGCGCAGCGTGTTCGCGCGCCGCAGGCCCGCCCCCTGGGGGTTCCCCTCGCCCGGCCCCGCGTAGCCCTCGATGACCACGTCCCGGTGGCTCCGCCGCAGCTCGGCCGCCAGGCGGGCCAGCTTCTCCTCGGCCTGCCGCTGCTTGCGCAACCTCTCCTCGGCGAGCCGCCGCGCGCGCTGCTGCTGGACGCGAGCGTCGCGCGTCGCGTCGTCCATGCGCACGCGAGCCCCGCTCTCGGCCACCTTGGACGCGCCGTGGCCCCGACGGGTGGACAGCGCCCCCCCGCCACCGCCGCTCCCCACGCCCTTCGTCCCCAGCCCCCCCACGCCGGACCGCCGCTTGCGCTTGGAGCGCCTGGCGCGCCGCGGCTTGGACCGGGGGCGGCTGGGCGTGGCGGCGATCCGCGTGGGAGACGCCTCGGCGGCGGTCGGCGCCGGCATGGGCGGCGGAGCCGGGGCGTTGTAGACCGAGCCCGGGGCACCCGCCGGCTTGGGGATGTCCGCGTCGGCGAGGTCCATGACCTCCTCGCCCTCCGGAGCGCCCCCGTAGGTGGCGCCGCCCGTGGGCGGGGCCGCGGCGAACCGACGCTCGGCCTGGAGGGTCTCGCGGCGAACCTTGCGCACGCTTCGCAGGTCATAGCGGAACGACAACGCCGAGCTGGACCCCACGCCCACGCGTACCCCCTTCCAGTCCTCGCCGGAGGTGTTGTCCACGATGGCCCAACCCTGGATGTCGACCTTCCCGCCCTTCTCCACGGTGAGCCGATAGCTGGGCTTCCAGGACGGAGACGCGGTGATGTACGTGAGTACGACCTGCCGGGATGCCCCGGGCGGGAGCTTCACGCGCATCTCCACGGTGCTGCCGCGCGTGGCGCCCCGCGTGGGGTAGCTGATGGGCAGCGCCTCGCCCGTCTCGGCGTCGGTGACGTTGAGGGACTTCAGGAAGTCGTTCACCTTGTCTCGCGGGACCTCCAGCGCGAGGGCATCCCCTTGCACGGTGGCGCGCCGCTCGTAGTAGGCGATCCCGTTGCGGTAGACGACGACGCGCCCGAGCGCGGTGTCGGACTCGACGTAGCTCGCGTACCCACCGCAGGCGCCGACCCCGCTCACGAGGGCGGCACCCAAGACCGAAGCGAGGGCGTAGTTGCGTGACATGGCAGCTCTCCTGGGACCGGCGCGGGGCCGGCCGGGGACGAGGGAAGACCGCGGGCGTCGTCATCGGTAAGGGCGCGCGCCCAGTGTGAACGAGATGACTCCGACGCGCCATCGGGCGAAACGATCTCTCGCCCTGCGACACCTCGTGGGCTTGGGCTCGGGACGGGCCCTCCCGAGTCCGCCGCCGGGGTACGGGCCCCCCAGATCCGCCACCTGCTGTGCGGACCGAGGCGCAGGAGGCCGCGTTTGGGCAAGGAGACAAGCGGCTGGGCGC
>CAYZID010000072.1:3683-23683 GCA_964478315.1 uncultured Myxococcales bacterium | reverse complement strand
CCCAAACGCGGCCTCCTGCGCCTCGGTCCGCAGAGCAGGTGGCGGATCTGGGGGACACGCGCCGCGTTGACACGCGCGGGTGCGGTGCCCATCATCGCTGCGCGTTCAACGGAGCGGCCTCCCACCGAGGCCCAGCGGGAGGTCACGATGTTGCGGAAGATCAAGGACGAGGCGCTCCGTCGCGCCGGGCAGATGATGGGCTCGCGCGCCGCCCTGAACATCCTCTCCAACCCCACCTTCCAGAGCGCGCTCAAGCGCGCCGTGAACCTCCGGGCGGACGTGCGCGAGACCTTCGAGGGGCAGCTCGAGGGGGTGGCGCGGAGCTTCAACCTCGTCCCGCGTGGAGACGTGGAGGCGCTCCGGCGGACCATCGGCGATCTGGAGGGCCAGGTGGGGCGCCTCCAGCGCGAGCTCGACCGGGCACGCGCCGAGCTAGCGGAGGCCACGCGCGAGCGCGACGAGGCCCGAGAGGCCCTCGTCGCCGCCCAAGCTGCAAAGCCCGCCCCCGCGCGGCGCCGCACCGGGACGGCGACCGCCAAGAAGACCACCGCTGCGACCAAGACGACCGCCAAGAAGACCACCGCTGCGACCAAGACGACGGCCAAGAAGACCACCGCGGCCGCCAAGAAGACCACCGCCGCCGCGAGCGAGACGGCCGCCAAGAAGACCAGCGCCGCCGCCAAGAAGACCTCCACGACCCGCAAGACGGCCGCCAAGAAGACCTCCACGACCCGCAAGACGGCCGCCAAGAAGACCTCCACGACCCGCAAGACGGCCGCCAAGAAGACGACCGAGTAGCTCCGCCGAGGGTTCAGCTCGGTCGTCGGTAGTCGTCGGGATCGATCCCCAGCCGCCGAAGCATGCGCCACAGGCTCTTGCGCTGATGCTGGGCCACGCGCGCTGCGGCGGACAGGTTGCCCCGCGTGGCGCGCAGCAACTTGTCGAGGTAGGCGCGCTCGAACCGGTCGAGGACCTCCCCGCGGACCTCCGCGAGCGGGCGCTCCAAGAGACGCTCGACGTCGCCAAGGCAGCCCCCCTCGGAGCCCGCGGCGCCGTCGGCGTCACCCGACAAGGAGGGGGTGTCCAGGCGCAGATCCTCCACCCCCACCTCAGCGCCGGTGGCGACGATGAGGCTGCGGTGCACGACGTTCTTGAGCTGCCGGACGTTGCCAGGCCATGAGCGCGCCTGGAGGCGCTCGAGCGCGGCCCGGGTGAACCCCCGGAAGCGCGTCTGGTGGTCCTCGTTGAACAGCGCCACGAAGCGCGCGACCAGCGCCGGGATGTCCTCGCGTCGCTCGCGCAGCGGGGGCACGTGGATGCGGAGCGCCTCCAAGCGGTAGTAGAGATCCTCGCGGAATACGCCGCGGCGCACGAGATCTGGTAGGTCGCGGTGGGTGCTGGCGATGATCCGCGCGTCCGAGCGCGTGACGCGGTCCCCCCCCACCCGCCGCACCTCTCCCGAGTCCAGGAAGCGCAAGAGCTTGGGCTGCACGGACAGGGGCAGGTCGCCGATCTCGTCCAGCAGCAGAGTGCTCCCCCGAGCGTTCGCCACGAGCCCCTCGCGGCTCGACGTGGCGCCGGTGAAGGCGCCCCGCTCGTGTCCAAAGAGCTCGCTCTCGAACAGGTTCTCGGGGATCGCCGTGCAGTTGGCTACCAAAAGCGGCTTGCCGCCCCGGCGGCTGGCGGCGTGGAGCGTGCGCGCCACGAGCTCCTTGCCGGTCCCCGTCTCGCCCGTGACGAGCGCCACGTAGGGGTTGTCCGCGTAGGCGTCCACCTGGTCGAGGACCCGCCGCATGGCGTCGCTGTCGCCCACGAGCACGTCCGACTTCCGCAACCCCGGCAGAGGCGCCCGCGGGAGGCGGCGAACCGCGGCGGCGCCCGGCCCTGCCGCGCCCCAGGCCAGCAGCGCCTCCACCCGCCGCGGCAAGAGCAGGCCCAGCGCCGCCCGAGGGACGACCTCCGCCGCCCCCGCCTCCAGGGCCTCGCCCACACCGCGCCGGAGCTCGTCGCCCGCGCCGCCGACGAGCGCCAGCAGCGGCGCCCGCGTGAGGGCTCGCACCTCGCGGAGGGCGCGCGCTCCGCCGTCCACGATGGCGAGGCGCACGTCGCCGCCCGCCAGATACCGCGCGGCTTCCGCGGCCCCCGCCGCGGCCGTCACGAGCACGGGCTCCGCGTCCAGGGCCACCTGGACGGCCCGCTGCAACGCGGCGTCTTCGCTCAACAGCAGCAGCCGTGCGTCCGGTGAATGCACCCTGTCTCCCCTCCCCTCGGCGACGAACCCACACCGGCGGCGTCCCGAGCCACGAGGCCCACGCGCCGAACGCGCGTCACGGAGACACGCACGCGTCAAGGTGCCACAGCTCCCCCCGTCCCTGTCTACCCCCGAGGCGGGCTTGGCGGTCGGGGCGGATGCCGGTGGGTTGCCTCGGGCGACGCGGTGCGCCACGCTCCCCGCGTGTTGGCGCCACCGAACAGTCTCCCGATCGGCCCCGCGGTCTGCGCGCGCTGGGCGTGGCTCGGCGTGTGCGCGTGCGTGGTCGGGCTGCTCGGAGTCGCGGCGCCGGCCGCGGGCTGCGACCACCAGCCCCCCCCACCGGACGACGGGATCGAAGACGCGACGCGGACCCACGGGATCCCGGACGTCGCCTGGCCCGACACGGGCCCCCCCACGGCCGACCTCGCGGGGACCTGGGCCACCGTGGAGGTCACGACGGCGACGCTGGGGGTGCTTGGCGCGGCCGCCTCCACCAACGAGATCACGACCCTCCTCCGCATGGAGGTGACCCAGGACGGGGACACCCTCGACGTGGAGCAGGAGGTCTGCTCCATCGACCTGGTCAACAGCGTGGGCACGGGCGGCGAAGGCACGCTGGTGACGACGATCATCCCCCCCGCCTACATCGCGTCGCTGGAGCCATCGAGGCGTCCGGGCCAGGTGCGGGAGGACGGCGCTGGCGGCTGGCGCGTGACCCTACCCCGCCACGAGGAGGTGCGCGGCGTCACGTGGGATGGCGCCGAGGACGCCCCGCTCCCCACGTCGCCCGACGACCCGCGCGTCGTGGACCAGGACGGGGATGGCCACCCCGGGCTGACCATCCAGCTCAAGGGGAGCCTCCTGAACGGCCTCCTCTTCGTCGTGGAGCGGGACTGGACCGCGCTGGACGGACGGGTGGCGGCAGCGGACCGGATCGAGGGCCGCGTGACCTGGGGCTCCGAACAGGCGATCCTGGGCGCCCTCCCCCCGAGCCTGGCGTCCACCTCGCCTACCAGCGCCCCCGACCCCGACCCGGATCACAGCGTCTTCGTCATGCGCCGGGCCCCGGCGGGTGCCACCTGCGCGGAGCTCGTGACCCAGCGTCAGAACCTGTTCCCTTGGCGAGCGCCTCCGGGGCGGCCATCGCGGTGAGCCCCCCAAAGGAATTGACTCCCGGCAGGCCCGGGGCCCATAAGGTTGGGCGGTGATGATGCAACCCAACGCAGCGTTCGAGCCGCCGTACGTCGCCCTCGTCTGGGGCGGGGGAGACCTGGGGACCGGGGTCGCCCACGCGCTCCACCAGGCGCGCCGCCCCGAACCCTGGAAGGTCGTCGTGGCGGAGCAGTCCCTGCCCACGGCGCTGCGCTTCCGCGCCGCCTTCGCGAGCGCCGTCCTCCACGGCACCTTCGAGGTGGAGGGGGTGCGCGCCGTGCACGCCACGACCTTCGAGGCGGTGGAGGGGGCGTGGCGGCGCGGCGAGGTCGCGGTCTTCACGGGCGGATGGGCCGCGCTGCACGAGCGGTACGCCCCCACACTGCTCGTGGACTGCCGCCTGCGCGGGATCGCGGACAACCGCCTGCGCCTGGACCTGGCCCCGGTGGTCATCGGGTTGGGCCCGGGCATCCGGGCCGGCGAGGACGCGGACGCGGTCATCGAGACGAACCGCGACGACACCCGGCGCGGTCTGGGCGCCGTCATCTGGGAGGGGGAGGCGAGCCCGCACACGGGCATCCCAGGGGTGGTGGCCGGGGAGACCCGGAGGCGCATCCTGCGCGCGCCCGCGGCGGGCAGGCTCGTGCGCGTCCGGCAGATCGGAGACCTGGTGGTGGAGGGCGAGACCGTGGCGACGGTCTCCGGCGAACCGGTCCGCGCCCAGCTCGCGGGCGTGGTCCGCGGCCTCAAGCTGGACGGTGTGGAGGTCCCGGCAGGCAAGAAGGTGGGGGACGTGGATCCCCGGGGCGCCGACCTGGACTTGGACCGGATGACGGACAAGGCGCGGCGGATGGGCGCCTCGGTGCTGGAGGCGGTCACCGCGGCCCTGGCGCGGCGGACCGAAGCGACCAAGGCGCGCGGTGCCTTGAGGGAGTTCTGAGATGTATCTGCGGTTGGAGGAGTACGAGCGACCCGGGTCCGTGGAGGCCTGCCTGGAAGCCCTGGGGCGCCCGGGCGCGGCGGCGCTCCTGGCGGGCGGGACGGCGCTCAACGTGCGCGGCCACGAGGACCTCGTGCGCGTGGTGGACCTACAAGGGGTGGGGCTTCGGGAGCTGGAGCCGCGGCGCCTGGGGGCGCGGGTGACGCTCAGCGCGATCACGGAGGCCGGGCCGGAGCTGGGCGACGGCCTGGCCGCCGTGGTGGAGGCGGCGGCCGCAGAGCGCAACCTCCCCAAGCGGAACCGCTCGACGGTGGGCGGGCGGCTGTGCCGCGACCGCGCCGACGGGCGTCTGGGCACGGCGCTCGCCGCGATAGGGGCGTCGGTCGAGGTGGCGCGGCCCGGCGGGGAGCGCCAAGACGTCCCCATCGAGGACTTCCTGGGGCGCCGGTGGCAGGAGGCGGAGCGCGGGCGCTACGTGGTGCTCGCCGTGACCGTGCCGGAGGGCGTGGCAGCGGGCCGCTCGGGCTACGGGCAGTTCTCGCTCACGGCGGTGGACACACCCTACGCGGACGTGGCGCTTTGGGTGGGCCCCGCGGGGCAGGCCCGCGCCTTCACGGGAGGGCATGGCCCCACCGCTCAGGGGATCGTGCGGGCTCCCGCGGTGGAGCGAACGGTGGCGGAGCTCGTCCAGGCGCGCGCCCCAGGAGCCCAGGAGCCCACGGGATGGGAGGCGCGCCTCCGGGCCGCCCTGGGCGAGGAGCTGCCCGCCTACACGGACGCCCGGGCGGGGGGCGCCTACCGGCGCGACCTCACGGCGACGCTCTTCGTCCGCCTGGTGAGGCGCCTGGTGAAGCGCCTGGGGTCGGGCGCCGAGGACGCCGTCCACGGGGAGGGCCAGTGATGGGGGCGACGATGCGATTCGAGGCGACGGTGAACGGGGCCCCCGTGGCGTGGGAGATCGAGCCCCACGAGATGCTCGTGGAGGTCCTGCGCCGCCACGGCCTCACGGGGACCAAGCGCGGGTGCGAGTCCGGGGAGTGCGGCGCCTGCTCGGTGCTGCTGGACGGCGTGGAGGTAGCCTCGTGCATCACCCTCGCGGCCCAGGCGAGCGGCCACGCCATCGAGACCATCGAGGGGATGGGATCCTTCGACGCGCCCCACCCCATCCAGGAGGCGTTCGTGGACACGGGCGCCGTGCAGTGCGGGTTCTGTACGCCGGGGATGGTCATGGCCTCCAAGGCGCTGCTGGACCGCACGGCGACGCCCACCGAGGAGGACGCGCGCCAGGCGCTCGCCTCCCACATGTGCCGCTGCACGGGGCACGTCAAGCCCGTGGAGGCGGTCCTCGTGGCGGCGGAGCGTGTGCGCGCCGCCGCCCAAGGCCCGAGTGCCAGCGCAGAGGAGGCTGAGTGATGACCCACCCCTACGACGACACGGCCGGGCAGCGCGCGGGCGAGCGCCCCTTGCCCGAGGATCCGGTCCAGCGCGAGCGCGTCCTCGCCGCCCGCGCCGGGATGGCCTCCTACGACGCCTTCCAGACGGTGAACAAGAGCGTGCGGCGGGTGGACGCCATGAAGCTCGCGCTGGGGCGCGGGACCTTCACGGACGATGTCGTGCCCGACGGCGCGCTGCACATCAAGATGCTGTGGAGCCCCCACGCCCACGCTCGCGTGGTGCGCGTGGACACGAGCCGCGCCGAGGCGCTGCCCGGCGTGCGCCTGGTGCTCCACCACGGCAACGCGCCGCGCGTGGCGTACACCACGGCCGGCCAGGGGTTCCCCGAGCCCTCCCCCTACGACAACTTCATGTTCCCCAAGAAGGTGCGCTTCGTGGGGGACCGCGTCTGCGCCGTGGCCGCGGACGACGAGCGCACGGCCGCCCGGGCCCTGGAGCTCATCGACGTGGAGTACGAGGTCCTGCCCGCCGTGCTGGACATGGAGGACGCCATGAAGCCCGGGGCGCCCGTCATCCACGACGAGGACGACGCCACGGGGATCTTCGACGCCTCGCGGAACCTCTCGGCGCACCTCGAGGCCTACGTCGGTGACGTGGCGCAGGGGTTCGCCGACGCGGACGTGGTGCTGGAGCGCACCTACGAGGTGCCCTTTCAGCAGCACTGCCCAGCCGAGACCCACGTCGCCATCACGGAGATCGACGAGGACAACCGCCTGCTCGTGCGCGTAGCCACCCAGGTGCCCTTCCACTCGCGGCGCACCTTGGCGCGGGTGCTGGGCATCCCCGTGGCGCGGATCCGCGTGGTGAAGCCCCGCATCGGCGGGGGCTTCGGGGGCAAGCAGGAGATCCTCATGGAGGACATCCCGGCGCTGGTGAGCCTGCGCACGGGCCGCCCGGCGCGCTGGGCCTACACCCGCGAGGAGCAGTTCTTCTCGGCGCGCACCCGCCACCCCATGCGGGTGACCATGAAGATGGGCGCCAAGCGCGACGGCACCCTGACGGCCATCTCCATGCGCGCCCTGTCCAACGGCGGCGCCTACGGAGCCCACGGCCTCACGGTGGCGAGCTGCGTGGGCGGCAAGCCCTTGCCGCTGTACCGCGCACCCCACTACGAGTTCCTGGCGGACATCGTGTACACGAACCTCCCCGTGGCCGGCGCGTTCCGCGGATACGGGGCGCCCCAAGGGTTCTTCCCCGTGGAGCGGCACATGGACCTCCTCGCGGCCGAGTTGGGGATGGACCCGCTCGCGCTGCGCGAACGGAACATGATCCGCGAGGGGGACGACGACCCGCTCTCGGTAGCGCTGGGCGAGGGTGGCGAGGGCTTCCCGCGGACGATCTACTCCTGCGGCCTGCCCCAAGCCATCGCCCAAGGCAAGGCGGCCATCGGCTGGGAGCGGCGTGGAACCTTCGACAACACCGGGCCGGTGAAGCGCGGGATGGGCGTGGCGCTCCTCATGCAGGCCAGCTCCATCCCGGGCGTGGACATGGCGGCGTCGTTCCTCAAGCTCAACGACGACGGCTCCTTCAACCTCCTGGTGGGCGCCACGGACATCGGCACGGGCTCGGACACGGTGCTCAGCCAGATCGCCGCCGAGGTCCTGGACGTACCCATGTCCCAGATCGTCATCTACTCCTCGGACACCGACCTCACGCCCTTCGACACGGGCGCCTACGCCTCCAGCACGACGTTCCTGTCCGGGGGCGCCGTGAAGAAGGCCGCAGAGGACGTGCGCGCCCAGATCGTCCAGGCCGCCTCCGAGATGCTGGAGGTGCCGCCGGCCGACCTCACCGTGCGGGGCGGCGCCGTCCACGCCCCCGATGGACGCTCGGTGACCTACGGCGAGGTGTGCCTGTCGACCTTCTATCAGATGAACCAGCGGCAGATCATGGGCCACGCCTCCCACATGACCTACGACTCCCCGCCGCCCTTCTCCGCCCACTTCTGTGAGGTGGAGGTGGACGTGGAGACGGGCGGGGTGCGGGTGCTCGACTACGTGGCCGCCATCGACTGCGGGGTCGCCATCAACCCCAAGGCCGCCGAGGGCCAGACCGAGGGCGGTGCCGGCATGATGATGGGCTACGCCCTGAGCGAGGAGTACCGCTTCGACGAGGCGGGGCGCCTGGTGAACGGCTCGCTCGGGGGTTACAAGCCCTTCGGCGCGCTCGACATGCCCAAGTTCAAGACGATCCTCATCCCCACGTATGAGCCCACGGGGCCCTTCGGGGCCAAGTCCGTCTCCGAGATCCCCTCGGACGGGCCGGGCCCGGCCATCACATCGGCCATCTACGACGCCACGGGGCTGTTCTTCGACACGATCCCGGTGACGCCCGAGCGGCTCCGGGCTGCCTGGCTCGACCGGGAGGCCCCCCAGGGAGGAGGCTCCGGTGCCTCCCAGGAGGTGAACCAGTGACCGGCGCGGAGACGAGCTGGGGGTTCGCCCGCGCGCGCTTCCTCCTCCCCCTGTCGGACACCCTGGGCCGCGACACCCGCATCGAGGATGGCTACGTCCTGTGGCGGGGCGGGATCATCGAGGAGGTGGGCGCGTACACGGACGAGGTGGGGGCCCGGGTGTGGCGTGAGCACGCCGGCCACCTGGAGGTCTTGGGGGCCCAGGGGCCCGTCCGAGCCCCGGAGGACTTCCCGCGCCTGGAGGGTGCGCTGCTGCCGGGCTTCATCAAGTGCCACGGCCACGACCACGAGCCGCCCATCATTGGGCTCGTCAAGGACGTGCCGCTGACGCGTTGGCTCGACGGGGTGGTGAACCCCTTCACGCAGTTCCTGGCGGCCGAGCGCGAGCCGCTCATGGCGAAGCTCGGCGCCTCTCCCCAGCTCGTGTCCTACCTCAAGGCGCGCGTGGATGACCTGAGCTACGGCATCACGACGTCCATGGTCCACCACTGCAACTACGCCAAGTACTACGCGGACGACCTTGCCACGGCCGCCACGCGGGCCGGGACGCGCATGTTCATCGCCGTGGGGAGTCAGGACCGCCACTACTACGAGGGGCTGCTGGACATCCCGCACGCGAAGGCCGTGGAGCGCCTGGACGCCTACGAGGAGCGCTGGGGCGCCGAGGGCCGCGTGACCATCCTGCCCGGCCCGGACCAGTTCTTCTCCAACGGCCCCGAGCTGTTGCGCGCGGCGAAAGACTGGGCGAACGAGCACGGACGGCTCCTGCACTGCCACAGCTCCGAGGAGCCCAACACGACGCGCTGGTTCACGGAGACCTACGGCGAGACGCCGGTGGCCTATGCCCACCGCCTGGGCATCCTGGACGAGCACACGGTCCTCGCCCACCAGGTGAACACGACGGACGAGGACCTGGAGATCCTAGCCAGGACGGGCACGCGCATCGTCCACAACCCGCTGGCGAACACGATCCTCGGCTCGGGGATGCCCCGGATCATGGACATGCTCTCGGCGGGGATCCCGGTGGCCATCTCCACGGACGGCTCGGGCAGCGCGGACAACCAGAACATCCTGGCCGCCGCTCGGCTGGCGTCCCAGTACCAGAAGGCCTACCACCAGGACGCCGAGGTCCTGCCGGCCCAGAAGGTGCTGGAGATGATCACGGTGGACGCCGCGGCCATCCTCGGGGTGCCGGCGGGCTCCCTGGAGCCGGGCCTCGCCGCCGACCTCATCCTGGTGGACACGACGCGGCCCAACCTCGTGCCCACGCGGATCACCAACGTCGTGGAGAACCTCATCTGGGCGTCCAACGGCGACGAGGTCGCCTACGTCGTGGCGGACGGCAAGCTCCTGCGCGCCCGCGACCGCTACACGACCCTGGACGTCTCGGAGATCCTCGCCCAGGTGACCACCCTCGCCGAGTCCTTCGACGCCTACCGGGCGGCGGGGGGAGGCCAGCTCAAGGGCACCGGCGCCAACCGGTAGCCCTACGCTCCAAACGTCACGCCCAACGCGCGCGCCGTAGCCACGAGCGCGCCGTCGGGGTCCACGCGCTTGGGCTTGCCCACCGCCTCGGCGATGGGCACGTCCACGACGTCGGTGCCGCGCAGCGCCACCATGCGCCCGAACCGCCCCGCCGCCAGCAGGTCTACGGCCGCCTTGCCGAAGCGCGTCCCCAGCACGCGATCGAAGGGGCTGGGGCTCCCGCCCCGCTGGATGTGGCCGAGCACGGTGGTGCGGAGGTCCAGGTCGATGTGCTGCCCCAGCTCGTGCGCCACGCGCTGGGCGGCGCCCACCAGGCGGCGCATGGCCCCCAGCTCGCGCTCGCCCAGGGTGCTCACCTCGCCGCCCGCGGGGCGAGCGCCCTCGGCGACGACGATGATGGAGAAGGGCTTGCCGCGGCGCTTTCGCTCCTCCACGGCTCGGACGAGGGGCTCGATGCGGTAGGGGATCTCGGGGATGAGGATGGCGTGCGCCCCGCCCGCGAGCCCGGCGTGCAAGGCGATCCACCCGGCGTCGCGCCCCATGACCTCCACGAGCATGACGCGGTCGTGGCTCTCCGCCGTGTCCCGCAGGCGGTCGATAGCGTCCGTGGCCACCTGGAGCGCCGTGTCGAACCCGAAGGTGTAGTCCGTGGCGCCCAGGTCGTTGTCGATGGTCTTGGGGACCCCCACGATGCGGTCCATGCCCCGCTCGATGGCGCGCTGGGCGATGCCCATGGAGCCGTCGCCGCCCACGCTGATGAGGGCGTCCAGACCCAGCTTGCGGTAGTTCTCCAGGACCTTGTCGAAGACGTCCGCCTCCACCAGCCCGTCTCCCTCACGCACCGGGAAGCGGAAAGGGTCGGCCCGGTTGGAGGTGCCGAGGATGGTCCCGCCGCGCGTGTGGATCTCCCCGACCATGTCGTCGGTGAGCCACAGGTTCCCGTGGGGCGACCGGTAGTCCAGGTCGATGAGGCCCATGAAGGCGTCCTCGATGCCCAAGACCTCCCAGCCGTGGTCGCGGATGGCCGTGCGCGTGGCCGCCCGAATGACCGCGTTGAGCCCCGGGCAGTCCCCGCCGCCCGTCATGATCCCGATGCGCTTGACCCCCATGGTCGTGCTCCCCCCTCTCGTGGGCTTCCGTCCCTGCGCACGCCCAGCCCAGCTCCCGCGTCACGCTCCTGGGCCGCGACGGCCCCTCAGGGACCCAGGACTTTGTAGCGATAGTAGTGGTCCAGGACGGCCCGGACGTAGCCCTCCGTGCCCTCGTAGGGGATGCCCCCCTTGGAGGCCACCGCGCCACTGCCGGCGTGGTAGGCGCTCAGGACCTTCACCATGTCGCCCCCGTACTTGTTCGCCAGGGCCCGCAAGAGCCGCGTCCCCCCGAGGATATTCTGCCGGGGGTCGAAGGGGTCGGTGACGCCCATGGCGCGCCCCGTCTTGGGCATGAGCTGCATGAGGCCCTGGGCGCCCACCGAGCTCACGGCCCGGTAGTGGTAGCCCGATTCCACGCGGATGACCGCCATGATGAAGGGCGCCGGGATGTGGTACCGCTGGGCCGCCTCCTCGATGTAGGCGCGGTACAAGGCCAGGCGCTCCTTGAGAGTCCGCCCCTCGACCGCCGCGGCGCCCTTGGCCGCCCCGCCCGAGGGCGCGCCCGGCGGGCGGAACCCGGTCCCCGAACGCTTCGCCTTGGCCGACGCACCGCCGTCTCCACCGGGGAGCTTCATGCCCGCGCGACAGCGCATCCCCTTCTTCTTCTCGTTGGTGATCCACACGCGCCCGTCGCGGTCGGTGCACTTGTAGAGCACCCCGTCTGCGCGCGCCGGCGAAGTCACCAGGCCCTGGGAGCCGAGCGAGAGCGCCCAGACGAGCGCCCAACCGAGCACTGAGATGGCGGGTGAGCGACGCTGCACGAGAGACCTCCGCGGGGCGACGGGGTGGTCCGTCGCGGGCGAAATCTTAGCCCCACGGCGAGGGAACACCAAAGAAACCAACGCCCCGTGTGACTGGCCCGTTCCCACGATGGCCCGGCGCGCCCTCCCACCCGACCTCCCCGGCTGCCCTACAACTCCAGCGACAGCGAGACATCGGTGGCCGTGTCCAGGAGCTTGACGTCCATGGGCGGGGCGCTGTCGTAGGCGAAGACCACGCCCACACCCAACCCCAGGCGCTCGGTGAGCTTCACGCGCAGCGTCGTCTCGCTGAGCACCCGCACGTCGTCGAGCGGCGCGTCCAGACGGGGCTGGACGTAGGTCGTGTGCAGCACCGACAGGCGGTCGTCGAGCTTGACCTCGCCCGTGAGATACATGGACAGGCGGTGGTTATCCTCCACGCGCTCGGAGTCCGCGGCGTCCGAGGCCCCGAGCTGCTCGTGCTCGAACATGTAGGACACGGCGACCGCCAGGCTCCCGGCCTCCCCGTCCAGGAGCTGGAAGCGCGGCCCCGTCCCCGCGAGCGCACGCAGCCGGAGGCGCTTGAAGCGGTCGCTCGCCACCTGCCCGTAGGTCTCCCAGGTCACGGCGTCCACGAACCGCCACTGCCAGCGCAGGTGGCTGAACAGGCGCTCCAGAAAGTCGTCGCCGCTCTTCAAGCCCAGTTCGCCCCGCGACGACGACAGGAGCAGGTGCGCTCCGCGAAGATAGCGCACGAAGACGGTCCCCTTGGTCAGCAGCAGGTCCACGTTCCCCGTCTTCCAGGTCAGGGACCCACCCAGCGCCCCCCGGAACCCCGGCTCGGGGCTCTTGAGCAGCGGCTGGACGTTGACGATCTGGGCCTCCGCGCGCTGGGAGAGGCCGAGCACGCCGAGCGCCAACGACGACGCCAACAGCCAACCGAGTGCCTTGTGCATGGGCCTCTCCTCGCAGGGCGACGCGATCCCCTGGGGCCTACTCCTCCACGCGGATGGCGTTGGAGATGACCCACCGATACGACGTGTCCGCCAACTCGGCCTGGCTGCCGAGCACAGGCTTGAGGTGCAGGGGCTTCACCCGCGTCTCCACGTGATAGACGCCCGGCTGGGGCGACGGCAGCTCCAGCCACGCGGCGGGCCCCTCCCAGGTCTTCACCTCCTCCGTCCCGTCCGCCGTGGTCCGGTAGAGGGTGGAGGTGAGCACGGCGGCGCTCGAGTCGGTCCAGGTGGCGGTGCGGTTGGGCACGGGCAGGTCCGGGCTCCTCGCCCACAAGGTCACCCCCGCGGCGGACACCGTGCCGCCCATGTCCACGACTTCACCGGCCTCCGTCTCCGCCGCGAAGACCTCCCCGTGGGGCTCGCCGAAGATCTCGAAGACGACCTCCACGTGCCCCGCGCGCAGCGCCTCCTCCGTGGCGGCGATGGGGTTGGTCTCCACGGCGTCCGGATCGATCCAGACCCGATTACTGGCCCAGCGGAACACGCGCCCGTAGGCGTCCACCCGCTCGCCGTCGTTGAGGATCATGTTGCCGCCGACCTCCAGGAAGGCCTCCAGCCACGGCGCCTGCTCGGCGATCTCGCTGCAGTCCAGCCCGCCCCCACAGATGGCCGGGATAACGACGTTCTCGTGGGCGTCGGCGGCGGCGAAGCCCGTGATGGGGCGCTCGGCGCTCGCCACCTGCCAGCGCTCGATCTGCTGTTCCGGGTAGTTCCGCAGCAGCAGCATCCCCGCGAGGTCGGCCGGCGGAGCCCCGGGCGAGGGGTCGATGAAGGGATCGAGCCCATAAAGGGCACCCAGCAGGTCGCCGTCCAGGATGGTGTTGAAGTTGGCGTGGAAGTTGTAGACCTCCGTGAGCTTCGCCCCGTGCGCGGCGATGGTGGCCCCGTCGATGTCCTCGCGCTCGCTGTGGGCGATGGCCAGCATCCCGCCCGCCGCCTCCACGCCGGCCACGAGGGCGTCGAGGCGCGCCGGATCGGCCGTGGTCTCGTAGCCCAGCCCGTACAGGGAGCGGTCTTCCAGGTGACGCCGCAACCCGATGGGCATCGTGTGGTTGCCCTCGAAGCCCACGAGGAGCCAGGTGCGCCCATCCGCGCCCCCCTCCCCTTCTGGGCAGTGGTACCCAGCCGCCCACGGCTGCCCCTGCTCGTCCCGGAGGATGACGTCGCCCCAGGCCTCGTTCGCGTAGATGAGGTCCTCGAAGGCGGTGTCCTTCATGAACGACGGGTGGTCGGTCATGAACGCCACGGCGATGTGCTCTTTGCACACGGCGGCGCGCATGCGGTCCACGCAGGCCTGGTTGGGGTTGCCCTCCTCGTCCAGCCCCTCGTCGTCGCAGGCGTCGTGGCTGTAGGCGCTGTGGAGGTGGATGATGACCCGCTCGGGCTGGAACCCTCGGTCGGCGAGGCCGGCCGGCCCCGCCGGCTGCGTGTCCTCGGCGTCCGCGTCCGCGCCCGTGTCCGTGTCCCCCGACGCCCCGTCGACGCCCGCGTCCTCCACGTCGCCCGCCGCGGCGTCCGCCCCCGCCGCGGGCCCGTCGTCCCCGCAGGCACCAAGGACGCCGGCCAACGCCAGCGCACAAGCGAGCGCCGCAGCGCCCCCCGCGTTCAGCCTTGGTGTCCCTGCCATGTCCCCGAGGGCGTGCTCGTACCGAATCCTCATGGTCGCTCACCGTCTCCGTCTGCTGTGATGGGTCGCCCAGTCGCGTCGGACCGCGCATCGCGGGGGGTCATCTCTCGCCCCGGCAGGAGCCCCGCGAGGTTGCCTCCCAGGATCGCGGCGCGATCGGCCTCCGAGGCATCGAGCGCCTCCACGACGGCCTGGAAGCTCCTGGGGTGGTTGAGGTTGTAGTCGCTCCCGAAGACCAGCCGCCCGGGGCCCAGGCGATCCAGCGCGCGCTGGACGATCCAGTACTGCCGGATGGACTCGGTCCCCAGCCACACGTTGTCCAGTCGACGCTCCAAGAGGGCGTCGACGGCGGCGGTGACCAGCTCCGTGCTGTCACCGCCCATGTGGCACAAGATCCACCGGACATCCGGGTGGCGCTCCGCGGCGTCGAGCGCCAAGCGATACGAGGCCATCTCTTGCCAGCGGCCGCAGTGCACGAGGACGGGCGCGCCGCGATCCGCCGCCCACCGGTAGAAGGGCGTGAGCGCGCCGTCGGTGACGCGCCGGCGGAGGAAGCTCGGGTGCACCTTGAGGGCCTCCACGAGCCCACCGCGTGCCTCTGCGAACCGATCCCAGGTCCGGTCCTCGGGATCGACCCACGCACAGAGGCGGAACGGGAAGCCGCTCGCCGCGACCTCCCGCGCCAACCCCTCGTTGTCCCCCTCGTCGGTGGGCATCACCAGCGCGCCCGCGTAGCCCAAGGCCCGATACAGGCGCTCGGCCTGGGCGAGCGTCGTCTCACGGCCGCTGAAGTCGGGCGTGCGCCACCGCCCCACGTGGGCGTGGCCGTCGACGGGGGGAGCCACGGAGATCAATAGACGGCGGTGCGCACCGCCTCCATGACCTCGCGACGGGTGTCCCAGCCTACGTTGCGGAAGACGACCGTGTCGCCCTTGGCGACCTTGGCCTCGTCCAGCGAGGCCTCCACGTGGGCCATCATCTCGCCCAAGGTCCCGTCGTCCCCGGAGAACTCGGGGGGCTCCTGGCCGCTGGGCCAGACGCGGTGCTGGAACTTACCGTACTGCTTGCGAATCTCGAGTTTGAACGTCGCCAAGTCGGACCTCCTACCGTGTCACGAGGCCGCCCCGCGGGGACGCCGCGGCGCGGGAGCGCCAGGGTATGCCAAGGGCGGGCACCACGCCAAGAGGCGTCCTGCCCCACCGGTCCTCCGCCTACCCTGCGAGTCGGCTTTGGATCCCGCGTATGGGCGGCGTCGGGCTACGCGTCTGGGCGCTCACCCTCCCGGCGCGCCACCGGGCTCGTCCCCGCTGGCGAGCGCCGCGGCGATCTTGGCGCCGATGGTCTTGGCGAGATAGCTCACGCCGCTCACGTCCGCCTTGGAGAACCCCGCCTCGCGCTCGGGTCCAGCCAACACGAACAGCCCCATGGCGACCCCGTCCACGCGGATGGGCACGCACAGGGCGGTGTCCACGTCCACGCGGAGCACGCTCCCCGCCTCGTCCTCGTAGGCGAAGGCGACCGAGGCGCCGCCGTGCGTGACGGGCGCCTCCTGCTCGGGCCCCTGGGGGATGAACCCCGGCGGCAACCGCAACACCGCGTGGCGCGCCTCGTCGGCCAGGTGCCCCAGGGCGCTCGCCACCCACAGCCCCTCACGGTCGTCCAGCCACAGGGCCGCCTGGACGAAGGCGCACGGGATGTGGTCCCCGAGCATGGTCACCGCGGCGTCGATGAGCGACTCCACGTCGCCGGGGAGGAGATCGAGATCGGTCACCGGCTTGAACAGGGCCCCGCCCCCGGTCGTGACCACGCTGGGGGTCGTCACGTGGAGGGGCCGAGGTCTTGGCCGCAATCGATCGCTGCGCACCACGGGGCGTCGGCGCCTCCACTCGGGCGGCGTCCGGACGCGGTCGCTCGGGGGGCGCGCGCCCACGGCCTCCAACTCCAGGCGCGTGGCCGCCGGGTCCGGGCTCCCGGGGCCCCCCACCGCGCGGTCCCCCCGACGGCGGAGCTTGGGACTGCGCACCTGGACCTGGGCCCGAGGCAGTACGCGGGTGGGCCCCTCGCGTGGATCGCCGTTCGCGTGGAGCAGGGTTGGGCGCGAGCCCCCCCGCGCACGTCGCCCGGCCGGCTTGGGGACCTCGCCCGCGAGCGAGGAGACGACGTACTGCCGGCCCGACTCCAGCTCGCGCACGCGGATCGCCCGGTCGAGCTGATCGGTCTGGTCGTCGGAGATCGTCACCCCGAGCTCGTCACGGAGCTTGCGGCCCGCCTCGGCCAGGGCGTCGAGCCACGTGTCGGCGCGCACGCGGACCCGCAGCTCCACAGCGTGATCGCGCCCCGGCGGCACGGTGATCTCGAAGTCTCTCAGCACGTCCTCGGCATCCCGCGCAGGCCCTCCGGACCGTCATGACGCTCTCACCCCACGCACCCCCAACCTAGCAACGTGACGGTCAGAGGCAAGCAAAGCGCGCCCCGCCCGAGGCGCGCCCCGCGCACCCTCAGCCGCTCTACGCCACGACCTGCACGAGCGCCGTGAGCCACCGCGTGTGGCGCGCGATGTTCTGGCGGGACGTGAGCTCCTTCTCGCTCTCCGGCGCGAAGTACCCCGTGCCCAGGTTCCCCACGGGGATGCCCGCCTCCAGGAAGGGGTCCACCCCCGTCCCCCCTCGGATGGGGCGACGGCCACCCTCCTCGCCCACCACCCCAAGCGCCTCCTGCGCCCAGCGGATGAGCTCTGGGTAAGGCTCCAGCGCGGGGCCCATGTTCACGTACTGCTGGGTGACCTCCACGTCGAGCGGCGGGGAGGCCGCGCGGGCCACGGCGGCCACGTGCTCCTCGCGCGCCGTGAGCTGCGCGCGATCGAAGTCGCGGAGCCGGTAGGCGACCTGCGCCCCGCCCCCCTCCGTGGGCGTCACGGCGTAGGGGTTGCTGTAGCCCTGGTAGCCGTCGCTGTCCTCGCTGAGCAGCGGCGTGGGCCCCTCGCTCGCCAGGAAAGCCTGGAGGTGCTCGACGATGCGGCGGAGGGCCCCCGGGACGGGGGCGGCGGGGTCCTCGTCCCGCTCGTCCAGCAGCCGCACCCGCGCTCCCCGCCAGGCGTGAGGATCCACTTCGGCATGGAAGGCGCCCAGGACCTCGTCCCTCGCCGCGGCCACGGCCGCCGCGTCGGCACCACGCACGAGCAGCTCCACGCGAGCGCTCGTCTCGGCCAAGGGATCGGTCTCCATGAGCACCGGGATCACGCGGTCCTTGCCGGCGTCGCCGCCATCCCCGTGGAGGCGCTCGATGGCGCGCGCGAGCACGATGGTGGCGTTGAGGTAGCCCTCGGCCTTGGCCGTGGCCCCGTGGGACTTGGCGCCCTCCACCGCCAGCACGAGCCGCCGAGCCGCCCCGGCGGGGGGCAAGCGCAGAGGCGCCGCTTGGGCCCGCACCACGGCGCGCGAGGCGTGGAAGTTCTCTACGTTGACCTCGAAGGGCTCGATCCCATCCACCGTGTACCCGTATCGCACGCCCAACTCGGCCAGGTGGGACGCGAGGCCCTGGACGGCCTCCATGCGCCCGATCTCCTCGTCGGGACGGAACACGAGGTACAGCGGTCCGTGCTCGATCTCAGGCTGGGTGGCGAGGACCTTCGCCATGGTCATGAGCTCGGCGATCCCCAGCTTGTCGTCGAAGCCCACGGGTGCGTCCCCGGGCCCGAACAGGACGTCGTCGCCCACCAGGAAGCGGGTGGCCTCATACCGCGCCAGCGACACGTCCAGGCGATCGTTGTCCGGATAGGCGATGCGGCTTCCGTCCCAGTGGGGGGCCACCTCCAGGGCGGACACGGCGCGCGTCCCCTCCGCGGTGTCCAGGTGGCACATGAGCGCCAGGGCGGGCGCCTCCGGCCGGCCATCCACGCCCGCGGACAGGCGCGCTGGGATGTGGACGATGACGTTGGCCCACTCGTCGACCTCCGCGCGGTAGCCCAGCTCTCCGAAGAAGCGCTGGAGATCTGCCGCCATGGCGCGCTGCCCCTCCGTGGAGGGGATGGCGTCACTCGCCTCGTCGCTCTGGGAGTCGATGGCGATGATGCGCGTGAGGTGCTCGGTGCCCCAGGTGGCCAGGGTCTCGAGGTCCTGCTGGGGGAGGTGGATGGGTCCGGTCATGGCGTCGCCTCGCAAGGTGTAGGGCTCGCGAGCGGCCCGGTGGGAGGGAGGTGGGGGGGCACCGACCGATCCCGGTCCTCGACGCCCCGATCGGAGCCCGTGGGGCGACACCCCGCCCCGCGCCCCGTCCCGAGGCCGCGCGCGGCGTGGAGCCTACCCCATCACGGCTCAAGGGGCATCCGCGCAGCAGCGGAAGCCCGTGGAGTAGTCCCAGTGCCAGACGTTGTGGGCGGTGGTCGCGTAGAGGCAACCCGGACCGTTGAGGGCGGTGTCCACGAAGAAGCCTCCCCGGAACGTCCCCTCGGGGTCGGCCGTCCACTCGTGGAGGTTGCCCACGAGGTCCCAGGCGCCGTCCTCCGACACGCACGCGGAGAACGATCCCGTGGGGGCGAGCCCGTCGGGGAGCTGGTCCAGGCAGGGGTTGTCCAGCTCCGACCAGATCCACGAGGCGCTGGTCTCGAAGTACTGCACGACCGGGTGACACGCCCGGGCGCCGTTGCAAGCGCCGGGCACCTGGGCGTCGCCATACGGGTAGGTGTGCCCTGGGGCCCCGCGACAGGCCCGCAGCCACTCCCCGTCCGTGCATAGGCGCTTGCCGGCCTGGGCGCAGGCGGCCGCGGCCGTCACCTGGTCCATGTAGCCCTGGGGGACGAGCCCCGGGGCGCTCACGGCGCGCACGGTGTCACCCGCGCCTGGGTGGGCGTAGGGGGACCACGGCGCCAGCGTCCCGTCGGGGAGCACCGCCACGAGCGCCGCCTCCCACCGATCCACGCAGAACGCCGGCGGGGTCGACGACGGCACGCGGGTCATCCCAGGCGGGCAGCCCCCCTCGCCGGGCGGCTCCTCGGGGATCCCGTTCACCAGCGGGGTGTCCCCGGGCCCGCAGCCGGGGAGAGGGTTCACCAGACAGGGGTCGGGCGCCGGGGCGTCCCCGAGCGCGAAGGTGACGGTGAAGGGCCCCTCCAGATCCAAGCCCGACGCGTTGGTCCAGGCGTCCACGGCCACCCACCAGGTCTGCCCCGGGGAGACGGCATGGGACACGGCCACGTTGCCGCGCGCCACGCACGCGTCGGGGCTCGGCGCGTCGAGGAGATGCACGTCGGCGTCCACGGCGTCCCCCGGAACG
The DNA here is from genome assembly GCA_964478315.1 of uncultured Myxococcales bacterium. Classification (GTDB taxonomy): domain Bacteria; phylum Myxococcota_A; class UBA9042; order PHBI01; family JAAZYN01; genus CAYZID01. The sequence goes on along the minus strand of CAYZID010000072.1, from coordinate 4,179 downwards.
TCGTCCAGCGTCACCGTCAGCACCGCGCCCTGGGCCGCGTCCGCTCCGATCTCCACGACATAGACGACCTCGTGGCCGTGCTCGGGCGTGGAGGGAGCGCAGGGCGCGTAGCTGTCCGCCTCATCGCTCACCGCGCTGGCCGTGTCTCCCGTCGCCACGGCGGTGAACGGCGGGTCCGTGGTGGACGTCAGCGAGATGGGCAGGGGCGCGGCGAAGGTACCGAGTGGGGCCGGGGGGATGTCCGGGGCCGTGTCCGCAGACGTGTCCGCGGCCGTGTCCGCGGCCGCAGCCGTGTCCGTCACCGCGTCCGGGCCCGGGGCCGTCTCCGCAGCCGTGTCCGCGACCGCAGCCATGTCCGCGTCCGCAGCCGTGTCCGACACTGCGTCCGGGGCCGGGGCCGTGTCCGCAGCCGTGTCCGCGACCGCAGCCGTGTCCGACACTGCGTCCGGGGCCGGGGCCGTGTCCGCAGCCGTGTCCGCGACCGCAGCCGTGTCCG
>CAYZID010000072.1:0-3583 GCA_964478315.1 uncultured Myxococcales bacterium | reverse complement strand
CCGCAGCCGTGTCCGCGACCGCAGCCGTGTCCGCGACCGCAGCCGTGTCCGCGACCGCAGCCGTGTCCGCGACCGCAGCCGTGTCTGTCACCGTGTCCGCAGCCGTGTCATCCCCCCCCGGGGCGCACGCGTTCATCACGAGCGTCACGATGAGCCCCAAGCGCCAGGCCCACGCGCGGCGGCCACGCGGGCGGCCCTCCAACCGCTCTGCCCGCCTCGCTCCCTGCGAACGCCCCGCGACAGCCGGCGTCATCTTCCCTCCTCGAAAGGTGCTCCCCGCCACGCCCTCCCCATGCTGGCGGCCTGCGCGCGTCCGGGCAAGGGAGGCGGGCGGTCTCGTTCGTTGCTCACCCCGCCAGCGCGGGGCATCGTCCGCGCCATGACGAGCTTCACACCCCACTACGACCTCGTCGGGCGAGGGGCGCGCCTGGGCCTCATCCTCCACGGCATCCTGGGCTCCGGGCGCGGCTGGCGTGGCTTCGCCCTGCGGCTGGCCGAGGCCCTGCCGGGCTGGCGCTTCGCCCTCGTGGACCTCCGTAACCACGGCGACTCCCACGGCGCCCCACCCCCCCACACCCTCGCCGCCGCCGCCGGGGACCTCCCGCGCGTGGGGGCAGCCGAGGGCACCGCCCCCGAGGCGGTCATCGGCCACTCCTTCGGGGGCAAGGTGGCGCTCCAGCTCGCGCGGGACCACGCGCCCGCGCTGGCGCCCGGGGCCCAGGTGTGGGTGCTCGACGCGACGCCAGACGCCACCGGCGCGGCCGGCGAGGACGCCGTCCGCGCCCGCCACCGCGTCGTGTCCCTGCTGGAGACCCTCCGCGAGATCCCCATGCCCGTGGAGCGGCGCCAGGCGGTCCGGGACCTCCTCCTCGCCCGGGGCTTCCCCCAGCCCATCCCCAACTGGATGACCACGAACCTCCGCTCGACGCCCCAGGGCCTCCTGACCTGGCGCTTCGACCTGGACGCGGTGGAGGAGATGCTCGCCTCCTACCTGCGCGCCGATCTGTGGCCGGTCGTGGAGGCGCCGCCGCACGGGCTCTCCCTGCACGTGGTCCGCGCCGGCCGCAGCCCGGCCTGGACGCCCGCGGCGACGACGCGCCTCCACGCGGCCGCCGCCGCGCTAGGACCCGCGCGGCTCCAGCCCCACACACTCCCCCACGCCGGCCACTGGGTCCACGTGGACGCGCCCGATGCCTTGCGCGCGCTCCTCGTGACCGCCCTCCAAGCCTGAGCGGCAGACGCCTGGCCTATCGAGACTTCTGGGGCGTGGGCGCCCCGGGCGGCGGGGGATCCCAGCAGACCACGCGGCCCTCCCCGCGCGCACACACCCCTTCTGGCGTCTCGGCGCAGGCCACCTGCCCGTAAGCGGCCACGCAGTGGTAGCCGCAGGCCACGCGCCCGTAGCGGGCCAGACACTCCGCCTTCCGCCACCCGTAGGTGATCCGCGGCGGATCCCAGCAGACCACGCGCCCAAAGGCGACCGCGCACACCCCCGACGGGGTCTTGGCGCAGGCCACCTGCCCGTAGCCCGCGCGGCAGTCGAAGCCGCAGCGGGTCTGCCCGTAGCGCGTCAGGCACATCCCCCGGGGATGGTACGGGGGATAGGCAGGGGGCCTCGGATCCGGCGGAGGCGCCCCGGCCTCGTCGTCCTCGGAGCAGCGCAGGCGCCCCCGCTCCGCCCAGCAGCGCCCTCCAGGGAGGGTGGAGCAACGCGCCCGCCCCCGCACCTCGGCGCACCCGAACCCGCACACCAGGCGGCCGTGCGAGCGCACGCACTGAGCGCGCTGCCAGCGCCCAGGCCCGCGGCGGCCGCCGGGCGTCGCGACGGCCGGGGGATCCCAGCACTGGACGCGCCCATAGGAGACCGTGCACCGCCCCGCCGGGGTCTTGGCGCAGCGCACGAGCCCGTAGGCCTCCTTGCAGTCGTAGCCGCACACCGTGCGCCCATACCGCGTCAGGCACTGCGCCCCCGGGCCGCTGGGGCGGGGGCGCGCCTGGGCGACGCCAGGGAGCGCGGCCACGGCAACCACGGCGACCGCGGCGGCCACGGACCACCACCCGGAGAGGGGACGGGGTGAGGGGTGGGCGCGCGAGTGGGGGGCCATGGCGTCCTCCAGGGCTCGTGGGAGGCCTCGGCTCACGGGGCCTCCCGGTGCCCCCGGTGCAACGGACACCCCGCGGCCCCTAATCCGCCGGCGCTCGGACGTCGCCCCGCGCGGTCACCTCGCCGTGGGCTTCTTGGTGCGCTGGCTCCGGCGCCTCTCGGCGCTCTCCACCGTGCGGCGAAAGACGAAGAACTCCACGTCCTTGGAGTCATCCGTGCGCGCCGGGATCATCTTGTAGACGGCCGTGACCCAGGGCCGCGAGAGCCAGGCCAAGAAGTTGTCCCAGGGCTGGACCGTGTAGCGGTAGTCGCGGTTCCGCTCCCAGGTGAGCAGCGTGCGCACCATGAGGGTCTTGTCGTCGGTGTAGAGGGCCGCCACGTTCTCGCGATAGCGCCGCCCGTATTTCCAATACTGCTCCGCGTTGGACACGTACACCGCCCGGATGGGCACACCCAGCCGCCGCGCCGCCTCCCCGATGCCCTTCATGGCCCGCGCACCCAGCAGGTTGCCGGTCATGGCGCGGGCGCGCCCCGAGAGCACGAAGGCCCGCACCCACCTGTAGGTCCGCTTGCTGTTCAGGAAGGTGGGCACCTTGGCCTCCCGCATCTCGTCCCGCACCTTGGTGAGACGCATGAGGATCTTCGTCCGATACGAGCGGTACAGGCGCTTGAGCCGCGGGACGTCCTCGCCCCCCCGCGCCTCGATGGCGGCGAAAGCCCGTTCGGTGGCGTCCTTGCGCCACAGCGACAGGAACTCCCGCGGGGTCTCCGCCTGCGCGAAGAAGGCGAAGTAGATGGCGTGGATCCGACGCACCCACGGGTCATAGTCCATGAGCCACGCCAGCTCGGGGTGCTGCCAGCCGACGAAGACGTAGGCTTGGTCCGTCCCCACGCCGAGATAGCCGCCCCCCAGGCGCCGCAGCGATCGATAGAACAGGTGAAGATTCCACTCGTTCCCGGCGACGTAGTGGCGCCCCTCCTGGGCCTCGGTCACCCCGCCCAGCTTCTTGGGCGGGGGATCCTCGGGCGATCCGTAGAAGATGGCCCGCTCGGCCTCTCCCAGGGGCGTCGGGAGACCGCTCGCGGCCTCCTGCCCCCGGGCCTGGCTCCCCGGTGCCTGGCCGCCCTGTCTCTCGGTGTCTTGGGCCTGGGCACCCTGGGTCTGGCCGCCCTGTCTCTCGGTGTCTTGGGGCTGGGCGTCTTGGGGCTGGCCGCCCTGCCCCCCCGCAACGGCGGCGTGGTCACCGGATGTCTGGGCGCCGGTGGTCCGGGCCCCGGACTCGTCCGGCCTGGCGGCATGGCCGCCGGTGGTCTGGGCCCCGGACTCGTCCGGCCGCAAGTGCCCGCCCCGCGCGGGACAGCCGGCGGCCGCAACCGCTAGCCACAGCGCGAGCACCGCGGTCCCCGCTCCTCGCAACCGGGCGCGCTCCCCCCAGATCCGCCACCTACTCTGGGATTCGGCTTTGGATCCCGCGTGTG
>CAYZID010000071.1:0-23730 GCA_964478315.1 uncultured Myxococcales bacterium | reverse complement strand
GCCTCCCGACGAGGAGGCGGTCTCCACCTTCCTGGCCGAGAGCGAGGCCACGATGGTGGCGCTCATCAACGAGACCCACCACACCTTCCTCGATCTCCGGCTCGGCCGCGCCCACGCCCTGCACGCCTCCGGCGCGCCTCCGCGCGCGGTCTTGCGAGAGCTCTGGATGGCGGCGCGCACCTACGCCGACAACGCAGACCTCTACCTCGCCAAGTGGCCCCCCGAGCGCGTGCGCAGCCGCCGCCTACTCCCCCTGGAGCTGGCCCTCATCGTGGGAGATCCGGACGTGCTCTCCTCCGTCAAGGCGCACATGACCCTGGACGTCATGATCCTCCTGGCCCACCAGGAGCAGCACGACGTCACCGCGGAGCTGGACCACGTGACCCCATGGTTCGCCCGGCGGCGCCTCAGCGACCCCTATGACCTCGCCGGGACGCTCGCCATCCTCTACGGGTGCGCCCTGTCGGGGATCCTCCAGGGCGAGCCCACCAACCTCAAGATGGCCCTGGCAACCGCCGCGCTGCTCACGGACGAGTACTGGATCATGCTCCGCAACCCCAAGCCCGGGCTCGCCCGGGTCGTCGCCGCCCTCCAGGCGCTTCGGGCCCTGCGTCCCGCCTCCCCCGGGGCCTTCGTGCGCGCCCTCGCGGCCCACGGCGAGGCCCACGACAAGAGCTGGGCGGCGGCCGCCCGCGAGGACCCCAACGGCCCCGCGCGCGCCCGGGGGATGGGGTCGCTGGACACGGGCGCGCTGGCCCTCATCATGGCCGGCGATGCCCTGGGGATGGACGTGAAGGCGGCGCTGGACGCGGCGCCCCAGGAGCTCGCCCTGGAGACGCCGCGCCGCTACATCGCGGCGCTGCTCGACGCATGACCCAGCGGCCAGACCGGATGGCGGCTGACCACGGGGGGAAGACGACGGCCTGGGCGTGGCGCACCGCGCTGGCGCTCGCGCTAGCCCTCGCCGCGGTGGCGTGGAGCCCAGGCGTGGGTCGGGCGAACCCCCTGTTCGAGCTCTTGGGGGCGCCGCTGGCCCCGGGCTCGCTCAACGCCCGCGCGCTGGGCGCCGGGACCGCCGCCACCTACTTCAACCCGGCGCTCCTCCCCGCCCAAGGGGGGCGCGTGGACGTGGGGCTGTCCATCCTCGCCACGCAGCTCAGCATCGACCTGGACGCGCGTCCCCCCGAGGCCGACGTGCCGGGCGGCGTCTACGAGACCACCGCCCCCCGACGCCCCTTGGCGACCGCCGACGCTCCGCCTCGGGGCGTGGACGCCGGCATGGACGCCCAGGCCACCCTGCTCGTGGGCGTGAGCCGCCCCGTGTGGGGGCGGCACCTAGTCTTCGGCTTCTACGGGGCGCTCCCCCTGTCCGCCTTCCAAGCCGCCCAGCCGCGCTTCCCCGACGAGCGCGAGCAGTACTTCTCCAACCACCTCGCCTTCACGCGGCTGGGTGACCGGCTGGATCGGGCCGCCTTTGCCCTGGCGCTGGGCGGCGACATCACACCGTGGCTGTCCCTGGGGGCGGGGTTCACCTTGGGCTTCGAGACGACGGTCTCCAGCGGCGTCTTCCTCCCCGACACGACCAACCAGGCGGACGTGATCGTGTCGCCGAGCATGGAGACTACGGCGGAGCTGGTTCCCCAACTCGCCGTGGCCGTGCGACCCAACCCCTGCCTCGACGTCTCCGTCGTCGCCCACTTCCCCACGCGGGACGAGGTCCGCGGGGAGAACCTCGTGCAGCTCTGGAGCCCCGACGCCCCGATCCCCCAGTCCTACGTCACCGCCTCGGGCTACGAGCCCCTGAGCGTGGCCTTGGCGGGCGCGTGGACGGCCGCGCGGGGGCCCCACGCCACGCTGCGCCTCGCCGGGCAGGCCGTCTGGCGCGGCTGGTCCAAGTACACCTCCCGGCACTTCGAGGCGCCCCGGGACCCGTGGAGCGACACCGTGACCGTCAGCGCCGGGGCCGTGGGGCGGCTGGGCGCCCTGCGCCTGTGGGGCGACGTGCTCTATGAGCCGTCCCCGGTCCCCGATCAGGTGGGCCGGGAGAGCTTCGTGGACAACGACCGCCTCGGGTTCGGCGTGGGCGTGGAGACCCGGGCGAACGTCCTCGGAGCGAGGCTCTTCGGTGGGCTCCACCTGGCGGCGCACTACCTCGTGCCCCGCCACGCCCGCAAGGACCCGGCGGCGCCGCATCCGGTCGTGGACGAGTTGCCGGACGACGCCACGAACGTCTTCACGGCGGAGCCCGTCGCGGGCGCCCGAGGGCTCCAGTCCAACAGCCCCGGCTATCCGGGCTTCGGGTCCAGCGGCTGGCTGCTGGCCGCCACGCTGAGCCTGCGCGTGCCCCTGTGAGGGACACCGCGCGTCACGGGGCTCGGCCGCTACAGCGAGACTTGAATGAGGACGCTGCACCGGTCCGGGGTCCCGTCTCCGTCCGTGTCCACGTCTAGGTCGAAGAGCCCCCGCGCCGTGTCCTGGAGGGCTGGGTCCATGCTGGCGACGACCTCGTCCACGTCCAGGAGCCCAGAGACGACGAGCGTCTCCGGGTCCAGCTCGGCGTCGTGGACCAGCAGGGACACGAGCCCCGGGAGATCCACCGGCATGGTGTCCTGGAACGCGGGTTGGCAGTCCGCGCCTACGTCGTCGGAGGTCCGCACCCAGGCTACGCGGGGGCCGCAGCCGGCCGCCAGCGTCCCGTCCACCCACAGCGTGAGGTGGATGGGTGTCTGGGCGTCCGGGCCAAAGCTGTCCTCCAGGATGGGGTTGGCGAGGGGGGCCAGGCGGGCCGCCCCGTGTCCCTCGGCGGGGAGGGCGAGGTTCGTCACGGGGCGCTTGGCGTAGGGGCCATCGCACACCCAGGCGTCGCCGGGCGGCGTGCAGCCGTCGGCGTCGCTCCCGGGGTCCGTCGTGAGGGAGTCCGGGGCCGTCGTGGACCCCGCGTCCGGGCCCGCGTGCGCGTCACTCGCCCCGGCGTCCTCGCCCGCGGCGGGCGTCGCCTGGTCGGGAGGGCGACACACCCCGTCCAGGGCGCAGAGCAGCCCCGATTGGCAATCGCTGTCCAGGCGGCAGGGGGCGTCGCGCGCGGCCAGGCAACCCGCCCAGCTCGCCGCCGCCGCCAGCGTTCCGGTCACCGCCGCCACTCCGAGTAGCCCGAGCCGTCCCATCCTCGCGCTCGATTCCATGACGCCTCCCGTCAACACAGCGCCGGTCAAAACAGCGCTCGGGCCTGCACGAAGACGCTCGACGTCCCCGCCGCCCGGCTGCCGAACTTCGTGGACTCGTCGTAGCCCGTGAACAGCGACGAATAGAGGAACGCACCGACGCTGAGCTCGCCGCCCGTCCACGGCTTGAACGTGAGCTGGGGGAACAAGACGTAGGAGCCGTCGGTGAGGTCGAAGATGGGGAACAGGCGTAGGAGCACGCGGTCCGTGGCCAGCTTGAAGTCGGCCCCGGCGACGAGGTAGTCGTGCAACGCACCCGCCCCGAACTCGTCCAAGAACCCGTGGAGGTACTGCACGTTGATGTAGAGCCACGGCGTGGGCGTGTAGTCCATGCCCACCGTCGCCTTCACGAAGGCGCCCGCCCGGAACTCGCGCTCCAGCTCGTTGATGCCGATGGTGGGTCCCGTGTCCACGACGCGGAACAGGTCGTCGTGCAGGGTGACGCCCACCTCGGCCCAGAACCCCGCCCCGTCCAGGAACCCCAGGCTCGTCGCCATGTCGAAGCCCAGCACCTGCTTGCGGGGGTAGCTGAGCAGGATGTCCGAGCGCACGTCCGTCACGTCCACCTGGGCGCGGATCTTCTCCGCCCGGGGGAAGGCGTCGAACCCCCGAAAGTAGCTCACGCCCATGTCCACGTCCCACAGGCGCCAGGACAGGCGCGCCGCCTCCATGGAGTTGTCCAGCGTGCGCTCGGGGAGCACCACGCGGGGCTCGTAGGCGAAGGTCCAGCCCACCGCCGTGAGGGCGCGCTGCTGGTCCACGAGGCGCCGGAGCACGGCCGTGTTGGCCCGGTGGGCGAAGACCTCCTCGTCGGTGAAGGCGAGCCCCGCGCTCCCGGGGAGCTGGGCGGGCTTGAAGAAGGGGATGAAGACGAGCTGGAGGGCCACGTCGTCCAGCGTGGGCTCGTCTTCGTCGCCCAACCAAAAGTCCGGGCGGTAGGACAGCGAGATCATCTCGTTGGCGATGACGGCGCCAAAGAGCAGCGGGTCCTCCAGGTCGAGCGGGTTGAGGTTCGACAGCGGGTGGAAGCGATCCGCCGAGCCCCAGATGATCTGCTGGCGCCCCAGCCGGAGGTCCAGGCCGTCGAGGCCCACGTCGCGGAGCTCCACGAACAGGGCGTCGGACTCCAGGCGGTAGGGGTCCAGGCGCGTGCGATCCGTGAGGCCCACGAGGTCGCCGGGGGCCGCGTAGTCGGTGAGAAACAGGCGCGCGTGGGCCTGGGCGGCGATGTGCTTCGACAGGCGCGCCGAGAGCCAGGCCTGGGCGCGGTTCTCCAGGCGCTCGTAGGCCAGGCTGTCGTCCGCGAGGAGGCGGAGGTCGCTGGTGAGCTCGCCCCGCCAGCGGAGCGAGGCCTCGGCGTGCGCGGGCAGGGCGGCGGCCAGAGTCCCCAGCGCGGCGAGAACGCAGGCGGCGCGCGCAGGCGGTCGGGAAGCGGTCACGGCGGGGCTCCCTGTTCGGGTCGGCATGGAGGTGGGGGACGACGTGGGGCGCTCAGCTCCCGCGCACGAGGTTGCGCTTCTTGAACAGGGCGTCGTCGATGTCGCCGCCGATCTTCTGGGACTCGATGTGGAGCACCGTCTTGAGCTTGCTGCCGGTGTCCACCATGGTCACCGTGCGGTAGGTGGGCACGCCGTCCATCATCTCGAAGTCGGTGCGGTCCTGGGTGCGCACGACCTTGCCCTCGTCCAGGTACTCCACGCGGTCCACCATGAGGGTCTTCTTGCTCAGGCGCACGTGCAGGCGCTCCCAGGCGCGCTTGGCGTCGGCCTTGCGCGTGAGGTTGAGCCAGACGTGCGTGGGCGTCTCTTTGTCGATCGTGGCGTCATACCCCGTGGCGAAGTCCAGGCTCGCCATGTCGCTGTAGGTGAGATTGGAGCCCAGCAAGGTCTGTCGCCGGGCGCTCACCGCCAGGCGGCGGACGTTGTCCGTCTGGGGGGAGTAGACGTACATGACCTTGGCGCTCCGCGAGAGCATGCTCATCCCCTTGACCTCTCCGGGCTCCAGGAAGCGCACCAGGCGCTTGGTGCGGTCCTTCTGCCAGACCTTGAACTTGAGCGACTTGGGCTCGCCCCCCGGGGGGTAGACCGTCATCTTCAGGACCCACTCCTGGGTCTCGTAGTCGTTCGTGCGCTTGTCCGAGTGGGCCAGGAGCGCCTGGGCCCCCTGGGCCTTGAGGGTCTCGTAGTCCGGGGCGGCCGCGCGGGCGGCGGGGGGAGCGGTGAGGAGCCCGACCGTCAGGAGGGCCGTTGCGAGACCTGCGGGGGGGGCGAGGGGGTGGCGCTGGAGGGAGGTTCCCATGCTGTGTCTCCTGCGAGGGCTGGCTCCACCGTCCGCGGGCTCCACCAGGAGAGGAGGGCGGGCAGGAGCGTCAGGGTTGCGAGGGCGGCGACCAAGAGCGTCTCCGCGGTCAAGAGGCCAAAGCGGCTCACGGGCACGATGCTCGCGCCCACGAGGACCGAGAAGCCGGCCGTGATCTCCGCGGCGTTCACGAGGATCGAGCGGCCCGTCGTGGCCATGGCGCCGTGGAGCCCGAGCTCGCGGTAGCGCCAGAGGAAGTGGATGGCGTAGTCGATGCCCACCCCCAGGGCGATGGAGGCCAGCATGGAGGAGGTGATGTCGAGCGGCAGGCGGTTGGGGAGCAGCCCCATGAGCCCGTAGGTCACGGCGAGCGTCACCAGCGTGGGGGCCGCCCCGATGAGCCCGGCGATGGGGCTGCGGAAGACGAGGACCATGATGAGGAGGATGAGCGGCAGGCTGGTCACCAGGCTCCGCACCTGGTTGCGCTGGACCGAGCGCGTCATGGCCTCCTGGATGATGGGGTAGCCGCTCACGGTCGTCGCCACGGGGTGGCCCACCGCGCCCTGGGCGCCCGCGAGGGCCGTACCGTCGGCGGGGCGCGTCACGTACCACGTGGGGGCCAGCGTCTCGTCTACGATGGCGGCGATGCGGAGCTGCCGCGCCTTGCTCACGGGCGCCGCCCCCGAGGCGGCTCCCGCGCGGCCCGCCTGGGCGCCGCCGAGCCCCACGACGGCCGCGACGCGCTGGGCGACCGCCCCATCCACGAGGGGGCTCACGGCCGCCTCGACCTGGGTGTGGATGTACCGCGCCGCCCGCGCGAAGCCCGCCGGGTCCTCGCGCTCCGAGGTGGCGGCCAGAGGCTCCAGGAGGGCCACGAAGCGGGCGGGTGTGAGGGTCCGGGCCAGCACGGCGTCCGTGACCGCGGAGGCGAGCGAGGCCAGGGAGGCGCCCTCGGCGAGCTCCACCATCTCCTCCTCGAGGATCTCGTCGTCGAGGGTGGCGCGCACGGCTTTGGCGATGGCCTCGCGGTCCAATCCTCGGGGGTCCAGCGCCCGGGCGATGGCCGGGACCTTGGCCTGGGGGAGCCCCGCCAAGAGCGCGATGCGCTCGGCCGCGTCGGTGAGCACGGCGTCCGCCAGCGCCGGGGAGCGGGGAACGGCCGCGGCTTCGCCATCCAGGTACGTCCTCGCGAGCTCTCGGATGCGCGCCGTGGCCTCGCGGACCACGGCGGTGTCGAAGGCGCCCAGGGAGACCTGGAGCAGCGCGCTCTCCCAGTCCTTGTCCACGAGCAGGCGCACGGCCGGGTCGCTGCGGCGGGCGAGGAAGCCGTAGTAGGCGTTCTCCTTGGCGGTGACGCCCAGGCGCCGGCCGCCCTTGAGGCTCTCGTGGACCACGGCCAACACGCGCGTGATGCTCTCCACGCGCGTGACCTCGGGCTGGGCGGCGAGGCGGTCCTCGAACGCGGCCATGCGGTGGAGCACGGCGGGGTCGTGCATGTCGCCGGTGACCAGGATCTGCAAGAACACCGACCCGCCGAAGCGCTCGGCCATGAAGCGGTCGGCTTCGGCGGGGGCCGAGCCCTCGGCGAAGAAGGAGCCCGTGTCCATCTTGGTCTCGATGGAGGGGATCTGGGCCGCGAAGAACAGCCCCAAGGCGGCCGTACTGCCGAGCACCCACCACCGTTTCGCGTTCACGCGCTCGGCCAGACGCACCAGCGCCCGGTCCAGGCGCCCCTCTCCGGGTTCCTGGCGCCGGGGAGGGAGCGGCCAGAGCGTGAGCGCCGCCGGGAGGACGACCAGCGCCACGCCCGCCGAGACGAGGGTCCCCAGGGCCATCTGCCAGCCGAACTCGCGCATGGGGGCGAGGTCCATGGTGGCGAAGGACGCGAAGCCCGCCATGGTCGTGAGGGCGGTCACGGCGACGGGGGCCCCGAGGTGCGCGAGCGTGTCCCCCACGTCGCCACCGTGGTCCAGGTACCAGACCAGCAGGTGCACGGCGTAGGCGGAGCCCAGGGCCACGAGGATGACGGGCAGCGAGGACGAGACGAGGGTGAGGGGCTCCCCGAGCCAGCCCATGATGCCCAGCGTCCAGAGGATGCCCAGCCCCACCGACGTCACGGTGTAGAGGGCGGCGCGCAGGGATCCCAGGGAGAGCAGGATGAGCCCCAGGATGACCAGGAGGACGTAGGGGCCCAGGCGCGCCAGGTCCTCTTGGGAGCCGTTGGCGGCGGCCTCGGCGATGAAGGGCGCGCCCCCCAGGTGGAGCCGCGTGCCGGGCGGGGCGGGGACGGCCTCTACGGCGGCGCGGACCACCTCGGCGGCCGTCTTGGGTGACAGGCGTTGGCCGTTCAGCTCGTCGGCGAGCTGGGCCACGATGCGCGTGGCGTGGCCGTCCTGGGACACGACCGAGCCCACGAGGTAGTCGAGGGCCAGGACGTCTCGACCCAGCGCGGCGGTCGCCTCGGGCTCCTGGGGGATGGGGTGGGGGACCAGGGCGCGCTGCTCGCCGCTCTTGCCGGCGATGACGGCGATCTCGCTGAGCGACGTGACGTGGAGCACCTCCGGGTGCTCGCGGAGCGCGCGCGTGACGGCGCGGACGTAGCGCAGGCGGGCCGGCGTGAACAGCGAGCCGTCTGCCTCGATCCCCACGAGGGCCACGTTGAGGCCGTGGAAGCGCTCCATGATGGCGTCCAGGCGCTGGATCTCCGGGTCGTCGGCCGGGAGGAAGCGCACGACGTCCTCGTCGTAGGGGAGCGGCAAGACGCTGGCTGCCAGGGCCGACGCCCCGAGGGCGGCCAGGACGACCACTAGGGCGTAGCGGGACAGGAGCTGGGCGAGGCGTTCCACGGGCAAGATATGCCTGAAAGGGCGCGCTGTTACCAGCGGATCCCGGGCACCCGCCGGCGTCCCGGGGGCCCCCACGCCGCCCACGGTGCGGGCGGGCGCTGGCAAGACGCCAGAAACACTAGATGAAATCCGTCAGCGGTCTGAGACAGGGGGCGCGCCTCCGCGCCGCGCGGGGTCGGAGGGCATCCCGCGGGCGGGGATCCGCGGCCGGTGCCTCCCCTTGCCGGAGACGCCGGGTGGCGTCGGGTAGCGTCAGGCTAGACCGAGCGCCGTGTAGACCAGCGCCTGGACGCCGGCTGGATCGTCGTCCACGAAGAAATGGCCGCCTGGGTACATCCGCAGCTCGAAGGGGCCCACGGTGTGTTCGCGCCACGCCTGGAGGTCGGTGGCGCTCACGTGGGGGTCCTCGGCGCCGCCCAGGGCCGTGATGGGGCAGGGCAGGGCGGCGTCTCGGCCGTGGACGTAGGTCTCGAACATCTGGAGGTCGGCGCGGAGCGTGGGGAGGAACATGCCCCGGAGCCAGCGCTGCTCCAGCACCGCGTCTGGGGTCCCGCCCATCTCCCGCAGGTAGTCGATGAGGGCCTCCTCGGGGCCATCGTGGACGGGCGCGCGGCCCAGCGGGCGGTGGGGGGCGGGGGAAGCCACGGGGAACAGGTGCACGGGCGGCTCGCCCAGGCGGGTGAGCGCGCGCGCGAGCTCGAAGGCGAGGAGGCCGCCCAGGGAGTGGCCGTAGAGGGCCAGGGGCAGGGGAGGCAGCTCCCCCAGCGCGTCGGCGAGGTCCTCTACGGCGTCCTCCACGCTCACGTAGTGGGGCTCTCCGGCCCGGGCCCCCCGCCCGGGGAGCTGCACGGGGCAGACGTCCAGGGTGTCCGGGAAGACCTCCGGCCAGTCCTTGTAGAGCACCGCCGAGGCCCCCGCGTAGCCCAGGCAGAGCAGGCGGACTTGGGCATTGGGGCGCACCCTGCGGAAGGGGAACCAGCCCTCCACCGAGGGGGCTCGGGCGTCGTCCTGGCCGCTCGTCGCGCTCGTCTGGAGACCCACCATGTCGCTCCTCCTCCCGGCGCCGCCGTCAGATCCCCTTGCTGCCCTTGACCTTCTTCTCGGCCCGGACCCGCTCCAGGGTCACCGCCACCCGCTCGGCCGTGTGCGCGAGCTGCTCCTCGCTGTGCGTGCTCGACAGGAAGAAGCGCAGCCGGGCCGCGTCGTCCGCCACCGCCGGGAAGACGATGGGCTGGACGTTGATCCCCTCGTCGATGAGGTACTGCGACAGCCACAGGGCGTGGATGGAGTTGCCGGTGATGACGGGCACCACGCCCGAGCCGCCCCGGGCGGGGCCCGTGTCCAGGCCCCGCTTGGCGCACTCGGCGTGGAAGAAGGCCGCGTTGTGCTGGAGCTTCTCCACGCGCCAGGGCTCCTCCTTCATGAGCCGCAGCGACGACAGGGCCGCCTGGGTGTTGGCGGGCGTCATGCCGGCCGAGAAGACGAAGCCGCCCACCGTGTAGCGCAGGAACTGCATGAGCGTCCGGGAGCCGGCGATCCAGCCGCCGCAGCTCGCCAGGCTCTTGGAGAGCGTGCCCATCCAGATGTCCACCTCGTCGCCCCGGAGCCCGAAGTGCTCCCGCACCCCCTGGCCGGTAGCGCCGATGATCCCGAAGGAGTGCGCCTCGTCGATCATGAGCAGGCAGCCATAGCGGCGCTTGAGCTCGATGAAGGCGGGCACGTCGGCGATGTCGCCGTCCATGGAGTAGACGCCCTCGATGACGATGAGGGCCTTCTCGTAGTGGCCCCGGAGCTCCTTGAGCTGGCGCTCCAGGTCCTGGGGATCGTCGTGCTTGAAGCCGCGCCGCGCGGCGCCGGACATCTTCACGCCGCCCAGGATCGAGTCGTGGATGAGCTCGTCGTGGAAGATGATGTCCCGCTCGGTGAAGACGTGGCCGATGGTGGAGACGTTCGCGGCGTGCCCCGCCGTGAAGATGAGCGCCTCCTCGGCGCCCTGGCAGGCCGCTAGCTCACGCTCCAGCGCCCCGTGGAAGGGGCGCTCGCCCGAGGCCACGCGCGAGGCGCTCACCGAGGTGCCGAAGCGCTCCACCGCCTCCTTGACGTCCGCCACTACGCGGGGATCCCCCGACAGGCCGATGTAGTTGTACGAGCTGAAGTTCAGCAGCTCGCGCCCCTCGACGACCGTCGTGTCCCGCGCCGTCCCCTCGTGCACGTGGAAGTAGGGGTTTCGCAGCCCGATGGCCTCGGCCATCTTGAGCCGCAGGGCCATGCCCTTGACCTCCTTCCACTGGGCGGGGTCCGCCCACTTGGGGTCGAAGCTGGGCGGCGCGTCGTCGCCCTCGGCCGCGGACGTCGCCGCCTCGGGCGCGGTCTCGTCGCTCGCCGCCTCTTGGGGCCCGGCGTCCACCTCGCGCAGCTCGGCGACCACCCCCTCGGCGAGCGCCAAGAGCGCCCCGGGGGTGCCGCCCTCGGCCACCTCGTAGAAGGCGATCGTGGCCTCGAAGCGGTCCTCGGTCCCCTCGCCGAAGTGGACGTCGGCCCACACCTCCCCGCCCACCGGGAGGGGCCGGAGCTGCGCCCAGCGCCCCAGCGCCAGGGGCATCCCGGCGCGGTGATAGCGCTCCCAGGCCACGAGCGCCGCCATCTGCATGGCGCCGTCGAAGGCCAGGGGATCGACCACCCAGGCCGCCCGTTGGGACCCCGGCTCCCAGCCTTGGGGGCGACCGGTGCGGATGCGCCCGCGCACGAAGCCCTCGCCTACGCCGTCCACCGCCACGACGCCGCGCAGCAGCGGCCCGTGGAACGTGATCTCGCGATAGAACGTGTCTAAATCGGTCTTGGGCGCCGCCCCACCGCGCGACAGGGGCGGCGCGGCGACCTCTGCCTGGGCCACCTCCTCGGGCCCCAGGGGCCGCACCCGCGCCCGGTAGGCCAGCGCCCCGTCCCCGTGACGCAGCTCCGCCTTGTCCCCGCGCGCGCGGAGCTCCAGGGAGACGGGTTCGGTCACGGTGACCCCGCGGAAGACCCGCAGGTGGCTCACCTGGAAGGGCACCCGGGCCCCCGCCGCCCACGCGCAGAGGTCCGTGGCCGCCGCCAAGGGCAGCACCGGCGTGGGGCCGCCCTCGCCCGGGAGGGCGTGGTCCGCCAGGTACGGGTGGGAGTCCAGCGACAGCGTCATGGCGCCCCGGGCCGCTCCCACGAGGGGCCGGCGACGCGCGTGGAGCACGACGCCCTCGCCCGCGGTGAGGTCCTCCCACACCGCCGCGAGGCCCTCGTCGTCTCCCAGGAAGTCCACCCCCTCGGCGCGCATGGCGCGCCGCATGACCTCGGGGATGGTCCGCGCCATCTCGCTGTCGCTCCACGGGCTGAACTCGCCCACGACCATGCGCACGCCGTTGGGGTTCGCCCCGACCAGCGCCGCCATGAGCGCGTTCCCCGCGGCGTAGTGGGCCTGGTGGGCGTTGCCGAACTGCCCCGCCCAGGAGCCCACGCCAAACGCGACCTGCAGGCCGTCTCCCGACGCCGCGATGGCCTCGAGCCATCCGCGCACCTTCACCGCGCGCGCCGCAGCGCCCTGCTCGGGGTCGACCGTGCCCAGGGCGCCGTCCGCCAGGAGGCCCGCCGCGTGCACGAGGGCCGTGATGGGGCGGTGCGGGGCCAAGGCGGCCTCCAGGGCGGCCCGGTCCGTGACGTCGGCGCGCGCCGCGACGACCCGGCCATCACTGCCCGCCATGAGGGCCGCCGCCTGGGCCGAGGGCGCCCCGCGTCCCACGAGGACGACCTTGGCGCCCGTGTCGGCCAGGCGCGCGGCGATCTTCAGGCCGAGTCCCCGCGTTCCCCCCGTGACGACCACCGTGTCTCCGGCGCCGGGTGACCACCGCGTGGGCGCGGCCCCCGCCGGCTCGAAGTCGAGGACCTGGCGCCGCGTCGCCTGCGGCTGGTCGCTGGGAGAGCCCGTCTCCCGGGCCACGAAGCGCACGTCCACGGTGCGATCCGTGCTCCCCAGCTCCTCCAGGGCGTGCGCCGCGCGCGCGTCGGCTGGCAGGGAGCCCTCGAAGGTCACGCTCTTCACCGCCGCGCTGGGCCACTCGCGGCTGGCGCTGCGGGCCACGGCGGAGGCGGCCTCCGCCCACGGGTCGTCCGCGCGGCGCACGACCAGGACGTCCGGCTTGGTGCCCAAGGCCGCTTGGCGGTCCAGCGTCGCGATGAGGGCCCCGGCCGGATCCGGCCAGGGGACCTCGCCCGCCAGGACGGCGCCCAGGGGCCGCGGCGCCTCGTCGGCGGTCACGAAGACCACGAGCGCAGCGGGGGGCGCCTGGGCCGCCTCGGCCTCCGTCGCTGTCGTGACCGCCACGCCCGTGTCCGCCAAGCGCGCCGCCAGGGCGTCCGCCAGCTCCGCCGCGCGCTCGTCCTGGCGCACCACGAGGGCCGTCTCCCAGCGCCCCGGCTCCCCGCCGCCGGGGAGCTCCCGCGGCGCGGCGTCCCGCCACACGGGCCGCCAGGTGGCGAGGGACAGGTCCTCGCTCGCGGCCTCTGCGGCCTCCCCGTCGTCGACCTCCTGGGCCGAGCGCTCCACCCACTCGATGACGTCGCCCACCGTGGGGCTGTTGACCAACAGCTCCTGGGGGATCCCGTCGATGTGCGCGAACGCCTCGGACAGCCCCTTGGCCAGATCGGCCACCATGAGCGAGTCGAAGCCCAGCGCGCCCATGAGGGTGAGGCTCGGCTTCACGGCGGCGGCGGGGTAGGCGCTCACCTGGGCGATGATCTCGGTGACCTTGGCGGCCACGTTCGAGAGGCCCTCGCCGGTGGCCCGGGAGGCGCTCGCCCCATGGGCCCCGGGCGCCTCGTCGCGGCTCGGCGCCGCCGGGCGCGCCTTGGCCGTGTAGCTGGCGACCTCGCCGCTGGGAGCCACCAGCTTGGGCGCCCGCGCGGCGCCGTCCTTGACGACCCAGTAGCGCTCCTTGGGGAGCGCGGACGGTGGGACGTTGGCGACCGTCGCCGGCGCGGCGATGGCCCGCACGTCCATCTCCACGCCCAGCGTCCAGAGCCGCGCGAGGCTGTCCAGGAGCTGGGCCCCCCCGTCGTCGTCGCGCATCCCCGTGAGGGAGAAGGCCGGCTTGCCGCGCCCGCGCAGGGTGCCTCGGGCGAAGCTCGCCAGGGGCCCGCCCGCGCCCACCTGGAGGTAGACGTCCGCGCCCGCCTCCTCGCAGGCCTCCAGGGCGGCCATGAAGTCCACCGGGGACAGGGCGTGGCGGCGCCACACGTCCCGGGCGTGCGCCGCGTCTCGGTAAGGGGCGCCGTCGATGGCCGAGATCACCTGGGCTTGGGCCTCGGGGAAGCCCGAGAAGTCCACCTCATCCACCAGCGCGTCCACGTCCAGCCCCGCCAGCGCGGGCGAGTGGAAGCCGTGGCTGACCTCCAGGCGCTTGACCTCTACACCTTCCGCCTCGGCGCGGCGCGCCACCTCCGCCACGGCGTCGGTGAAGCCGCTCACGACGACTTGGCTCGGGTGGTTCATGTTCGCGAGGACGGCGCCGTCCACCAGGAAGCTCGCCGCGCGCTCTCGGTCGCAGCCCAGCGCCGCCATGGTGCCGGGGTCGTCGGCCCAGCGCTCCATGGCCTGCCCGCGCAGCGCCACGAAGCGCGCCGCGGCGCCCGGGTCTACGACGCCCGCCACCGCCGCCGCGGTGAACTCGCCCAGGGAGTGCCCCGTGACCATGGCCGGCCGCACCCCGAGCTGCTGGAGGAGGCGGTCCAGGGCCACGCCTACGGCCAACAGGGCCGGCTGCGTGTTGGAGGTCTGCCTGAGCCGCTCCCGGGCCTCCTCGTCCGAGACCTCGGGCGGCGGGTAGAGGAGCTCGCTCAGCGGTTGGGCGAGCGTCCCATCCAGGGCGCGCTCCATGTCGTCCAGGGCTTGGGCGACCACGGAGAAGCGCGCGCGGATGTCGCGCAACATCCCGGGGCGCTGGGCTCCCTGCCCGGGGAACAGGAAGGCCACCTTGGGGGGCTCGGCGGGCGCGAGGCCCACGTGCGTCCCCTCGGGGCGGTCCCCGGCGGCCACGGCGCGGAGCTTCGACGTGAGCTCCTCCAGCGTCGAGGCCACGATCCCCAGGCGGGCGGGGAGGCGGCGCCGCCGCGCGAAGGCGCGCGCCACGCCGGCCACGCTGGCCGCCGGGTCCAGCTCGATGGCCTCCGCCGTGCGCGCGGCCAGGTCTTCCAGCAGGTCCATGTCTCCGGCGCTGAGCAGGACGAGCTCCTGCTGGGCGCCGTCCTCGGCGGGAGCGACCGCTCCAGCGCCCAGGACCACATGGACGTTGGTGCCCCCGAAGCCGAAGGAGCTCACCGCCGCCAGGCGGTCGGGGCCGTCCCAGGGGACCGGCGCCCGGGGGACCTCGAAGGGGCTGTCCTCGAACGGGAGCTTCTCGTGGGGCGTCTCGAAGTTGGCGAGCGGCGGCACGGTGCGGTGGTGCAACGCCAGCGCCGCGCGGATGACCCCCGCCACGCCAGCGGCGGACATCGTGTGGCCGACGTTCGCCTTGGACGAGCCCAGGTAGGCGTGCTCGACCGCGTCGCCCAGGGAGGTCACGAGTCCCTGGAACTCCACGGGGTCCCCGACGGGCGTGCCCGTGCCGTGGGTTTCGATGTAGCCCAGGTTCCGGGCGTCCACGCCCGCGTCCTCCCAGGCCCGGCGGATGACGGCGGACTGGCCCACGAGGTTGGGCGCCATGGGGCCGTCCCCGCTGCCGTCGCTGTTCAAGCCCAGGCCGCGGATGACCGCGTAGATGCGGTCACCGTCGCGCTCGGCGTCCTCCAGGCGCTTGAGGAGGAGCAGGCCCACGCCGTCGCCCTGGACGAAGCCGTCTGCCCGCGCGTCGAAGGGGCGGCACACGCCGCTGCCGCTGATGGCGCCGATGCGCGAGAAGGCGACGTGGTGGTCCGGGGTCATGCTCAGGTAGACGCCGCCAGCGAGGGCCGCGTCCACGGCCCCCGTGCGGAGCTGGAAGATGGCGTCGGCCACGGCGACCAGCGCCGAGGCGCAGGCCGAGTCGGTCGTGTAGGCGGGGCCGTGGAGATCGAGCTCCTGGGCCACCATGGCGGCGTTCATGTTCCCGAGCGCGCCGGGCGCCGAGTAAGGGCGCGGGGGGATGACGCGGGCCACCGCGGCCGCGAGGGTGTCGAGCCCCGCGGCGTCCTCGGGTGCGTCACCGAGCTTCCCCAAGGCCATGAGCTGGGCCAGCGTGCGCGCCGACTGGAGCTCGCGGAACTCCGTGGACGTCACCCCCACGAAGACCCCGGTAGCGTGGGGGAGGTCTTCTGGGGCCAGCCCCGCGTCCTCCACGGCGGCCATGGCGGCCTCCAGGGTGAACCGCTGCTGGGGGTCCATGACCTCCACGCGGCGGGGCGGGATGCCCAACTCCAGCGCCGGGAAGGAGTAGATGTCGTCGATGAAGGCCCCCGTGGGGGCATAGCTCTTGTCGGCCAAACGCCGGTTGTCCGAGAGGAAGGCCTCGGTGGGCCAGCGGTCCGGGGGCACCGGGGTGAAGGCGTGCCGCCCCTCCAACGCCTGCTTCCAGTAGCCTTGGGTGTCGTCTGCGCCGCCGAAGCGGCAGCCGATCCCGACGATTGCGATGGCGCTCATGGAGCCTCCAGGGGGGTGCGAGCAGGGCGCGAGCGTAGGAGGCGAGACCGGCGCGCGCAGCGAGGGGCTCGCGGTGGGGGGACGATCGAAAGGGTCCGCGCGCCGCGCGGCCGTGGGCGGGTCCGGGCCCCGCCCTGCTCAGGGGGCCACGGGCGCCGCCGCGGCGGCGTGAGGCGCGGAGGCGCGGAGGCGCGCCCCCGGTGGCGGGTTCAGCTCTCCTGCACGAGCCGCGCCAGATCGCGCAGGGTGGCGAGCTGGGCCAGGGCGTCGTCCGGGAAGGTCTTGCCCGTCTCGTCCTCGATGTAGCCCACGAGCTCCATGAACATGACCGAGTCGATAGCCAGGTCGTCCATGGTCGTGTCGAGGGTGACGTGGTCCCAGCTCTTGTTGCCGGGCACCACGTCGCGCAGGCCGCTGCGGAAGAGGTCGAGGAGCTCCTGGTCGGTCGTTCCCATCATCATCTCTCCTTGTGAGGTCGCGCTCGCCGCCTGGGCGCCGCGCGTGGGGTCGGGGTTCGGGGAGGTGCGTCACAGCGGCCCATCCAGCGGGAGCACACGACGCCGCGGCGAACCTTTAGGGGCGCGGGGGGCGGGCTGTCAAAGGGCGAGCAAGACCGAACGCTCGCTCGCCCTGCCCCGGCCGCTGCCACCGGGGTCCGGGGGAGGCCCCGTGGACCAACGACTCCGCCCCGAGGCACGGGGCGCGGTTCGTCCCCGACGGGGGGAGACGGCTCGGCCGTGGCGCCGTTCGCGCGGCGCTGCGGTCCGCCGCCATGCGAACCGGGCTTCGCACCGCGGCGCGCGCTGCCCACCGCCGCGCGTCGTGGGGAGGGCAGCGCGGCGCCGAGCGGGGGGATCACGCGAGCCGGCGCGCGACCTCGTCGAGGGTGCCCTCCAAGAAGCCCTGGCGGCTGGCGAACCGCTGGATCTTGCCGCTGGAGGTCTTGGGGATCGTCTTGGCGGCGATGAGCACCACGGCGTCCGGGGCGATCTGGTAGGTCGAGACCACGGCCTTGGTGATGGCGTCGAGGATCTCTTGGGGATCGGGGTTCGCGCGCATGTCTACCTCGGTGACCACGCCCAACCGTTCCTCGTCCCCGGCGTCGTACGAGAAGGCGGCCACGCAGCCCTTGCGGACGGCCGTGTGCGCGCCCTCCACGGCCTCCTCGATGTCCTGCGGGTAGTAGTTGGCGCCTCGGATGATGATCATGTCCTTGATGCGCCCGGCGATGTAGACCTCGTCGCCGCGCTTGAAGGCGAGATCTCCCGTGCGCAGGAAGGGCCCCTCGCCGCGCTCGCCGTTCGTGCCGGGGAGGTGCGCGTCGAAGGTCGCGGCCGTGAGCGCCTCTTTCTCCCAGTACCCCTTGGCGCAGATGGGGCCGCGGACCCACAGCTCGCCCACCTTGTCGGGGGGCAGCTCGGCGCCGGTCTCCGGGTCGACGACGCGCAGGTCCAGCCCGTCGCCCGCCGTGCCGCAGCTCACCAGCTCCCGGGCGTCGCCCTCGGTGGGCGGGGCCACCTCGCGCCGCTCCAGGGCGGAGGCCGAGAAGGTCTCGCGGATGGCGCCTTCGCCCGGGTTCGCGCCGGTCACGAGCAGCGTCGCCTCCGCCAGCCCGTAGCACGGGAAGAAGGCCTCCTTGCGGAAGCCGGAGACCTCGAAGGCGGCGGCGAAGCGGTCGAGCGTGGCGGGGCGGATGGGCTCCGCTCCGCTGTAGGCGACGCGCCAGTTGGACAGGTCGAGCTCGGCGCGCTGCTCGGGCGTGGTCTTGCGGATGCACAGCTCGAAGGCGAAGTTGGGGCCCCCTGCGGTGACCGGCCCGTCCGTGATCCGGCTGATGGCCTGCACCCAGCGGGCTGGTCGGCGCAGGAAGGCCATGGGGGACATGAGGACCGTGCGGAAGGCTCCGTGGAGGGGCGTGAGGATGGCGCCGATGAGGCCCATGTCGTGGTAGGGCGGGAGCCAGTGGCAGGCCACCGCGTCGGCCGTGTGGAGATACTTGGCGTGCAGCACCTCGGCTTGGGCCAGCAGGTTGCCGTGGGTGAGCATGACCCCCTTGGGGGTCCCGGTGGAGCCCGACGTGTACTGGAGGAAGGCGATGGAGTCCGCCGTGACGTCGGGCTCTTTCCAGGCGTCGGCCTGGTCCACCTCGATCGCGTCGGTGGCGATCCAGTCCAGCTCCGCGAACTCCGGCGCCAGCCCGAACAGCGCCCTCGACATCTTCGCGATCCCGGTCGTCGTGAGGACGGCCGTGGCGCCCGCGTCGGCAACGATCGCCTGGAGGCGGGGCAGCGTGCGCTTGAGCCGCAGGGGCGATGGGTCCGGTGGGTAGGCCGGGACGGCGATGACCCCGGCGTACAGGCACCCCAAGAACGCCATGATGTAGTCCACACCCGGCGGGAACAGCAGCAGTGCGCGGCCGCCCTGGGGCAGGTGCTCGGCCAGCGACGCCGCCACGGCGCGCGCGCGCCGGTCCAGCTCGGCGAAGTCGAACCGGGCCTCCTTCGTCTCCCCGTCCAGGAGGAAGGTCAGGGCGTGGCGGTCCCCGAGGTGCTCGGCGTGGTGTCGCAGCACGGCGAGCAAGGTGGGTAGGTCGGCGCTCGTGTCTCCGAGCCCCAGTCCGGGTCGTGTCACCCAGTCGGTGGTCATGCGCGTCTCCTCGTTCGTCGTGCGTTGTGGTTCCCGTGTGTCCCCAGCGCCGCTTGGGAGGGCGGGTGCCTGGGAGGACGAGCGCCCGTCTTAGTCGCGGTCGTTCCGCCGCGCAAGGGGGGCGCCCAGAGCGAACGCTCGTTTCCACGTGGGCGCTGGGGGTGTGTCGCCTCGCACCATCGACGCGTCCCGCCGCGTGCCGCCATTTTTTGGACAAGGCGCCTGGCCGGATCGACGCTCGCCGCGAATCGGTGGCGTGGCTTCGCCTCCCGCCCGGCCCAGCTCGGGACGGTGAGGGGGCTGGCACGCAAAGGAGCTGCCCCGTGACGGCTGCAACGGATCTCCATCTCGTTCGCTCATCCCAAGCGCGCCCCCGAGCCGGGACGCCCGTGCGCTTGGGGGCCCCGCGGCACGCGCCCCGCCACCCCGAGACCCGCGCCGCGCTGGGCGTCGTGATCGGCGAGGCGCTCCCCTCTCCGTCCGAGCCCTCTCCGAGCACGCGGAGGGCAGACCCCGCGAGCGTCGCGTCTCCGAGCCCACGAGAGATCGCCTTGCGCGCGCAGCTCGTGCGCCTGGCCCGCCACTACGCGCGCGACGTGGCCCGCCTCCAGGGTGAGGTGCGCTCGGCGCGGGCGGACGCCACCCGCGCGTGGGACCGCGTCTCCGAGATCCACGCCCAGGCCGTCCGCGCCGAGTGGCGGGCCCTCGCGGCGGAGGCCAAGGTGCGCGCCTTGGAGGCTCAGCGCCAGCGGTTGGAGGGCGCGCTGCTGGGGCAGCGCCAGCGCGCCGACGCCTACGCCCGCGCCCACGAGACCCCGTGGTGGCGGCCCGGTTCGCGCCGCGCGCACCTGCGCGAGGCCCGCGCCCTGCCTCGCCGGTGACGCGTTCGGGAGCACCCCGCTTGGCAGCGGCGTGGGCGCTGGTAGGCTGAGGCTCCTGACTCCGAGCGCGAGGCCCAGGTAGGCCGGCGCTCTCGACGCGGGAGCCTACGCGCATGCAAGAGCTGGCGATCACAGGCGGCACTTACGAGGCCGTGGTCAACGCCCTCGCCACCTGCCCCCTGTTCCACGGCGCGAACGCCGAGGAACTGCAGTGGGCTCTGGGAGGGGCGCAGCTCCTCCAGTACGAGGACCTGGAGCCCATCACCAGCCAGGACGAGCCCGCCGACGCCTACTTCGTCCTGGTGAAGGGCGAGGCGGCCGTGCTCATCCGCGAGTCGGATGAGCGCTGGATGCAAGAGGTCGCCCGCTACGTGGCCCCCACGGGGTTCGGCGAGGTGGGCCTCTTGCTGGGCCGCCCGCGCAGCGCCACGGTGGTCGCCACCGCGGGCAGCATCGCCCTGCGCTTCCCCGCGGAGTGGTTCTGGGGGATGTTCCGAGGGCTCCCGAGCTTCGGCCCCGAGGTCTCTCGCACGCTCGCCGCGCGGCTGGAGGCCCTCTCCGCCGTCCTCGAAGTTCCGCGCCAGGAGCCCCCCGGCGTGAGCGCGGATCCGGCGGCGCTGAAGCTCCTCCCGGCCCGCTTCATCGTCCGCCACCGCGTGCTCCCCCTCCAGTCGAGCGGGCAGCAGCTCACGCTGGGGTTCGTGGGCGATCCCACCCCCCACCTCCTCGACCACGTGCACACCCTCCTCCCGTCCCTGGAGATCCAGTCCGTCCAGGTGAGCGCCGCCTTCTTCGAGCGTGTGCTTCGCGAGGAGTTGGGGGTGGGAGATCTCGACGACGGGAGCCCGGCCAAGCCGCGCGCCGACGCCGCCGGGCCCGACGGTGAGGAGGACATGGAGGTCCAGAGCCTCACCCAGGGCCGCGCCGCGCCCCACCTGGACGCGGTCCTGGCGCGGATGGTCCAGGAGGGGGCTAGCGACCTCCATCTGTGCGCCGGGCAGGTGCCGCGCTGGCGTATCGACGGCGAGCTCCTGGAGCTGGCGGAGGCCCGGCCCCTGGAGGAGCTAGAGGTCTACGAGATGCTGCGGGGCACGCTCACCAAGCACGCTCGCGCCGTCCTCGCGAAGAACCACGACGTGGACTTCGCTTACGGGATCGACGACGGGAGCCGCTTCCGCGTGAACCTCTACCGCGACCACCACGGCATCGGGGCCGCCTTCCGCGTCATCCCCAACGCCCTCATGAACCCCCAGCAGCTCGGGCTCCCTCCGGTGGTTCAGCAGTTCTGCCACCTGCCCAAGGGGCTCATCCTCGTGACCGGCCCTACCGGCAGCGGCAAGTCCACGACGCTCGCGGCGATGATCGACTACATCAACCAGCACGTCCCCACCCACATCATCACCATCGAGGACCCCATCGAGTTCGTCCACGAGAGCAAGCGCGCCCTCGTGAACCAACGCGAGGTCGGGCACCATACCAAGAGCTTCGCCCGCGCCCTGCGCGCCGCCCTGCGCGAGGATCCCGACATCGTCATGGTGGGCGAGATGCGCGACCCGGAGACGGTCGCGCTGGCGCTGCACACCGCCGCCACCGGCCACCTGGTCTTCGGCACCATGCACACCGCCACCGCCGCCGGGACCATCGATCGCATCATCGGCATGTTCTCCCACGAGGAGCAGCCGCAGATTCGGGCCACGGCCTCGGAGGTCATCAAGGGGATCGTGTGCCAGACCTTGTGCAAGCGCGAGGGCGGCGGTCGGGTGGCCGCCTTCGAGGTCATGGTGACCAACACCGCCATCGCGAACCTCATGCGTGAGCAGAAGACCCACCACATCCCCTCCGCCATGTCCACGGCGAAGAAGATCGGCAACGTGCTCCTCAACGCCGATCTCGCCCGCCTCGTGAAGCAGGGCAAGATCAGCATCCAGGAGGCCATGAGCAAGACCGTGGACAAGATGGAGCTCGCCAGCCTCCTCTCCGCGGAGCCGCCGGAGGACGTCTGAGCGCGGCGGGCTTCTCCCGTCCGCGCCCGAGGCCCCCTACGGCCGCTTCGTGGGTTTGGGAGATGTGCCGCCCGGGTGGTCGGGGGCGTCCGGGCTGTCCAGGAGACGCCACAGGAGGTCGGCGCCGTCGATCCACAGGCGCGCCTCGGCGTCATCCCCGGCCAGCGCCCGCGCCGCCTTCACCAACGCAGCCCGCGCGCGGCTGCTCTCTGCATCCTCCGCGTCGAGGGCCCCAAGCGCCTCCACCAGTCCCAGCAGCGCGCGCGCCCGGCCATCGTCGCCCGCAGCGGCGTGGGCGACGGCTCGGATCAACATCACGGGGTCGAGGTGGACCTCGACGTCCACCACCGCGCCGCCGCGCCTGGCCCTCCCCTGTGCCCGCGGCCCCCACCCCAGCGCCCGGAGGAGGGCGTCGAGTTGCTCGCCCGCGGGTCCCGCGAGCCAGGCTCGAACCAGCGGGTCTTCGGCGAGCCCCGGGGCCACGAGCGCCACCACGGTGGACAGCGCCGGGGGGCCGATGTCCTCCGCCCCGTGACGCTCGCGGAGCCATCGCCGGGCCAGGTTTCGGAGGCGCAGGTCGTCGCCGCGGGCTGCGCGGACGTAGGCGTCTACGATGTCCCGCGGGACCATCGCGGGGGCGTCCAAGAACGCGAAGCGGTCGTAGAGGTCCCGGAGGGCCGCCTCGCGTGCCCCTGGCCCGGCGCGCCGCCCCAGCGCTTCCAGGAACAGCGGCCCCTTGCCGTAGAGCGTGAGGGTCCGCTCGGCGGGCGACGCGAAGCCGTCCCGGGGCGTGTCCAGGGGCAGATCCCGTCCCCCCGCCATGCGCCCGCCGTGATAGGCGAGGAGCACCCCAAGGGCCCGGGCCCGCGCCGCGTGCTGCCTCCCCCGCGTGCGCTCCAGGGCGAGGAGCGCCGTCCCGCTCGCCAGGGCCTCGTCCAGCCACGGGTGCCGCACGCGATCGCTCGCCGTGGCCCCACCCCAGAGTTGGTGGGCCGCTTCGTGGGCCACCA
Source organism: uncultured Myxococcales bacterium (assembly GCA_964478315.1). Classification (GTDB taxonomy): domain Bacteria; phylum Myxococcota_A; class UBA9042; order PHBI01; family JAAZYN01; genus CAYZID01. The sequence goes on along the minus strand of CAYZID010000071.1, from coordinate 1,183 downwards.
GGAAGGCCGCGAGATCTCGTGCGGCCGGGCTCGTCAGCGCCCCGCGGACCAGGGGATCGCTGTCCATGCCGGGGCTCTCGGCGGCCAAGAGGGCCGTGGAGAGGAGGACGACGCCCGGGAACGACACGCCGGCGAGGCCGGGTCCAAGGGGGGCCTCGACGATCTCCAGCTCGGACACGGGGAGACGGTCGGGGCCTCCCACCAGGGTCGCGAGCACCGTGACGGCCTGGGCGGCGTCATGCAACAGGCGGTCGGCGGCCCGCTCGCGCGGGGTGGCGCGTGAGCGCGCGGGGGGGCTGCCCGACCCTCCCGCGCGCGGCCCGTCCAGCGTCAGCGTGGACACGCGGAGAGGCCCCACCTGCCGCGACCTGCGACGGAAGCTCGGCGAGGCCACCAGCGCGAAGCCTCGCGCCCCGGGGGCGGAGAAGCGGTGCGTCTCCTGGTCGCCCGGTCCGGACGCGCGCCCCACCTCCCGCCCGGTCGCCGCCACCTCCCAGCCGGCTGGGAGCACCACGCGGACCTCGTAGAGCGCGGCGTCCAGCCGCGTCACCGTGCCCCCAGGGGAGGCCGCGCGCCCGCCGAGGCTCACGTCCCAGCCGTCGGGTCCTTGGTGCACGAGCACCGGGTAGGCGAGGCAGAGCGTCACGAGGTCTCCATCGTGTCCGAAGACGCCGGCCGGCCCCGCCGGCCCCGCCGGCCCGGGGGCCCGCGGCCCCAGCCCCAAGAGCGAGGCGATGGCCTCCTCGGCGCCCAGGTCCCTCCGGTGGGGGAGGGCGGGGATGGTGCCCTCGAAGCGTAGGTCTACCTCCACGGAGCCACCTGGGGCGAGGGGTGTGGGGAGGGGCAGGCGCATGAGCGCCCCTTCGACCTGCGGCGTCGCGGCCAGGGGCGGCCCGGTTGGTCGTGCGCCGCCTTGGGGGTTCATGGTGATCGAGGCTTCGGTCACGCGCAGGGGCGCGGACGCGCCGCGGGTGTCGGCTCCGTCGTTGGGGGGCAGCAGCCAGCGGAGCGCGCTGAGGGGCGCGGGGCCGCGATTCGTGAACCGCACGCGCTCGCGGCCCCGGAGGGCGAAAGGAGCGGGCGTGGCCCACTCAGGTCCCGTCCCCACGTCGAGGCTCAACTCCAGCGCGTAGCGCGGCGCGTCGGCCAGGCGCGCTGCGAACGCGCCCGGTCCGGGGAGCCC
>CAYZID010000070.1:0-23775 GCA_964478315.1 uncultured Myxococcales bacterium | reverse complement strand
GCCGCCCACACGCGGGATCCAAAGCCGAATCCCAGAGTAGGTGGCGGATCGGGGGGAACCGTCATTTCTTGCGCGAGGCGCCCATCGGCTCGGCGCGGTCCGATCCGCCCGCTCCGGACCGGAGCTACCTCGTTCCCATCCTGAAAAGCCTCCCGTCGCCGCGACGGCCGCTGCACGCACCATGCGCGTCCCCGCAACCACTTGAAGTAGCGCTGCTACTCCGGCGGGTTGCGTGAACGCACCTGGCACGCACATCGACTCGCCGTGGCTCGGTCCGCCTTTTCAGGATGGGAACTACCTCGTGAGCTTCCGATAGGTGATCCGGTGAGGCGTCTCCGCCAGCTTGCCCAGGCGCCGGCGCCGGTCCGCCTCGTAGGCCTGCCAGTTGCCCTCGAACCACACCGTCCGGCTGTCGCCCTCGAAGGCCAAGATGTGCGTGGCGATGCGGTCCAGGAACCAGCGGTCGTGGCTCACGACCACCACGCACCCGCTGAACCGCAGGATGGCGTCCTCCAGGGCGCGCAGCGTCTCGATGTCCAGGTCGTTCGACGGCTCGTCGAGGAGCAGCAGGTTCCCGCCCTCCATGAGCAGCTTGGCGAGCTGGACGCGGTTGCGCTCGCCCCCGGAGAGCTCCCCCACGCGCTGCTGCTGGGCGGCGCCCCGGAAGTTGAACAGCCCGCAGTACGCCCGCGCGTTGATCTCGTGGACCCCGCCGGGCCCCATGTAGATCGTGTCGCGCCCCTGGCTGATCTCCTCGTACACCGTCTTCGAGTCGTCCAGCTCGTGGCGCATCTGGCTCACGTGGGCAACCTTCACCGTCTCCCCCACCCGGAAGGTCCCGGCGTCCGGCTCCACCTCCCCGGTGATCATCTTGAGGACCGTCGTCTTACCAGCCCCGTTGGGCCCCACGACCCCCACGATGCCCGCGCGCGGCAAGCGGAAGGTCAGGTCGTCGAACAGCAGCTTGTCCCCGAAGGCCTTGGCGACCCCCTGGGCCTCCACCACCAGGTCGCCCAGCCGCGGCCCGGGCGCGATGGTGATCTGCGCCGCCCCCTCGCGCCGCTCGTGCTCCTGCTTCGCCAGCTCCTCGTAGGCCCGCAGCCGCGCCTTGCCCTTGCTCTGGCGCGCCTTCTGGCTGGAACGCACCCACTCCAGCTCCCGCGCGATGGCCTTGAGGTTCCGCGCCCGCGCCTTGTCCTCCGCCTCCAGCCGCGCCTTCTTCTGCTCCAACCACGCCGTGTAGGCCCCCTCGTAGGGGATGCCCTTGCCCCGGTCGATCTCCAAGATCCACCGCGTCACATTGTCCAAGAAGTAGCGATCGTGCGTAACGATGAGCACGGTCCCGGGGTACTCCCGCAGGTGCTTCTCCAGCCACGCGACCGACTCGGCGTCCAGGTGGTTCGTGGGCTCGTCCAGCAAGAGGATGTCGGGCCGCTCCAGCAGGATTCGCGTGAGCGCCACGCGGCGCCGCTCGCCCCCCGACAACGTCCGCACGTCCGCATCCCCGGGCGGGCAGCGCAGCGCCTCCATGGCCAGCTCGAGCTGGCTGTCCAGATCCCAGGCGTCCGCCGCTTCGATGGCGTCCTGAACCTGGGACTGCTCCTCCAGCACCCGCTCCATCTCCTCGGCGTCCATGGGCTCGCCCAGCCGCGCGTTGAGCTCGTCGTAGCGCGTGAGCAGCGCCTTGGTCGCCGCCACGCCGAGCTCCACGTTGCCCCGCACGTCCAGCGACTCGTCCAACCGCGGCTCCTGGGGCAGATAGCCCACCCGCGCGCCCGGCTCGATGATGAGCTCCCCCAGGAAGTCCTTGTCCTCCCCCGCGACGATGCGCATGAGGGTGGACTTGCCGGCGCCGTTCTCGCCGACCACGCCGATCTTGGCGCCCTTGAAGAAGGAGAGGGAGATTCCGCTCAGCAGCTCGCGTCCGGTCGGGAGGACCTTCCGCAGCCGCACCATGTTCATGATGATGTCTGGCATGGCGCGCCGTATGCCCGAGCCCGGCCCGGAAGGCAAGCGCTGGAACGCGACGAAGGACGCCCAGGCGCCACCTCGCGGCCACATCGGCGGGTAGCTCCCGCGTGGTTGTTTGACAGCCATCCCAGGGCCCGCACAATCCCTCCGTGCGTCTCCCCCCACCCTCCTCGCGCCGCCACGTCGCCGCCTGGACCCTCCCCTGGGCCCTCCTGGCGACCGCCGCCGTGCTCCCGCCCCCGGCCGCCCGCGCCGCACTGCCCCCGCCCGGCGGCCAGCCGCGCTTCGTCGTGGAGACCGACTGCCCCCCCGCCCAGCGCGCCTTCCTGAACGCCCGCCTCGGCCCCTTCGCCAGCGCCGCCGACGTCCTCCTCGCCGCCCTCACGGGCGCCTCGCCGCCCCCCCGCTCCGTGCGGCTGCGCGTCTTCTGCGAACGCGCCCGCTACACGGCCTTCGCCCGCGCCCACGCCCCCCGCCGCGCCCGCAACGGCGGCTACTTCGACGCCGCCACGCGGACCGTGGTCACCTACCGCCGCGGCAACCCGCCTCAGATCCTCCTCCACGAGGTGGCCCACGCCCTCCTCCGCGACGCCTGGGCCGGCGCCGCTCCCGCCCCGCCCTGGCTCGACGAGGGGCTCGCCGAGTACCTCTCGTCCTACGCCACGGAGACCCCGGGCACCGCGGACTCCCCGAACGCCGCCCCGCCTCGCGGCACGGCGGACGGTGTGCGTTTCGGTGCCCCCAACCCCGCGCGCCTCACCACCCTCCTCGACGCCCGCGCCCGCGGCCTCTGGCTCCCCGTGTCCGCCCTCGTGGCCGCCCCGCCCGCCGCCTTCACGGGGCCCGACATGGGTCGCTACTACGCCGCCGCCTGGGGTCTCGTGGACCTCCTCGTGGGCGACCCCGCCCTGCGGGCCCGCTTCCCGGCCCTCGTCACCGCCTTGCGCGCCGGGCGCACGTCCGCCGAGGCCCTCGACGCCATCTACGGGCCGCGCGCGCCCACCGACCTGGACCGCCGCCTGCGCGCCCTCGTGGCCGCCCGCGGGGCGCGCTGGGCCCGCGACGCGCGCCCCATCGCCCTGTCCACCGCCCCCCTGGGCGAATGGACCGAGCACGGCCATGGGCGCTGGGCCTCCTCCCCACACGCCGCGCTCGCCGGAGACACCCTCACCGGCGAGTCCCCCGACACCTGGTCCTACCTCACGCGCGCCATCCCACCCCAACGCGCCCTCGTCCTCACGGGCGAGATCCGCCGCGACGCGGGCGCCGTGGGGCTCGCCCTGGGCAGCCACCGCGCCCGCGGCTACGCCTACCACACCCTCGTGGAGCTCGGCCCCGAGACCCTCTCCGTCCTCCACGCCGCCTCGCGCCAAACCGTAGAGCCCCTGGCACGCGCGCGCGTCGCCTCCCCGGCGGGCACCTGGGTCTCCCTGCGCGTGGAGCTGGCCGGCGGCACCCTCGCCGTGTGGCGGGGCGGCGCGCTGGTGCTCACGCTGCGCCTGCCGACCTCGGAGGCCGGGGGCCGCGCCGAACCCCGCCTCACCCCCGAGAGCCCTTGGGTGAGCCTGGTCGGCGTCTACGTCCGCGAGGGTCGCGGCGCCTTTCGAGGGCTCCGCCTGGACACGCCCACACCCCCACACCGCCCACCGCCACGACAGGCCCACGCCTCCGCCGCGGCGGACTCGAACCCACCCCCGGACCCCGAACCGCCACCTGCTCTGGGATTCGGCTTTGGATCCCGCGTGTGGGCGGCGTCGGACTGCACGTCTGGGTGCTCGACGTGGCGCGGCCACGCCTCCGCGCCCAGCCGCTTGCTTCCTTGCCCAAACGCGACCTCCTGCGCCTCGGTCCGCAGAGCAGGTGGCGGTTCGGGGCCGGAGGGACTCCCTTGACGACGCGAGCCCTACTCTTGGGGCCCACGGCCCACAAGACGGCCGACGCTGCGCGCGCCGCCGGGCTGGAGGTGTTCCACGCCCCCGCCGTGGCCGGACCGCGCCAGGCCGCGCGCCAGGCCGCGCGCCTCGGGGCCGCCGTCCTCGTCGTGGGCGCGGACGGGCTCACAGACCCGCCCGAGGCCGCCGACGGGGGCTGGGACCCCGCTTGGGACGCCGCCCTGGGAGCCGCCTCGGGGACGCCGCCCCCGATCCTGTGCTACGCCCTGGCTGCCGGGGAGGCGCCCGCCCGCGCCGACGCCCTGTGGGGCGGGGCGGACGCGGTCTGGGACGTGGGCGGCGCGGGGGGCCCGCACCTGGAGGCGGCGGCGCGGGCGGCGGCGCGGGCGGCGGCCCGGCGGCGGCGCGCCGGAGACGAGGCGAGGCGCGAGCGGGAGCGCGTAGAGGGTTTCTCCTACGCCGTGGCGCACGACGTGAAAGGGCGCCTCCAAGGTGTCGTGGGGTTGGCCGGGCTGGTGGCGGAGGTCGAGGGCCCGCGGCTGAGCGGCGAGGGACGGGACTGGCTGGCGCGCATCGAGTCCAGTGGCGCCGGGCTCGCGCGCACCCTGGAGCGGATGCTGCTGCTGCTGCGGGTGGAGCGCCGCGCGGGGCGCGTGGGGCCCCTGGACTGGGAGGTGCTCACCCGGGCGCGCTTCGCCCGGGCGCGAGAGCTGCTGGGCGCGGCGGCGCGCGAGGCGACGCTGGAGATGCGCGGGGAGGTGGGCGACCCGGGAGCGGCGCTCGTCGCCGACGAGGGGCTGTGGACGCTGATCCTGGACGAGCTCCTGGACAACGCCCTGCGCTACGGCGGCCAGGGCGGCGCGCGGGCCGTGCGCGTGGTCGTCGAGCTTCGCCAGGAGACGGACGCCCTGGGAACCTCGGTAGGCGGCCCCACGCGCTGGCGGCTCACGGTCGAGGACGATGGCCCGGGCTTGCCGCCGTCGCTCGGCGAGAGGGCGCTGGAGCCCCTGGAGCGGGGCGTGGGCGGCGGGGATGGGCTGGGGCTGGCCCTCGTCGCGCGGGCGGCGGCGCGCATGGGCGGCGCGGTGGCCGTGGGCTGGGCGCGCGACGCGGCCGAGGCGGTGGAGGAGGCTGGGGTCCAGGACCTCCCGAGCCCCGACACGGCGGGGCGTGGGTGCCGCGTGACCGTGCGCTGGGAGAGCGCCGGGGACGCCGCCGGGCGTTGAATCGTGGGCGTTCCCCTGCTACGAGGGAGGCTCGGTTCGAACGGGTGTGGGCCCCGGTGAGGGAGCCCGCGAGGCGGCGAGGGGTAGGACGTGAGCACAAGCGGTGCGGAGATCGTGGGAGGCCTGGGGGGCGCGGCGTGGCGCCTGCTCGCCGTGGGGTGCTGTGCCGCGTGGATCGTGGCCTGCGGGGGAGACGGCGCGACGCCGGACGCCGGACAGGACGCGACGCCCAACGTCTCGGCGGACGCTGGACCCGACACCGTGGCCGACACGGGGCGCGACGGCGGGGCCGGCCTGGACGCGGCGGACGTGCCCGAGGTCACCGACGCGGTGGACGCCTCCGACGGCACCGACCCGGTGGACGCCGCCGCCGACGCCGACGCCGACGGGAACGACGCGAGCGATGCGAGCGATACGGTGGATGCGAGCGATGCTGGCGACGCGCCCGATGGGACGAACGCGAGCGACGTCCCGCCCCCCGAGACCTTCCCCATGGCGTGTCAGAACGACGGTGACTGCGAGGCGGCCTGCGCGCACGGGGTGTGCGTGGGCGGACGGTGCCAGTTCGCGGCGCCCCAAGAGGGCTGCATCATCGTGGACGAGGCGGCGGGGACCGGGGCCTGCGTGGAGGCGGGGGCGTCGTCTCCCGCCGCGCCGTGCCTGGTGTGCAACCCCGCGGTGCGGGCCGAGGGCTACACGCCCATCTTGCTGGAGGAGGGCTTCGAGGCAGCCGCGAGCGGCGTGCAGGTGCAGAACCTGAGCGGCTCCAGCGCCACCTGGTTCGCGAGCGATCAGCGCGCCGCCGAGGGGACCCAGAGCCTGCACTTCGCCGTGCCGGGCGCGGGGACCTACGACGCCGGGCAGCGCGCCTGGGCCCGGGCGACCGTGGGGACGCTGACGCTGCCGGCCGGTCTGGACGTGGAGCTGCGCCTGTGGGTGTGGCTGGAGACCGAACAGCTCTCGGGGCACGACGTGCTGCGGGTGCTCCTGGTGCACGGGGCGGACGCGCCCGTGGAGCTGTGGAGCTCGGACGAGATCGGCGGCACCACGGATGGAGAGTTCGTCCCCCTGGCGCTGGATCTCGGCGGCGCCGCCGGGGACTGGGTGGGGAGCCCGGTGCAGCTCGCGGTGGAGTTCGACACGGTGGACGACCTCATCAACGCCTACGAGGGCGCCTACGTGGACGGCGTGCGCGTGGTGACGGGGTGCTGCGCCCAGGCCGACGACTGCGAGGACGGCAACCCGTGCACGATGGACGCCTGCCCGGAGGTGGGCGCGGCCTGCACGCACGAGCCCGTGGAGGGTTGCTGCGTGAACGACGCGGGGTGCGACGACGGGAACGACTGCACCGTGGATCAATGCGAGGGCTTCGGGGGGAGCTGTCTCCACGAGGCCATCGAGGGCTGCTGCCACGTGGCCCTGGACTGCGACGACGGCGACGCCTGCACCGAGGACACGTGCGACGAGGAGGCCCAGCAGTGCAAGCACCAGCCGCTGTGCTGCGCCGCCGACGCCGACTGCGACGACGGGGACAAGTGCACCCAGGGGCGCTGCGCCGAGGGGCAGTGCCTGTACGACTTCGTGTGCTGCGTGTCGGACGCCGAGTGCGACGACGGTGAGTATTGCACCAAGGACCAGTGTGTGGACGGCGACTGCGTCCACCCGCCGGCGAACCTGCCCGGGTGCTGCGTGCCCGGCGTCTTGGACGAGGACTTCGAGGGCGGCACGCCGGATGGCTGGACGTTCACCCCCATCGTGGACGGCGTCGGCTGGCAGGTGACGACCATGTCCAAGTTCCACACGGGGCCGTCGGTGCTCTACTACGGGAACCCCGGGGCGGAGAACTTCGACAACGGGGAGATCAACACGGGGACGGCGACCTCACCGCCCCTGGACATCCCCAGCGGCGTGGAAACGAAGCTGGACATGTGGGTCTACTTCGACGGCGAGTCCAGCCTCTCCTACGACGACTTCTGGGTGGAGGTGGACACGGGCGACAAGACCTTCACGGTCGTGAAGAAGAGCGACATCAAGGATGAGGCGTGGAAGCACGTGGTCAAGGACCTGAGCTACCTGGGCGGAAAGACCATCCAGCTCAAGTTCCGCTTCGACACCATCGACGGGACCGTGAACAAGGGCTACGGCGTGGTGGTCGACGACCTCAAGGTGGTGTCCACGTGCCAACCCAAGACCTGCACGAGCGCCGGGCAGTGCAGCTCCAAGGACTCGTGCGTGAAGGGGAGCTGCGGCGAGGGCGTGTGCACCTACGACAACGTCTGCTGCCAGGATGACCTGGAGTGCGACGACGGGCTCGCCTGCACGGCCGACGCCTGCCAGGGGGGCAAGTGCAAGTTCACGAAGATCCAGGGCTGCTGCGAGACGGATGAGGGCTGCGACGACGGCAACCCGTGCACCATCGACGCCTGCACGGGCGTGGGCGGGACGTGTCTCCACCAGGACATCCCCGGCTGCTGCGTCACCAGCGCGGACTGTGACGACGGCGACATCTGCACGGGCGAGGCGTGCGTGGACATGCAGTGCACCTACTCGTGGCTGTGCTGCTCCACGGACGCCGAGTGCGATGACGGCGACGACGTCTGCACCATCGACCAGTGCGTGGACATGTTCTGCGCCCACACCCAGACGGGCGTCCCCGGCTGCTGCGATCCCCAGCCCGTGGACTGGACCTTCGAGACGCCGGTGACGCTGACCTTCGAGGCCACCTCGCCGCCTTGCCAGTGGCAGGTGACGGACGCCGGACTGTCCGAGTCGGCGCCCTCGGCCCTCTACTACGGCGACCTGGGGAACATGAACTACGACTGCGGCCACAACGCCGGGACGGCCACCAGCCAGCCGCTGTCGCTGGCCGCGGGCTACCCCTTCGAGCTGCGCTTCAAGGTCTACCTGGGCACCGAGCAGGGCAAGTACTACGACGGCTTCTGGGTGGAGGTCGTGGCCGACGGGACCCCCTACACGGTCTGGGACAAGGGGGCCGTCTCCAGCGCCGCCTACAACCAGTGGACCGAGCAGGTCGTGGACCTGAGCGCCTTCGCGGGTCACGGCGTTCAGCTCCGCTTCCAGTTCGACACCTTCGACGCCTTCACGAACACGGGCAAGGGCGTCTTCTTGGACGACATCACCGTGACCTCCCCCTGCGAAGCCAGCGCCTGCACCGCCGACACCGACTGCGACGACGGCCTCGCCCTGTCCACCGACGCCTGCATGTCCGGCGCCTGCGCCTACACTCTGTAGGCCCTACGCGGCCCGCCCCACGAACAGGTGGGCCGCGCCCATCGTGAGGCGGCGGACGCTCACGTCCCCGAACCCCGCGCGGGCCATCGTCGCCGCGAAGGCGGCGGGTGCCGGGAAGGCCGCGATGGAGCTCGGGAGGTAGGCGTAGGCCGCGCGGTCGGCTAGCAGCCTCCCCACGGCGGGCACGACGCGGTGGACGTACAGCCGCGCCAGGGGCGCCGCGAGGCCGCCCGTGGGCTCCGACAGCTCCAAGACCGCCAGCGGGGCGCCGGGGCGCAGCACGCGGTGAAGCTCCCCCAAGGCCGCCTCGCGGTCGGGGATGTTGCGGATTCCAAAGGCGACGCAGGCCCCATCGAAGGTGTCGTCGCCGAAGGGCAGCGCCTGGGCGTCCCCCTCCACGAGCGACACACGCTCCCCGAGCCCCGCGGTCTCCACCTTCTCGCGCCCACGCGCCAGCATGGCGCGGGACGGGTCCAGCCCCACGACGCGGGCCCGCGGGTAGCGCCGGGCGAGCGCCAGGGCCACGTCCGCCGTCCCCGTAGCGACGTCCAGCGCCCGCCCCTCCGCCGCGGGAGCCAACGCCCGGGCGAGCCGTCGGCGCCACCGCCGGTGGAGCCCCAGGCTCATGATGGCGTTGAGCAGATCGTACCGCGCCGCGATCCCGTCGAACATGGCGCCCGACCCGTCCGCCCGCGCGTCCGCTGGCCCCCGGCGTGTCCGGGCGCCCTCCTCGGCGCCCCCGCGCCGGCCTTCGCTCGTCCTCTCGTCGGTCTCCCTCATGCCACCTCGACGGGTCCAGTCCAGGGTCTTCCAGTGTCCAAGCCGCCTCCCCGCCGGCCTCACGCCGCGCGCGCACGCCGGGGCAGCCGCACGAGGGCCAGCTCGACCACGAGCGCGAGCTGGTCGCGCGCTGGGCTCGGCGGGAGGCGCGCCACACGCTCACGGGCGTGGGCCGCGAACCGCTCCGCCTCGGCGTAGGTGGCCTCCAGGCTCCCGGTGGCGAGCACCCGCGCCGAGATGGCCGCCGCGAGGTGCTGGCTGGCGCTCCGCTCGCCGCGCGCGATGGCACGGACCTCGCGCAGCACGGCCGGGTCCTGTCGCGCGGCGTAGGCCAGAGGCCAGGTCACCTTTCCTTCCCGCAGGTCACTCAGGGCGTCTCGGCCGGTCACGGAGGGGTCCCCCACGAAGTCGAAGACGTCGTCCACGAGCTGAAAGGCGAGCCCCAGCGCCTCTCCCACGCCGCGGGCGTCGCGCCGCACCGAGGGGGCCAAGCCACCGGCCAGGGCGCCGGCCTCCATGGCCCAACCGAACAGGGCGGCCGTCTTGCCGCGCGCGATCTCCAGGCAGGCGCCTTCGTCGGCCTGGAAGTCCCCCGCCCGCGCGAGCTGCTGGGCTTCGGCGGCTACCATGGCGTGGAGCGTCTCCAGCAGCCGGCCCAGGGCCTCCGGGAGTCCCGTCTCTTGGACTCTGTCCAGGGCCTCCACGAGCAGGAGGTCGCCCCCCAGGATGCTGGCGGTGTTGCCGTAGCGCACGCGCGCCGCGGGCGCCCCGCGCCGCTCGTCTCCTTCGTCGATGACGTCGTCGTGGAGGAGCGTCGCGGCGTGGACGAGCTCCGCCGCCGCGGCGAGTGCGCGCGCGCGCCTGGCGTCCGGGCGCTCGCCGAGGCGCGCCGCCAACAGCACGCAGAGGGGGCGCAGGCGTTTCCCGGGCTGCCGCAGCAGGTGGTAGGCCGCCCGCGCCGCCAGGTGGTCTCCGTGGGGGAGGGCGGGGGCGAGTTCGGCCTCCACCCACGACAGATCCTCCTGGAGCCAGGCGCGGAGCTCGTCCAGGCGCTGGAGGAGGTGGCCGTCTCGCGCCCGGGACGCCACGGCGTCCAGCACGGCGCGGGCTGCGCTCCCTCCGGACCGAGGGGGCGGCGGTTGTCCGAGAGGTGGGGCGGTCATGGCGACTCCTTGTGCGGGCCGTGTCCTCGTGGGCCTCCCGCGCGGCGCAGGAGCTCCCGGGCCGCCGCCCGGGAGGGCTTGCCCAGGGAGGTGCGGGGGAGCATCTGGGTCCAGCGCCAGACGCGTGGGATCTCCGGGGCGCGCAGACGCTCGCGGCACCAGGCGCGCAGCGCGGCGTCGCTGGGCGGCGCCCCGTCCCCGGCCGGGGTGAGGACGGCGCCTATGCGCGCGCCCCACGTGGGATCCGGAAGGCCCACCACCAGGGCGTCGGCCACGCCGGGGTGGGCGCGCAACGCCGCCTCCACGCGCCGGGGGCAGACGTTCTCGCCGCCGCTGACGAGGACGTCGTCGGCGCGCCCGAGGACATGCACGCGCCCCTGGGCGTCCACGGCGCCCCGGTCGGCCGTCTCGAAGGCGCCGCCGGGCGACGACGCGGCTGCCAGAGGCCCCGAGACCCATAGGCGCCCGCCGGCCCGCGCCTCCACGCGCGCGAAGGGCAGCGGCGCGCCCACGCCCGACGCGGGGTCGAGCTCTCCCGGGAGGCCCGTGGCGACCTGCGAGGCCGTCTCGGTCATCCCCCACGTGAGGGCCACCGGGGCGGTGAGGCGCGCGCAACGCGCCAGAAGCGCCGGGCGGGCCGCCGCGCCGCCCAGCAGGATCGCGCGGAGGCTCGGCGGGAAGGGGCGCTCGGCCCGGGCGTCCAGGACGCGCTCCAGCATCGTGGGCACCAACGAGACGAGGGAGACCTCGCCGCCGTCCAGAGCGCGCGCCACGGCCGAGGCGTCGAAGCGGGGCGCCAGCACCACCGTGGTCCCCAGCCAGGCGCAGCGGGCGAGGATGGACAAGCCCCCCACGTGGTGCAGGGGCAGGCAGCACAGCCACCGGTCGTCCAGGTGGTGCCCCAGGCGGATGGCGCTCCCCAGGGCGCCGAACAGGACCTGCGCCGCGGTCAGGGTCACCGCCCGCGCCGAGCCCGTCGTGCCCGAGGTGTGGACACACCACCGCGGCGCGTCCAAGGGCCAGGGATGTGCCGAGGGCGGAGACGCCCCCTCGTCGCCGGGCAGCAGCTCCAAGTCCAGGGCGCGGAGCGCTGGCTCGTGGGCCTCGTCGGCCCAGCCCCAGCGAGCCTGGGCGCTCTCGCAGCGCGCGCGCAGCTCGTCCCGCGGCGCCCCCACGGGCAACGGGGCCGCGACGGCGCCCAGCCAGCCCACGGCGTGCAGGGTCACGGCCCAGTCCAAGCTCGGGGCCCCCAGCAGCGCCACGCGCGCCCCCGGGGCCACACCCCGGCGCGCGAAAGCGCCCGCACGACGCGCCACCGCGACCCGGAGCTCGGCGTACGTGGCCGCGCCGTCCGGCGCCACGACGGCCGGCGTGTCCGGGCGCGCCCAGGCGGCACTCTCCAGCGGGTTGGGGAGGGTCAACACGGCGCTCGCTCCCAGGTCTGGGGGACGGGGCCGCCGCCGCCTCGCCCCCGCGGGGCGTCTCCCAGAACCCAACGCGCGGCCTCGGGGGATGCGCCCAGGCCGGGTGTCGCCGGGACCTTCAGGGAGCCGGCGCGCGCCGCGGGTGTGGGGGCCGGGTCGGCGACCAGCCCGAGCCCGGTGTCCAGGCCGCAAGCCAGGAGGCGCCCGGCGGGGGCGGCGGCGGCGGCGTGGAGGGCCCCCAGGCGGCCCACGCCCGTCTCGAAGGTCGTCGTGAGGTACCCGGGCACGCCCGCCTCCGCCGCGCGCTCCAGCAAGGCCAGGGCCGGCAGGATCCCGCCCACGACCATGGGCTTGACCACGACGCGGTCTACGACCCCCGCGTCCAAGGCCACGTCCAGCGCCGCGCGCGTGGTGACGCCCTCGTCCAGCGCGATGGGGAGCCCGGGCCCCAGGGCGCGCCGGAGCTCCGTCAGCGCGGCGAGGTCGCGCGCCGCCCGCGCGCCGCCCGGGTCGTGGGGCGGGAGGGGCTGCTCCACGCTCTCCAGCCCCATGGGGCGCAAGGCGTCCAGGGCGCGACGTGCCTCGTCGAGAGTCCAGCGCCCGTTGGCGTCCAAGCGCAGGGGGAGGTGAGATCCGACGGCGCGGCGCAGGGCGGTGATGTGGGCGAGGTCCTCGTCCAGGGAGCGCCGGGCCACCTTCACCTTGAGGACGCCCACGCTCGCAGCGGCGGCGGCGCGCGCCTGCTCCGGGGTCTCCACGAGGCGGTGCACGGCGACGCGCGGGCGGATCTCCGGGCGCAGCCAGCCGGCCAAGGGGAGGCCGGCCTCTTGGGCGGCCACGTCGGCCACGGCCAGCTCCAGGGCGTGGCGGGCGGCGGGGGGAAGGGAGAGCGCGTGGAGGGGGCGGTGGAGGGCGGCGGGGCCCTCCGCGGCGGCGTGGAGCAGGCGTGCGAGCTCGCTGGAGCCCAACGCGGCGAGGGTGCGCCAGCAGGTCACCAGCGAAGCGCCGGGAGCTCCGGGCAGGGGAGCCGCCTCGCCCAGCCCCACGAGGCCGCCCGGGGTGTCGAGCGCCACGAGGAGGCCCGCGCGGGTGGGGGTCCCGAGCGCGGTCGTGGCGGGAGGGCGCAGGGGGACGGCGTAGCGGCGGAGGGTGAGAGCGGGGCCGCTCACGGGAGACCTCCCCAGGCGAGCCCGGCGGTCAAGAGGGCCGCGTAGGCGAGGACGAGGCGAGCGGCGGCGCCCAGGCGAGGGTTCAGGGCCGCGCCGTCCGTGCGGGCCACGGCGCGGGCCTCGCGGATGGCCCAAGGGGTGACGAGGAGGCAGGCGAGGGCCGCGGGAGGGAGGGTGTGGGCAGCCACGAGCCCCACCGGGAGGGCCAAGGCGACGGTGACGGAGGCGGCGTACTGGGCGCGGGCGGCGCTGGGGCCCCAACGGACGACGAGGGTCCGCTTGCCCGCGCGGGCGTCCTGGTGGCGATCGCGGAGGTTATTGACGAGGAGGATGTTGGCGGCGAGGAGGCCCGGCGCCAAGGAGAGGACGAGGACGATGGGCGGGAGGGTGTGGGCCTGGACGAAGTAGGTCCCGCCCACGGCCACGGGGCCGAAGAACAGGACGACGGTGGCGTCGCCGAGCCCGGCGTAGGCGAGGGGTAGGGGGCCCACGGTGTAGGCGGCGGCGGCGGCCAGGGCGACGAGTCCCACGGCCAGGACCGGCCAGCCGCCGTGGGCGACCAGGGGCCAGGCGGCCAGGGCGGCCAGGGCGAAGGCGAGGCTGGCGGCGCGGTACAGGGCGCGGGGGCTCGCCAGGCCCCGCTGGGCCAGGCGAGCGGGGCCCAGGCGGTCGGGGCCGTCCGCGCCGCGGTCGAAGTCCCCGGCGTCGTTGACCAGGTTGGCGCCCACCTGGAGCAGCGCGGCCGAGGTGAGGGCCGCCAGGGCGAGGCCGGGGACGAACGCGCCGTGGGCGGCGGCGAGCCCGACGCCCACCAGGACGGGGGCGGCGGAGGCGCCCAGGGTGGCCGGGCGCGTGGCCTGGAACCACGCCCGCCACGAGGCGCGGTCGGGGGCTGAGGGGCCGGGGGCGCGGGGCCCGTCGGCTGTGCGGGACGCCGTCACGGGGTCCGCGGGAACTTCGAGAAGTCTGGGGCGCGCTTCTCCAGGAAGGCCCGCTTTCCTTCCTGCCCCTCCTCCGTCATGTAGAACAGCATGGTGGCGTTGCCGGCGAGCTCCTGGAGGCCGGCCTGGCCGTCGCAGTCGGCGTTGAGGGCGGACTTGAGGAGGCGGATGGCGGTGGCGGAGTTGGCGAGGATCTCCCGGGCCCAGCGCACCCCCTCCTCCTCCAGCTCGGCCAGGGGCACGACGGCGTTCACCATGCCCATGTCCAGGGCCTGCTCGGCGGAGTATTGGCGGCAAAGGAACCAGATCTCCCGGGCCTTCTTTTGGCCCACCATGCGCGCGAGGTAGCTGGCGCCGTAGCCGCCGTCGAAGCTCCCCACGCGCGGGCCGGTCTGGCCGAAGACGGCGTTGTCCGCGGCGATGGTCAGGTCGCACACCACGTGCAGGACGTGCCCGCCGCCGATGGCGTAGCCGGCGACGAGGGCGATGACGGGCTTGGGGAGGCGGCGGATGAAGCGCTGGAGCTCCAGCACGTTGAGGCGCGCCACGCCATCGCCCCCCACGTAGCCGCGCTCGCCGCGCACGCGCTGGTCACCGCCGGCGCAGAAGGCGCGGTGCCCCTGGCCGGTGAGGAGGATGACGCCCACGGCGGGATCCTCGGCGGCGTCGCGGAAGGCCTCCAGGAGCTGGGCGACGGTCTCGGGGCGGAAGGCGTTGTGGACCTCCGGGCGGCAGATGGTGACCTTGGCGACGCCCTCGGCCTTGTGGAGCTGCACGTCGGACCACGTCCGCACGGCGCGCCAGGCGAGGGCCGGGCGGATGGCGGGGGGAGCGGGCTCGGAGGTCGGGTGCGTGGACATGGGGGACTCCGGGTTGGAGGTGGGGAGGGTGGGGGCGCGGCGCGCCACGTGGACTCAGAGGGTCACGAGGGCGGCGCGGGCGGCCTCGCGCACGGCGGCGAAGGCCTGGGCGTGGCGGGTGAGGTTGTGGGCCAGGTCCACGGGAACCTCCAGCACGCCCAGGCCGGGCTCCTGGGCGTCACGGGCCAGGGCTTCGGGGAGGGCGGCGGGGCGGTGCACGCGCCGCCAGCGCACGCCCGCGGCGGTGCACAGGGCGCCCAGGTCGGCGTCGTGGGGGGTGAGGAACAGCGCGCGAAAGGCGGAGGGGCCGTCGCCCCCTGGGGGGTCGTGGGCGCGGATGGGGAGCGTGGAGAAGATGCCCCCGCCCCCGTTGCGGACGACGATGACGGTGGCGCGCGCGGTCCGTGTCGCGGCGGGGACGAGGGCGCCTAGGTCGTGGAGGAAGGTCAGATCCCCGAGCAGGGCGACGAAGGGGCGGTCGGGGCGAGCGGCGGCCTCCCCGAGCACGGTGGACAGGGCCCCGTCGATGCCGTTGACGCCCCGGCTCACGAGCACGGGGACGGCCGTGGGGCGGGGAGGTGCGAAGGTGTCCACGTCTCGGATGGGCATGCTGTTGCCCAGGTGCAAGGCGCCCCCCTCGGGGACGCCTTGGGCGACCCAGCGCGCCACGGCGCCCTCCCAGGCCGGGCCGTCGTCGTCGGTCCAGCGGTCCAGCGCGATGCGCGCGGCCTGGTCCAGCGCCCGCCAGCGGTGGGCCCAGCTCGGAGGGCACTGGCCGCGCGCGCCCTCCAAGGCCGCCGCCAGGGCCTCGCAGACGAGGGCGTCGTCGCCCACGAGGCGCTCGCGCGCCAGGTGCGCGGGATCTTGCCACCGCCCGGGGCCGGCCACGACGGTGGTGCGCCCGCGCGCCCGGTCGGCGAGCCAACGCGCGAGGGGCTTGGACGTGGGCGGAGCCCCCAGCAGGAGGACGCGCTCGGGCGCCATGGCGCGGGCGACCTCGGGGACTCGCAGGAGGGCGTCGGCCGTGGAGACGACGGGCGGGGTGGCCGGGTCGCCGCCGCTGGCTGGGGGCCCGAAGCGGAGCTGAGAGGCCGGCTCGGCGAGGATGGGCCAGCCCAGGGACCGGGAGAGCCGGGAGAGGGCCACCGGGAGCGGATCATCCCCCCGGGAGGAGGGTGGGCGCGGGCCGCAGACGATGACACCCCGCCGCGCCGCCGCCAGGTCACGGGCCACGTGGGCGACCTCCTCGGGCGCCGGAGTGCGTCGGGCGCGGTACACGCGCGGGGTC
The DNA here is from genome assembly GCA_964478315.1 of uncultured Myxococcales bacterium. Taxonomy (GTDB): domain Bacteria; phylum Myxococcota_A; class UBA9042; order PHBI01; family JAAZYN01; genus CAYZID01. The sequence goes on along the minus strand of CAYZID010000070.1, from coordinate 7,809 downwards.
GCCCGACCCCAAGCGGGCGTGCGCGCCGCCTCGTCCAGCCCGGGCGTCCAGAGGGGCTCACGGAAGGGCGCGTTGACGTGGACGGGACCGGCGGGGGGGCCGGTGGCGAGGTCCAGGAGGCGGGCGGCCGTGGCCTCCACCCAGGGCCCCTCGGGGCGCCCGTCGGCGGGCGGTGGGCCCAGGTCTACGGCGGCGCGGACGTGGGCGCCGAACAGGCGCGTCTGCTCGGTCGTCTGCGGGGCCCCCGCGCCGTGGAGCTCGGGCGGCCGGTCGGCCGTGACGACCAGCAAGGGCACGCCGCCCTCGTGAGCCTCGATGACCGCGGGGAGGTAGTGGGCGCCCGCGCTCCCGGAGGTGCACACCAGGGCCACGGGCTGCGCCGCGCGCCGCGCGAGGCCCAGGGCGAAGAAGGCGGCCGCGCGCTCGTCCACGACCACGTGGACGAGCAGCCGCTCGCGCAGCGCCCAAGCGGCCAGCAGCAGCGGCGTGTTGCGCGAGCCCGGCGAGGCCACGAGGTGGCGGACGCCGAGCGTCACCCAGGCGCCCAACAGGTGCCCCGCGCGGTCCAGCCCCGCCCGCGCCCCGTCGCGCTCCGGGGACCACGCTCCATCGAGCTGCCGGGGCCTGCGTTCCTGGGACCTCGCTACGCTCATGGTTTCTCCTCCTGGCTCCCGCCCCTCGACGCGCCGCCTCCACTCGCCCCGCCCACGACCGCGGCCCCGTCCACCACCGTCCGCAGCTTGGAGCCCGTCTCGTCCCACTCGGCCCTGGGGTCGGAGGCCGCGACGATGCCCGCCCCGGCGAAGGCCCAGGCGCGCCGCCCGCGGACGAGGGCCGAGCGCAGCGCCACCATGAGCGCCCCCTCGCCCCGGGCGTCGGCGTGGCCCACGGCGCCCGCGTACCAGCCGCGGTCCAGGGGCTCGTGCCCGGCGATCCAGGCCCGCGCGGCGGCGCGCGGCCAGCCGCCCACCGCGGGCGTGGGGTGCAGACGGGCGCCCACCTCCAGGAGGTGGCGCGGCGCGGCGAGGTCCCCGACGACGGGCGTCTCCAGGTGATGCACGGCGCCCAGGGAGAGCACCCGGGGCGTCGCCGGGGCCGCCACCGTCTTGCACGAGGGGCGCAGGGCGTCCGTGACCGCCCGGACGACGACCGCGTGCTCGTGCAGGTCCTTGGGGTTGTCGAGGAGCGCCCGCGCGGCCCTCCGGTCTGCCGCCGGGTCCGCCGCGCGCGCCGCCGTGCCCGCCAGGGCCACGGTGTGCGCGCGGCCGCGTCCCACCTCCACGAGCCGCTCCGGGGTGGCGCCCACGAAGGCGCCGCGCCCCTCCAAGGCGAGCAGGAAGGTGACGCTGTGGCGAACCCGGGCCCGCAGGGCGCGAGCGAGGGCCAAGGGCGCCTCCTCCGCGGGGCCTCGGACGTCCAGGGGGAGGGCGCGGGCGAGGACGACCTTCTCCAGGTCCTCCGGGGCTTCACCCGGGCCGCGGGCCGCCATCGGGCCGGCCAGGATGGCCTCCCTAGCGTCCCCCACGAGGGTCACCCAGGCGGCGCGCGCGGCCGCCTCGTCGAAGCGCGGCGCGGGCGCGAGGGACACGCCGGAGGGAGCGGGCGCGGGGGCGGAGGCCGCGCGGCCCAGCGCCTCGCGGAGCCGCCGCGTGAGGGCGCGGACACGGCGCTCGAGCCCCGCGGGATCCTCCCCCGGCTCCACGCGCAGCGTCACCGCGCCACCCCCAACGGCGCCGTGACGCCAGACCAGGAGCGATGGGATCCACCAGCGGCACGCGCCCCATCCAGACCAGTCGGGCCCAGACCAGTCCGGCCCGGACCCGTCGGGCCCGGACCCGCCGCGCAGGGGGGCGTCCCCACCCGCCGCGCGGGGCGCGTCGTCAAAGGCGAACCCGCCCACGAACAGGGGCGCCTGGGGGAGTTCGGGGGCCTCCGGCGCGCCGCGCGTCCAGCCGCCGGGCGCGCGCCGCGCGGCCATCACCCGTTCACGCGCCCGCGAACAGGCGCGCCCGGCGGCCTCCAGGCGCTGGGGACCCGCGGTCTCCACCTCCCAAACCACGCCCGACGCCGCGAAGCACAGGCCCCCCTCGCCCGCGTCCCAGGCGGCCAGCCGGTTCGCCGAGGCGCTGGACGGCGCCAGGGCCGCCCAGGGGTCCCGAACCGCCTGGGGCACCGAGAGGCGCAGGAGGACGGCGGTGCGCCGCCTCTCACAGCGCGCCAGCGCCTGCCGCGTGAGCGCGGCGAGGTCCGCGGGGGCGGGAGCGGGCCAGGCCTGGGGCGGGTGGGGCGTGGACATGCCGCGCACCATAGTTGTTCACGCCGACAAAAACAAGCGACCAGCACCACACAAGATGACAGTCCGTCTCAGTGCCAGCCGAACATACGGTCTGTTCTGTTTGATACGGACTGGCCGCCCCACTCCCTCCCGGGTGGTCTGCGGAGAGATCCGCTGGGGAGCACTCGGACGTGGAGTGTCGAGGGCAGGTGTCGTAGGATGCGGGCGTGACGCAGGAGCCCTCAGAAGACGGCGTGGAGGCGAGCGCGGCGGAGCAGCAGCTCCTCACGCGGCGGGTCTTGGCTGTGTGCGACCGCGCGGGGAGCTTCATCGAGTACTGGGGCTTCAAGGCCATCCAGGGGCGCATGTGGACGCTCCTGGCGCTGCGCGGGGAGCCCATGACCCAGCGCGAGATCGGCCGGCTGCTGGGGGTGAGCCGCTCCGCGGTGAGCACGACGATCTCCGAGCTCTTGGAGCGCGAGCTCGTGCGGCCCGTGGGGGACCACCGCAACGCCCCCTACGAAGCGAACCTGGACGTGTGGCCGGTCATCACGGGGGTGCTGCGGGAGCGCGAGTGGATGATGATCGAGTCGGCGCGGCTGGCCTTGGAGGCGGCCATCGAGGAGGCGGAGATCGCCGCCGCCGCCGGGGAGGCCGTGCCCTTCGACGTGGCGCGGATGCGGCTGCTCCTGCGCATGACGGAGATGGGCCAGGCGTTCCTGCGCCTGCTGCTGTCCCTGCGGGCGCCCAAGACCCCGTCGCGTGTCCAGGACTGGATGAGCCGCGCCATGGAGCTGGTGCGGCGGCTTCGCGCCGCGGGTCCTTGAGAGGCTCTGCGCGGGGCGAGCGTCAGGGTGCGGGGCGCGTGCGCGCGACGTCGGTCGGGGCGCGGCGGAGGGTCCAGACGGCGAGGGCCGTGGGCGCGACGTAGAGGAGGACGAACACGGCGAGGGCGCCCCAGATGGGGTCCAGCAGCGTCCCGTCCAGCAGGTGCAGCTCGGCCGAGAACAGGTGGCGCGTGGCGGAGGCGTAGTCCCAGATCGTCGCGAGCCCCTCCCAGAGTCCGCCTACGCCGTGGCGGGCCAGGGTCTCGCCCATGGTCAGGTAGGCCACGAGGAAGGCCACGGAGCCGGCCCCGGCGAGGAAGGCGCAGACGAGGAGGAGCCCGAGCGCACCCAGGTTCAGGGCTACGAGGAGGGCGCCCAGGGCTACGAGCGGGAGCGCCCAACGCAGCGTGGAGCCCGGAGGGCGCCCAGCGGCGGCCGCGTACTCGGCGAGGGTCGTGGCGGGGGTGTGGGTGGGAACGCGGCGCGCCGCCGAGACCTGCAGGGCGGCGGCGAGGAGCAACGGGACGGCGACGGCCAGCGCGGTGTAGACGCGGCCCGTGTCACCCGCGGGTAGGAGCCGGCCCACGCTCGGGTGGGCCTGGGCCAGCGCCTCCACGACGAGAGGCCCCCAGACGAGCGCCCCGAGCGCGCCCAGGGCGGCGGAGACGAGGAGGGTTCGGCGCAGGCCCCCCAAGGACAGCGTGGCCGGGCTGCGCAAGGCCCAAGCGGGGGCGAAGGGGCGCAAGGGCAGCCCCAAGAGCCAGCGCAGGCGTCGTCTCATGGTCCCCTCCGGGGGCTGGGGGGGCCACTGGGCGGGCGCGCCCCGCGGCCGCGCGCCCCGCCTACCGGCCCGCACAGCGCGAGGACGAGCTGCTCCATGCGCACGCCGGGGTCCAGGCGGCTGGACTTGAAGCCCAAGTCGGCTTGGAACAGCAGCTCGTAAGCGCGGCGTAGGGTCGCCTCGTCGAAGCGCTGGGACTGGGCCCAGAGCTTGCGCGCCTGGAAGGGGTGGAGGCGGAGCTCGGCGGTGAGCTCGTCCAGGCCGCGCCCGGCGGCGCGCCCGGCGGCCACCTGCCAGAGCATGCGGAAGTGGCGGATGAGCATGGCGAGGATGCGCAGGGGCTGCTCGCGGTGCTCCAGCATGGAGCGCAGGTGGCTCAAGGCCAGGGCGTGCTTGCGCTCGCCCACGGCGTCCACGAGCTCGAAGACCGTGTGGGCGCGGGTGGAGGCGAGGAGGGTCTCGGCGGCCTGGGACGTGATGGGCTGGCCGGGCCCCACGTAGAGGCTGAGCTTGTCCACGGCCAGGCGGAGCTGCCCCAAGTCGGTACCCACGAGCTCGCCGACGAGGCGGGCGGTGGGCACGTCCATGCGGTGGCCCAGGCGCGTGGCCTCGTCCAGCACCCAGTTGGGCACGTCGCGGCTCCGCAGGGGGTCGAAGGTCCACACCTTGCCCTGCTTCGCCACGCGCTTGACGAGCTTCGTGGTGCCCTTGAGCTTGTCCGCCACCAGGACGAGCGTGGCCTGGGGCTCCGGCTTCGTGGCGTAGGCGACCAGGGCCTCGGTGTCGGCGCCGCCTCGGGCGAGCACCTGGGCGCCACGCGCCAGGACGGTGGCGCGGGGCGTGAACAGCCCCACGGCGCGGCAGGCGGCGATGACCTCGCGGGCCCCCACGGAGCCCTCGGCGAGATCCAGCCGGGTGACGGCCATGGGGTCGTCGGGGTCGCCCGCGGCGGCCGTGAGGATGGCGCGGACGGCCTGGTCCACCAGCAGCCGCTCGGCCCCCTGGACCAAGTAGATGGGCCGCACTCCGGCCTTGTCCAGGTCCGCCTTCACCGCCGCCAGCGTGCTCGCCATGCTCCCTCCGCGGGCCGCAGCATACGCGGCGCGCCGCGTCACCGCTACGGCATGACCACGGCCAGCCCCGGGTCGCACTGGGCGCTGGACGTCTGGGAGAGCGTCCGCGGCGCCTCGGTGCCCGTCCGCGCCAGCAACAGGGTGCCACCCTGGCCGTCGCTGTCGGTGTAGACGACCGTCTGACCGTCGGGCGTGAACGAGTGGGTCTGGACGCCGCCGCCGGACATGAGCAGGGGGCTCACGCCGCCGCCCGCGAAGTCGTAGGCGGCCACCGACGCCACCTGCTCCGTGGCCGAGTACTGCGTGAAGACCACCCGCCCGCCTCCGGGCGTGAGGATGGGCGTCCCCTCGTTGACGTTGGCCGTGGACGAGTCGAACACGGGCCCTTGGCCCAGGTCCGTCCAGGCCAGCAGCTCGGTGTTCTCCGTCTGGGTTCCGAAGTCCTTGGTGAACGACAGCGCCGCGTGGCCCGAGGCGGCGTCGTAGGCCATGTGCCCCGGGAGCCCCAAGATCGCCTGCTGGTTCAAGTCCTTGACCAGCGTCTCGGCGCCGGTCGTCGCGTCCACCTCGTAGATCCCAGGGTGCGCGCCCCCAGCCGCCAAGACCACGAGCCGCTGCCCGTCGGCCCGCCACGCCACGCCGGCCAGGCTGTCCAGGACCGTGGACGGGCCCAGCACCGTCCGAGCCCCGGCGCCATCCAAGCCCACCACCGTGATCTGATCCCGCTGCCCATTCGCCAGCGGCCCCAGCAGCGCCACCTCACCCTGCGCCGAGATGTCGAAGACCTGCGCCCCGACGTCCTCCCCGCTCACCACGGCGTCCGCGCTCACCCCATAGGCCGCCCCCGCGTCCACGTCATAGCCCACCAGCGCGCTCGTGAACTGGTCGCTGCCCAGGATGGCCCACACCACGCGCTTGCCGTCCGGCGAGGGCATCCCCCGCACGACCGTCCCCGCCGCGACGCCCGAGGACACCCCGACGAAAGCCGCGCCGAGATCGGCCACCTCCGCGTCCCCCGCGCCGTCCAGCCCCACGCGCCGCAGCGACACCCGCCCACCGCCATCCTGGCAGGCGTAGAACACGCCTCCGGTGGGCTGCGAGCCGCCCTGGGGCGGCGTGCGGAAACGGCTCTCCACCGTCGTGCCCACCGTCGCCCCGTTGGCGCACTGCGTGTCGGCCCCCACGGTCACCAGGTACTCCGTGTCCCAGTCGAGCCACCCCACCGGCGTCAGGAACAGCACGCCCCGGTCGCCGTCCGCGCGCCAGGAGGTGTTGGGCGCCAGCGTCTCGGCCACGCTCCCGTCGGCACCCAGCCGCGCCAGGGTCACGGGCGGGGCCGTCCCGTCCGCTGGCGACGCCAGCGGCGCCGTAAACCGCACCGTGACCGTCACGCTGTTGGACGCGATCGTCTGCCCGTCCGGCGGGTCGATGGACAGGACCCCGCAGGCCTCCATGTGGCCGTCCGGCCCAGCGTCGAGGAGGACGGCCGAGGTGTCCGACGAGGGCACGGGGATCGTCGTGTCCTCCTCGGGGAACAAGACGTCGCAGCCCGGGGCGGGCACCGCCGTGAGGGCCACCGCGAGGGCGGCGTGAGCCGTGAGGGACAGGCGCGAGGCGAGACGCGAGGCGTACATGGGCTTCCTCCTTGGAGTGCCGTCGGCGCGACGATCCGCCCCGAGCGATCCCGGGGAGCGAGCGCGGCACCGGCCAACCAGCGCCGGCATCCTACCACCCGCGCCCAGTCGACCGGACAAAACTCCCTCCGCCCAGGCTGTTCCCGCGACGCAGCGAAAAGCGCCCACGAGGGGTTGCATCGATTGGTTGAACCAATCACCATGGGGCCAGGGACTCGATTGGTTCAACCAATCGGGCCGCTGGAGGGAGAGCCGTGGGGACCGAGGGAGCAGCCAGTCGCAGCGAGGCCATCTTCGAGCTCCTCCTGGGCGAGATCCTCCGCGGCGACGTGGCCCCGGGCGCCCGCCTCCCGCCCGAGCGCGCCCTGGCCGCGCGCTTCGCCACCAACCGCAACACGCTCCGCGAGGCCGTCCGCAAGCTGGAGCTGCTCGGCCTGGTCCGCGCCCGCCAGGGGCAGGGCGTCACCGTCCGCGACTTCCGCCGCCACGGCACCATCTCCCTGCTGGGGCCCTTCATCCGCCACGCCCCGGACCTCACCGAGCGCGTGCGCGTCTTCACCGATCTGCTCACCTCGCGCCTCCTCGTGCTGGAGCAGGCGGTCAACCTGGCCGCCCAGCGCGGCGAGCCCGAGGACTTCGCCGCGCTCACCGCCGCCATCGACGCCCAGATCGCCCGGTTCGAGCGGGACGCCCCCCCCGCCCCTCGCGCGTCCACGGCGGCGCGCCTCTCGCTCGTCCAGGGGGACATCGCCGTCATCGAGGCCCTCGTGGAGGCCGCCCACTCCCTCATGGTCCGCTGGACGGCCAACACCTTCCTGAGCATCTACCGCGACCTCCTCCACGGCGCCGCCTCCCTGTGGGTGGCCGAGCCGGACTACGCCGCCTTCCTCCGCGCCCTCTTGGGCGCCGTCACCGCCCGGGACGCCGCCGCCGCCGCCGCCCTCGTGCGCGACTACTACGGCCGCACGGACGCCCGCCTCCTCGACACCCTGGAGCGCCTCCTCCCCCCCGCCCAGCGCACCCGGAGCACCCCATGACCACCGCCTCCCCGCCCGACACCGACCTCGACGCCCTGCGCCGCGCCCGCCTCGCCGCCCCGGCCGAGGGCGGCCCCGCCAACTTCCGCCGCGCCCCCCAAGACGGCTGGCGCCTGGCCGACCCCTGGCCCATGGGGCGCAGCACCCTGGCCGCCCTGCGCGGCCTGGTCGTGGCCCTGGTC
>CAYZID010000069.1:0-24013 GCA_964478315.1 uncultured Myxococcales bacterium | reverse complement strand
CCCCCCCCTCGCCCCCGCCGTGACCGCCCGTGGGTCATGCGCACGTACGCCGGCCACTCCTCGGCCGCGGCGTCCAACGCCCTCTACCGCCAGAACCTGGTTAAGGGGCAGACGGGGCTCAGCGTGGCCTTCGACCTGCCCACCCAGACCGGCTACGACGCCGACGACCCCCGGGCGCGCGGCGAGGTGGGCAAGGTAGGCGTGCCCATCGCCCACCTGGGGGACATGGAGGCCCTGTTCGAGGGCATCCCCCTGGGCGCCATGAACACCTCCATGACGATCAACGCCACCGCCCCCTGGCTCCTCGCCCTGTACGTGGCCGCCGCCGAGCGCCAGGGCGTGGACCGCGCCTCCCTCCGCGGGACCACGCAGAACGATCTCGTGAAGGAGTACCTCTCCCGCGGCACCTACATGCTGCCGCCAGCGCCCTCCATGCGCCTCCAGACCGACGTCATCGCCTTCACCGTGCGCGAGCTCCCCCGGTGGAACCCCCTGAACGTGTGCAGCTACCACCTCCAGGAGGCCGGCGCCACGCCCGCCCTGGAGGTGAGCTACGCCCTGGCCAACGCCGTGGCCCTGCTGGACACGACGCGCGCGCGCCCCGACGTGTCGGAGGCCGACCTCCCCCGGGTCGTGGGCCGGTTCAGCTTCTTCGTGAACGCCGGCATCCGGTTCGTCGAGGAGATCGTCAAGCTCCGCGTCATGACCGCCCTCTGGGACGAGATCACCCGCACGCGCTACGGCGTCGAAGACCCCAAGCTCAGGCGCTTCCGCTACGGCGTCCAGGTGAACTCCCTGGGCCTCACCGAGCAGCAACCCGAGAACAACGTCTACCGCGTCGCCCTGGAGATGCTCGGCGTCGTCCTCAGCAAGCGCGCCCGCGCCCGCGCCGTGCAGCTCCCCGCCTGGAACGAGGCGCTGGGGCTCCCCCGCCCCTGGGACCAACAGTGGTCCCTCCGGCTCCAGCAGATCGTCGCCTACGAGACCGACCTCCTGGAGTACGGCGACCTCTTCGACGGCTCCCACGAGATCGCCCGGCTGGAGGCCGCCCTCACCCAGGAGGTCCGCGCCCTCATGGCGTGGATCGAGGAGCAAGGGGGCGTCCTCGCGGCCATCGAGTCCGGCGCCATGAAGCGGGCCCTGGTCGCCGCCAACGCCGCCCGCCTGGCCCGCATCGAGTCCGGCGAGCAGGTCGTCGTGGGCGTGAACCGCTGGACCGAGGGCGAGCCCTCGCCCCTCACGAGCGGCGGCCCCGAGGGCGCCGCGGGCGAGGTCCTCACCGTAGATCCGCGCGCCGAGGCCGAGCAGGTGGAGCGCCTGCGGGCCTGGCGGGCCCAGCGCGACGACGACGCCGTCCGCGCCGCCCTCGCCGCCCTCAAGGCCGCCGCCCGGGCCGGGGACAATGTCATGCCCCCCAGCATCCGCTGCGCCCTGGCCGGCGTGACCACCGGCGAGTGGGGAGCGGCCATGCGCGAGGTCTTCGGCGAGTACCGCGCTCCGACCGGATTGGGTGCCGGGGCTTCCCCCCCTCCAGGAGGCGCCCTCACCGAGCCCCGCGCTGAACCCAGCACCGGGACCAGCCTGGAGGCCGCCCGGGCGGCCGTGGAGGAGGCCCGCGCGCGCCTGGGCCGGCGCCCCAAGCTCCTCGTGGGCAAGCCCGGCCTGGACGGCCACTCCAACGGCGCCGAGCAGATCGCCGTGCGGGCCCGGGACGCCGGCTTCGAGGTCGTCTACGAGGGGATCCGCCTCACCCCCGCGCAGATCGCTCGCGCGGCCCACGAGGAGGGCGTCCACGCCGTAGGCCTGTCGATCCTCTCGGGGAGCCACATGGAGCTGGTCCCGGCCGTCCTCGACGAGCTCGCCCGCCGGGGCGTGGAGGGCCTACCCGTCATCGTGGGCGGGATCATCCCGGCGCAGGATCGCGCGGCCCTCCAGGCGCTCGGTGTGGCCCGTGTCTACACCCCGCGCGACTTCGACCTCAACGCCATCATGGTGGAGCTCGCCGGGCTCCTCGCGCCGTCGGCGTGACGCGGCGCACCCACGACGAGGGGGCGGCGCGCTGGACCGCGGCCGTCCGTGAGGGCCACCGGGGCGCCCTCATCCGGGCGCTCAACGCCTTGGAGTCCGACGCGCCCGCCCCCCAGGCCCCCGCGGCGCTGCTCGTCGAGGAGCTGGCCCAGACGCCCCGGCCCGGCAGCCTGGTCGTGGGGCTCACGGGCCCCCCCGGCGTGGGCAAGAGCACGCTCGCCGGGCACCTCACACGCGCCTGGCGCGCCCGGGGCCTCACCGTGGGGGTCCTCGCCGTGGACCCCAGCTCCCGCCGAAGCGGCGGCGCGCTCCTGGGCGACCGGGCGCGCATGGCCATCCCCCCCGAGGACGAGGGCGTGCTCGTGCGCTCCATGGCGGCGCGCGACCGCCTGGGCGGGCTCGCGCCGGGCACGGAGGACGCCGTCCTCGTGCTCCGGGCCGCGTTCGACCGGGTGCTGGTCGAGACCGTGGGGGTGGGACAGTCCGAGACCGACGTGGCGCGCGCCGCCGACCTGTCCGTGGTCGTCGTGCAGCCCGCGAGCGGCGACGCCCTCCAGTTCCTCAAGGCCGGGCTCATGGAGGTGCCCGACGTCCTCGTCGTGAACAAGGCGGATTTGGGGGCCCCAGCCCGGGCGGCCGCCCGCGACCTGGACACCGCCCTCGCCCTCACACCCGGGCCGCGCCCCCCGGTCCTCCTGGTGTCGGCGGAGAGCCCCCAACACCCAGGGCTCGCGGCGCTCGTGGAGGCGCTAGAGAACGCGGGGGAGCGCCTGGCGCCCACCCTGGCCCGCGCGCGGCGGGAGCGCCTCCTGGGGCAGCGGGTGGACCGCTTCGCGTGGCTCTACGGCGTCCTGGCGCTGCGGCGCCTGGGCGGGCGAGCCCGGGCGATGGAGGCGCTGCGAGCCCTCACCGACACCGGTGCCCCTCCGGGCGGCGCCCTGGCGGCCCTGGCCGCGCGCGCGTTCCCCGAAGCAAGCCGACCGGGCGCGCCGGGAGGCGGCCCATAGCCCCCGCCCCGGCGCTTGCGCCGGCCCGCGAGGAGCGAGCACCATCCAGGGCCGGAGGAGACGCCATGCCCCAACCCCGACCCCAGACCCCGGCCAGCCACCCCATCGCCCCGCGACCCGCCCGCGGCGCCCTCTCCTGGCCCGGGCTCACGGCCATGGCCGCGGCGGCCTTGCTGGCGGGCTGCACCCCCACCACGGCGCGCACCCCGACCGCCCCCGGCGCCAAGGACGCGGCCGTGCCGAGCGCCAAGGACACCGCAGCGCCCCGGCCCCAGCCCGACGCGTCCCAGCCGAGCGCGGCCCCCTCGGCCCCCGACGCGGGGAGCGGCGCCCCACCCGCCCCCATCGCCAGCCCCGTGGAGCGGGGGCCCCGGTGCGTAGCCTGGCGGGACCGCGTGTGTGAGGCCCTGGGCGACTACCACCAGGGCTGTCGGCGGGTGGACGAAGCCGCCAACTTCCTGCCCGACGCGGCCTGCGCGGAAGCCATGAAGGCGGTGGACGCCCAGGTGGCCTACTTTCACACCCTCCGCAAGCCCTGCGAGGACCTCGTGCGCAAGCTCTGCGCGGACCTGGGACCCGACGCCCGCGACACCTGCGACCACGTCCGACGCAAGACGAGCCAGTTCGGGAACGGCCGGTGCCAGGTGATGCTCCAGGACTACGCCACGGTGCTCCACGAGGTGCGGACCCTCGCGGGCGAGCGGCGGGACCTCTCGGCGGCGGACCTCCAGGCCCAGCGCGGAGCCGAGGCCCCTCGGATCGGGCCAGCCGACGCGCCCATCGCCGTGATCTTCTACGGCGACTTCGAGTGCCCCTTCTGCGCTGAGATGGCCGAGGTGTTCCGCGCGCTCGTGCAGCGCTGGGGCAAGGACGTGCTGTTCGTCTACCGAAACTACCCGCTCGAGATGCACCCGCACGCCCAGCTCGCCGCCGAGGCGGCCCTGGCTGCCCACGCCCAGGGGAAGTTCTGGCCCTTCTTCGACGCCCTGTACGCCAAGGAGGGCGCGGCGCTGACACGGGACGCCCTCATCGCTGCGGCCCGCGAGGTGGGCCTCGACGAGGCCCGCTTCACGGCGGAGCTGGACGGGCATGCGTGGGCGGACCGCGTGGCCCAAGACCGCGCCCTGGGGACGCACGTGGGGGTGATGAAGACGCCGAGCTTCCTGGTGGGGCGCCGTCGCGTCTTCGGAACCGCCACGCTGGACAGCCTCTCCACGGCCATCCTGGAGGAGCTCAAGGAGGAGCGCGAACGCCGGGGCCACGCGGAGCCCGAGCCGTCGGCCGTGCGCGAGTAGGCCCCAGCGCTGGACCGTCAGCCACCGCCACCCAGCGCACCGAGCCCTTCGTCGCGGGCCCGCAGCGCGAGCTGCCCGCACGCGGCCCCCACGTCGCGCCCCCGGGGGCGGCGCACCTTCACGGGCACGCCGCGGGCCATGAGGGCGGCGTGGGCCGACGCGATCTCCGCACCGGTGGGGCTGCGGAACGGGGCCCCCGGAAAGGGGTTCCAGGGCAGGAGGTTCACCATGCAGCGCAGGCCCCGCGTCCAGCGCGCGAGGCCGTCCAGCTCGGCGGGGGTGTCGGTGACGCCTGGGAGCAGCAGGTACTCGATCATGAGGTAGCGCTTGCCCGGCAAGGGGTAGTCGCCGCAGACCTCGCGCAAGGTCGCGAGATCGTGCGCCGACGCCGCGGGGATGAGGCGCCGCCGGGTGGCGTCCGTGCCGGCATGGAGGCTCAAGGCGAGCCCGACCTTGCCGCCGAAGTCGCGCCCCAGGGCGCGGATTCCGCGCGGCAGGCCCACGGTGGACACGCGCACGCGGCTGGGGGCCAGCGCCTGCCCGCGGGGGTCGAGGAGGACGCGCAAGGCATCTCGGGTGGCCGGGTAGTCTTGGAGGGGCTCCCCCATCCCCATGAGCACGAGGTTGTCCACGGCGACGCCCCGCTGGGCGGCGTAGCGGCGCGCCAGGCTCACCTGGGCGACCAGCTCGCCGGCGGTGAGTGAGCGGGTGAGCCCCAGCCGCGCCGTGGCGCAGAAGGCGCAACCCATCCCGCAGCCCACCTGGGTGGAGGCGCAGAAGCTCCAGCGGCGCCCCAGGGGCATGAGCACGCCCTCCACGCGGGCCAGCGATCCCGAGCCACCGAGCCGAAACACCAACTTGATGGTCCCGTCGGCGTCCTCCAGGGCGCGCTCGATCTCCACATCTGGGCGTCGCGTGCCGGCTTCGAGGCGGGCGACGTGGCGCGGCAGCAACCCCCGCGCCGAGCCCAGGGATGCGTCCTGGTGTGCGGCGCGGAAGACCGCGGGCGCGAGCCCCGGCGGGACGCCCACGCGCTCCAGCAGCGCGGGCAGCTCCCCGAGGGGCGTCCCCAAGAGGTCCGGGCGCGCCTCTCCGCCTGCTGCGCGCTCGGCGGACGCCCCTGCCCTGCCCTCTCCTCCCGTCGCCACGCGCTACCTCCTGTCAAGAACGAGCCGAGGGCGATCTGGGAACCGCGCGGCTCGCCCCACGGCGCCGGGGCGCGGGCGCTCCGGTCCTCCCCAGCCCCAAGGGCACATACTCAACCGCCCGGGCGAGCACAACCGTGGGGCCGGCCGGGGGCTCGTCTTTCCAAAAGGTTATCCGCCGTTTATGGGATTCCGCCCTTGTGACGCGCGCGGCTTGGTGCCATAACGCGCGCGGCAACGAAGCAACACGCGCGGCGGCTCGCGCCGGTGCGGACCCAAGTGACAGTGACGGTGACAAGGAGGCCACGTTGGGCTGGTTCAAACGCTTTCTGACGTCGGCGATCGGGCGCAAGTTCCTCGTCGGCCTGAGCGGCCTGTTTTTGGTCGTGTTCTTGCTGATCCACCTCATCGGCAACACGACCCTGTACTGGGGCCCCGAGGCCATGAACGGCTACGTGGAGCACCTGCACGAGATCTCGCTGCTCCCCGTGGTGGAGCTCCTCCTGGCGCTGGGCTTCATCGTCCACATCCTCCTGGTCGTGTGGCTGCACTTCGGCAACCTAAGCGCCCGCGGCAACGATCGCTACGCGGTGAGCAAGACCAAGCGCGACGACGCCTTCGCGGCCCTGGCGAGCAAGTGGATGATCTGGACCGGCCTGGTCGTGCTCATCTTCCTCATCGTGCACCTCGGGGACTTCCGCGCGCACGCCGAGGAGATCGAGCACGCCACCGGCGGGATGGGGGCGGCCGTGGTCGCCGCGCTCAAGGTTCCGTGGCGAGCGATCCTCTACGCGGTGGGCGGGGTGACCGTCGCCTTCCACGTCTTCCACGGGATGCAGAGCGCCTTCCGCTCCATCGGGTTCTACAACCCCAAGTACACGTCCTTCATCGAGAAGACCGGCGTGGCCTTCGCGGTGCTCGTGGGCCTCGGCTTCGCCTCGATCGCTTTGCTCCAACTGGCCCGCTAGGAGGGATGACGCATGACACTGGATGGGAAATGCCCGACGGGCCCCCTGGAGAACCGCTGGTCCGAGCACAAGGCGCACCTGAAGCTCGTGGCGCCGGCCAACCGCCGCAAGTACAAGATCATCGTCGTGGGCACGGGCCTCGCAGGCGCCTCCGCCGCGGCGACGCTGGCTGAGCAGGGCTACAACGTCACGTCCATCACCTACCACGACAGCGCCCGCCGGGCGCACAGCGTGGCGGCCCAGGGCGGCATCAACGCGGCCAAGAACTACCAGAACGACAACGACAGCGTCTTCCGCCTCTACTACGACACCATCAAGGGCGGCGACTTCCGCGGGCGCGAGTCCAACACGTACCGGCTCGCCGAGGTCAGCGCGAACATCATCGACCAGGCCGTGGCCCAGGGCGTGCCCTTCGCTCGCGAGTACGGCGGCACGCTTGCCAACCGCACCTTCGGCGGCGTGCTGGTGTCCCGCACGTTCTACGCCCGGGGCGCCACGGGGCAGCAGCTCCTGCTGGGGGCCTACGCCAGCATGATGCGCCAGGTCGGCCGCAAGCAGATCGACTTCAAGCCCTTCCAGGATGTCCAGGACGTGCTGGTCATCGACGGCCGAGCGCGCGGCGTCGTCACGCGCGACATCCGCACGGGCGAGCTCAAGGTCGAGCTCGGCGACACGGTCCTACTGGCGACGGGCGGCTACGTCAACGTCTACTTCCTGTCCACGAACGCCATGCGGTCCAACGTGACGGCCACGTGGCTCGCGCACAAGAAGGGCGCCTACTTCGCCAACCCCTGCTACACGCAGATTCACCCCACCTGCATCCCCGTCCACGGCGACAACCAGTCCAAGCTCACCCTCATGAGCGAGTCGCTGCGCAACGACGGGCGCGTGTGGGTGCCACGCAAGCCGGGCGACACGCGCAAGCCGGCGGACATCCCCGAGTCCGAGCGCTACTACTACCTGGAGGAGAAGTACCCCACCTACGGGAACATGGTCCCCCGCGACGTGGCCAGCCGCAACGCCAAGTACGTCTGCGACGACGGGCTGGGCGTGGGCGGCGGCCGGGCGGTCTACCTGGACTTCAAGCACGCCATCGAGCGGCTGGGGGAGGCCACCATCCGGGACCGCTACGGCAACCTCTTCCACATGTACGAGAAGATCACCGCCGAGAACCCGTACAAGACGCCCATGCGGATCTACCCCGCCCCGCACTATTCCATGGGGGGGTTGTGGGTGGACTACAACCTCATGAGCAACATCCCCGGCCTGTTCGTGCTGGGCGAGGCGAACTTCTCCGACCACGGCGCCAACCGCCTGGGGGCCTCGGCGCTCATGCAGGGCCTGGCCGACGGCTACTTCATCGCGCCCTACACCGTGCCGGACTACCTCGCCACGGTGAAGAAGTTCGAGCCCATCCAGGAGAATCACCCGGACGTCCAGGCGGCCGTCCAGGGCGTCAAGGCCCGCCTGGACAGCCTCATGGCCATCGGCGGCACCCGGCCCGTGGATGACTTCCACAAGGAGCTGGGCCACGTCCTCATCGACAAGGTGGGCATGAGCCGCAGCGCCCCGGGGCTCGCGGAGGCCCGGGAGAAGGTCAAGGAGATCCGCGCGTCCTTTTGGAAAGACGTCCGGATCCCGGGCAAGCAGGAGGAGATCAACCCCGAGCTGGAGAAGGCCGCCCGGGTGGCGGACTTCCTGGAGTTCGCCGAGACCCTCATCCACGACGCCGCCGAGCGCAACGAGTCGTGCGGCGGGCACTTCCGCGAGGAGTACCAGACCGAGGAGGGCGAGGCGCTCCGCGACGACGTGAACTACAAGCACGTGGCCGCCTGGGAGTACCAAGGTGTCGGTGAGAACCCGGTCCTGCACAAGGAGGACCTCACCTTCGAGTACGTCAAGCTGGCGCAGAGGAGCTACAAGTAATGGGCGGAGAAGGGACCATCAAGAAGCTCACGCTGCGGGTGTGGCGGCAACGCGCCGGCAGCCCTGGCAAGTTCGAGACCTACACCCTCGACGAAATCCCCAAGAGCGCGTCCTTCCTCGAGATGATGGACATGCTCAACGACAAGCTCGTGACCGAGGGCCAGGAGCCCGTGGTCTTCGACCACGACTGCCGCGAGGGCATCTGCGGCACGTGCGGCTTCATGGTCGACGGGCAGGCCCACGGGCCCGAGCGCGGCACGACGCTGTGCCAGCTCCACATGCGGATGTTCAAGGACGGGGAGACCCTGACCCTGGAGCCCTGGCGCGCCAAGGCGTTCCCGGTCATGCGCGACCTCATGGTGGACCGCACGGCCTTCGACCGCATCCAGGCCGTGGGCGGGTTCAACTCGTTCAACACGGGCAACGCCCCCGACGGCAACACCATGCTGGTCGGCAAGGACGTGGCCGAGGACGCCTTCGACGCGGCCGCCTGTATCGGCTGCGGCGCCTGCGTGGCGAGCTGCAAGAACGCCTCGGCCATGCTCTTCGTGTCGGCGAAGATCTCCCACCTCGCCCTGCTCCCCCAGGGGCAGCCCGAGCGGGAGCGCCGCGCCGTGCGCATGTACGAGCAGATGGAGGCCGAAGGCTTCGGGGCCTGCTCCAACACCTACGAGTGTGAAGCCGCCTGCCCCAAGGAGGTCTCCACGGGCTGGATCGCCAAGGGCTACCGCGAGTACCTCCGCGGCAAGGTCATCCGCGCCAAGTACTGAGCTGGGCCCTGACCTTTCAGGAGCCCCACACCGGGAGGGAGCGGACCTCGATCAACCGCTCCCCCTCACCGAAGGCCGAGAGCCGCCGTGGCGCGCTCTCGGCCTTCGTGCGTCTAGGCCCCCCGTTTCACGACCGCACCGACCCCCGCGGTGACACCGCCCGGTTACGGGTCTGGCGCCCCGCGTTGCCTCCGGCGTGCGCCCTTGCTACTATCCAAATGCGCTCGGAGGTTTGACTCTGTGCATGAGGTTTGGGGGCAACGGTTGCGGGCGGTGTTGGGCCAAGCTCAGGGCGGCCTACGCCGCGCGCACGGTCTCGCCGTGGCCGCCGCCGCGACGAGGCAGCCCCAAGGACAGGCCCGAAGACAAGTAGAGGACAGCGGATGACGGTCCAGGAACGACGAGCTGGCGAAGGCCACGAGGGCACCCCTGCGCCGCCCGGATCCTCCCTGTTCTTCGCGAGGTCTCGCGTGCGGTCGCGCCGCGAGCGCGCGGGCGGTGGGCGCCTGTCGGGGCTCCTGCACCTGGGCGCCGTCGTGACCCTGGGCGCCGCCCTGAGCCTCGGCCCCGTCGCCTGCTCGGACACCCCGGAGAATCCAGGTTCGGGGCTCCCGGAGCTGGACGCTGCGGTGGACACACCGCACGGCGGTGACGTCACGCCCGACACCACCTCGCCCACCGACGTGGCCGACGCCGGTGATGCCCAGAGCCCAGACGCCGACACCGCGGGCGACGCATCGGATGGGCAGGACATGGAGGACGCCTTGAGCGACGCTGGCGCCGACGACGTCCTGACCGACAGCGGCGCCGGCGACGCCTTCACCGATGGCGACGCGGGCACAGGGGACGGAAGCGCGGGGGACGGCGGCGCAGACGGGGAGGCGGACGCCCAGGGAGACGGCGACGCGACGTCCCTCCCCGACGTGCCCGGCGTGCCTTGCGCCACCGCCGTGGAGTGCGAGATCCAGGCGGAGCAGCTCGGCTTCGACCTGGCGTGTGTGGAGGCGACCTGCGGCGCCGACAAGCAGTGCGCCTTCGCCCCCAAGACCGGGGACTGCGACGACGGCAACGTCTGCACCACGGGTGAGACCTGCGCGGGGTTCCAGTGCACGGGCGGGACGCCCAAGTGCGACGACGGCGAGCCCTGCACCATCGACGTCTGTGACAGCGAGACCGGGGCGTGCACGCACACGCCCGAGGACGTGGGCACGGGCTGTAACGACGGACGCGACTGCACCTACGCCGACGCTTGTCGCGACGGCGGCGTCTGTCGGGGCATCCCCACGGCGGACTGCGCCTGTGAGCAGGACGCCGACTGCGACGGCATGGTCGTGGACAACCTGTGCCTGAGCGGCCCCCACTGCGGTGACAGCGGCTTCTGCGAGGGGGACCCCGCCACCGAGATGGCCTGCCCCACGGCCAGCGACACGGACTGCCGCGTGAACCAGTGCGACCCCGACGTGGGGCTGTGCGCCCTGACGCCCATCAACGAGGGCGGGGCCTGCCTGGGCCAGGGCGTGTGCGGCTCGGTCGGCGTCTGTCAGGGCGGCGAGTGCGTGGCCGAGGCCGACCCCTGCGACGACGGCGATCCCTGCACCGCCGACACCTGTCACCCGGTGGACGGGTGCATCCACTCGCCCGTGAGCGTCGCCTGCGACGACGGCGACCCCTGCACCCAGCTCGACAACTGCTCCAGCGGCGTGTGCGAGGGGACGCCCATCGACTGCGACGACAACAACCCCTGTACGCTGAACTCGTGTGTGGACGGGGCCTGCGTCACGGCCAACACGGCGAACGCCTGCGACGACGGCGACCCGTGCACCATCGCGGACACCTGTCAGGGCGGCGTGTGCGTGGGTGGCGACGGCCCGGACTGCGACGACCACGACGTCTGCACCGTGGACACGTGCAGCCCCGTGGGGGATGCCTACGAGTGCAAGCACGGCCCGGCCCCCACGGGCGCCCCCGGCGAGTGCGAGGACGGGGACCCCTGCACGGAGGGCGACTTCTGCGCCTACGGCGTGTGCCAGCCGGGCACGGACACCTGTGGCGATTGCTCCATCGACGCGGACTGCGCGGACTTCCAGCCGGGCAACCTGTGCGTCTCCGGGTGGCTGTGCGACAAGAGCGGCCCCACGCCCACCTGCGTGCCCGACCCGGCCCAGAGCGTCCAGTGCCCCCCCAACGAGACGGCTTGCACGATCGACGAGTGCAACCCCGCCACGGGCCAGTGTCAGCCCACCCCCAAACCGGCGGGCACGCCTTGCGACGACGGCAACGACTGCACCCTCGACGACGCGTGCACGGACGGCGGCATGTGCGCGTCCCCCTCCCCGAACCTCTGCGACGACGGCAACGACTGCACCTCGGACGCCTGTGTGAACGGCCAGTGCGAGAACACGCCGCTGTCGGGCGGGGCGGTGTACGTGGACGAGGGCTTCGACGCGGGGATCCCGAGCGGCTGGCAGACGCAGTCCAGCAACCCCGCGGTCGGCTGGACGGCGAGCGCGGCCTATGACGCCGCGGGCAACCCGGCGAGCATGGGGCTATCGGCGGTGGGGTCGGATGGGACCTACGACCACGGTGTGACCACGGCGCTGCTCATTCTTCCGGCCGCGCAGTACGCGGGCGAGACCATCTACCTGACCTTCCGCCTCAAGGCCGACTTCGGCGACGCCGCCCAGCCCTTCGATGCGTGCTTCCCCACGCGGGACAACTTCGCGGTCATCGTCCAGCACGGTGGGACCTCGGATCAGGTCTATTGCAAGTCCAACGACGTACCCGATTGGACGCTGGTGACCGTCCCCCTGCCCACCTTCGCGGACCAGAGCCAGGTGGCCTTGCAGTTCCACAGCAACGACGCGGACAACGCGGCCGCCGGTGTGCAGATCGACGACCTGCGCATCGAGTCCACGTTCACTTGCTCCGTGGACGCCGCCTGCCAGGACGGGCTGTGTCAGGACGGGGTCTGCCAGCCCCACCCGCGGGTGTGCGACGATGGGGACCCGTGCACGGCGGACTCCTGCGATCCGGAGACGGACACCTGCGTGTTCCAGCCGGGGCCCTGCGGCTGCACGAGCGACGACGAGTGTGCCACGACCGACCCCTGCCTCCACGGCATCTGTGGTGCTGACGGGTTCTGCACCACGGAGGCCACCACCGCGCCCTGCGACGATGGGGACATCTGCACGGACAACGACACGTGCTCCAACGGGACGTGCGTGGGCCAACCCCTGAGCTGCGATGACAACGACCCCTGCACCTTGGACCAGTGTGTCCCCACGACGGGCTGCGAGAACGTGCCGGCCACCCTGCCGTGTGACGACGGAGACCCCTGCACCTACGACGACACGTGCACGGTGGATGGGGTCTGCGCGGGCACCGAGGTGACCTGCACGGGCGGCTGCCTCACGGGGACCTGTGACCCCACGAGCGGCGAGTGCAACCTCACGGACATCCTCCACGACGGATCGCTCCTGCTCACCGAGAGCTTCGAGACGACGGCGCCGGGGGCCGTGCCCTCCGGCTGGACGGCCACGTCCACGGACGCCTCGTGGGCGTGGCAGGTGGACGCCACGTCCAGCGTCTCGGCGCCCAACTCCCTGGTCCTCTTGGGGCCGGGCGCCGGCCCCGTGGCGACGGTGACCGTGAAGGGCCCAGCGCTCACCATCCCGACCGACGGCGGGACGCTGGAGCTCCAGCTCTGGACGGACATGTCGGCGTCCTATGACGGCCCGTGTCCCAGCGCGGACGACCACCTCACCATCTCGGTGGGGGGGCAGGTGGTCTACGAGCGGTGTGCGGACACGGCGGGCTTCCAGGCCCTGTCCTTGCCGCTCGACGCCGCGGCCTTCGGCGGCCAGGACGGCACCCTGGCGCTCACCTTCACGACGGGCGCGGGCTCATCGGCCAACGTCTACGTGGACGATGTGAAGATCCGAGGGCACTACTACTGCGACGACGGAGACCCCTGCACGACCTCGGACACCTGTGTGTTCGGGATGTGCGTGGGGACGCCCGTCACCGGGACGCCGGGGTGCCCGTGATGGGGACCGCCAACCGGCAAGCGTCTCTTTCGACGCGCTCGCGGGCCGCTCGACAGGCGGGGGCTCGCTCACTCCAGAGGGGCCCGGGGGCGGGCCCCGCCGTGACGTACTAGGGAGGCCACCATGAACGGCACCACCAACCTCGCTCTCTTCACCGGCGCGCGCCGCCGGCGCGGGATCGGCACGATGCTCGGGAGCCTGGGCGCCGCCGGGGCCCTCCTCTGGTTGGGCGCGACCGCGGCCCACGCGGCGAGCCCCTGTATCCCCTCCATGACGGACGAGCAGGGGACCTGTGACGGCGTGGACAACGACTGCGACGGCCTCACGGACGAGAAGTACGACGACGGGCTCGCCTGCACCCTGAGCCAGTGCATCAACGGCCAGGCCCAGGATGTCCCCAACGACGCCCTGTGCGACGACGGCAACGGCTGTACGGTGGACCACTGTGCCCCCAGCGCCGGGACGCCGGACGGCTGCGTCCATGTGCCGTCCTTGCCCGCAGGGTCGGGCACGCCGAACCCGGCGCTCGACGACGGCAACCCCTGCACGGACCTGCGCTGCGTCTTCGGGGAGACGAAGAACGTCCCCGACGACACCAACTACCCGGACGATGGGCTGTGGTGCACCGTGGACTCCTGCCAGGGAGGCGTCGCCCAGCACGTGCTCGCCGCGGACGCCTGCCTCATCGACGGCGCCTGCGTGGCGGCGGGGGCTATCGGCCAGCAGGGAAGCTGCGGGGTGTGCAACCCGTCCGTGGACCAGTACAACCTGGACACGGGGGCCTTCCGCGAGGATTTCGAGGGCGGCGGGACGACATGGACCGCCCAGAGCCTCGCCGGCAACGTCACGTGGCAGACCACGACCCACCGCTCCTTGAGCAGCAGCCACTCCCTGTACTTTGGGCTCCCCAACGACTGGAGCTACTTCGAGGGGGACTGGGAGAAGATCTGTAACTGGAACTGGTTGTTCGGGTGGTTGTGTCACTGGGCCGTGGTTGGATCGCGCGAACACGCGACCGTGACCTCCGGCCCCATCACCCTGCCCAACGCGCCGGCCCTGAACCTGGACTTCGCGCTGTGGCTTCAGACCGAGGAGGACCCGAACTATGACAACCTCCGCGTCCAGATCGTCGTGGATGGAACGGTGGACACGCTCTGGAATTCGGCCTCCATCAACGGCACGACGAACAACAAGTGGCGGTTCATCCACATCGACATCGGCGCCTACGCGGGAGACACCGTCCGGCTCCGCTTCGACTTCGACACGGTGGACGGCTCCAGCAACGACTTCGAGGGCGCCTACATCGACGACATCACGATCTCCATGACCTGCTGCGAGACCGCCGACGACTGCAACGACGGCAACGACTGCACGGTGGACATCTGCCGCCCTTCGGGCTGCGACCACTACGACGCGTGCAGCCCCACCTGCCAGATTCGCCAGCCGAACATGATGATGGTCTTGGACTACTCGGGGTCCATGGGGCCCGAGTGTCTCATACCAGCCATCTTCTGGTGCCTGGAGTACGACACGGTGAACCCCTCCAAGTGGGAGATGGCGGTGGACGCCATCGACACCACGCTTCGCGCCATGGGGCCGGCGCTCAACGTCGCGCTGAAGCTCTTCCGCACCCCGAACTACGGGGGAAGCTGTGACGTCGCCCCGAGCTCCTTGGAGGTGGGCTGGGGGGCTACGGCCACCGAGGTTTCCTCCTACCTGGCGTCCCTATCACCGAGCGGTAGCACCCCGATGGGCTCCGCTCTACAGAAGGCTCGCGGTATCTACAACAACAGCGTCTACACGGCGGACAAGTACGTCCTGCTCATCACCGATGGGAAGGACACCTGCGGCGGAGACCCCGTCGGGGCGGTGGAGGATCTCCGGGCGGACGGTGTGGACACCTTCGTGGTGGGCTTCGGGACGGGCGTAGACAAGGACGTCCTCAACGCCGCCGCGTTCGCGGGCGGGCACCCCAAGGACATCCAGACGGCGGCCGACGTGGCCTACTGGGAGGCGAACAACGCCGGTGAGCTCCAGCAAGCCATCGCGGCGATCATCGCACAGGCCTCCGGCGAGATCTGCAACAACATCGATGACGACTGCGACGGCGAGGTGGACGAAGGGCTGGGCTCGGAGAGCTGCTCGGTCACCTGCAACGGCGTGGTCCTCAATGGGTATCGTACCTGCGTGGACGGGCAGATGTCCGCGTGCCAGCTCCCTGCGACCACGGAGGTCTGCGACACACAGGACAACAACTGCAACGGCGAGGTGGACGAAAACTGGAAGACCGGCCCCGGGCCCCACCTGGGCGACACCTGCTTCGTGGGGCTGGGCGCCTGCACCCGCGAGGGGACCTACGTGTGCAACCCCGACGGCCAGTCCGCCCCGGTCTGCA
This sequence comes from uncultured Myxococcales bacterium, assembly GCA_964478315.1. Lineage (GTDB taxonomy): Bacteria > Myxococcota_A > UBA9042 > PHBI01 > JAAZYN01 > CAYZID01. The sequence continues at coordinate 8,433 of CAYZID010000069.1, read as the reverse complement.
GCGCCTCCCCTGGCCAGCCCTCGACCGAGGTCTGCGACACCGTGGACAACGACTGCGACGGGCTCACCGACGAGGGCCTCAACCGCCAGTGCAACAGCGAGTGCGGTGTGGGCATCGAGTCCTGCGTGAACGGTCAGTACGTCGGCTGCACGGCGCCCACGGATTGCCCCAAGGACGTGGAGTGCAACAACATCGACGAAGACGGTGACGGCATCACCGACAACAACTTCCCGCTCCGCGGGACGGCCTGCGACGGGGCGGACAGCGACCTTTGCTTGAACGGCACCTGGACCTGCACGGCGGACACGATGGGGCTGGAGTGCGTCAACGAGGCGCCTGCGGGAATCGTCGAGGTCTGCAACGGCGTGGACGATGACTGCGACTCGCTCATCGACGAGACGGGAGCCCAGGGATGCACGGACTACTACCTGGACCAGGACGGCGACGGCTTCGGCGTGGGCGCCCCCCAGTGCCTGTGCGCGCCCACGGCGCAGTACCAGGCCGTCAAGCCCGGGGACTGTGATGATCTCAACCCGCTCGTCCACCCGGGCGCAGCCGAGGTCTGCGACGGGCTGGACAACGACTGCGACGTCGCGGTGGACGAGGATCCGGTGAACCCCGCGGAGGTCATGACCCGCTCCTGTTACACGGGGCCTGGCGGTACCCAGGGGATCGGGATGTGCTCGGGCGGCACGGAGGTCTGCATGGGGACGGCCGGCTGGAGCGAGTGCATGGGCGAGGTGACGCCCGAGACCGAGGTCTGTGACGGCTACGACAACGACTGCGACAGCCACGTGGACGAGGATCCCAGTGACCCGTCGCTGCTCATGACCCAGAGCTGCTACGGCGGGCCCTCGGGGACGGCGGGCGTGGGCTTGTGCGCGGCGGGCACGCGCCAGTGCCAGGGGACCAACGGGCAAGCCGTCTGGACGCCCTGCCAGGGCGCCGTGCTCCCCACGGACGAGATCTGCGACGGGCTGGACAACGACTGCGACGGCACGGCGGACAACGACCCCGCGACGGGCTCCAAGCTGGAGCAGTCGTGCTACACGGGTCCCGCCGGGACCGAGGGCGTGGGCCAGTGCTCGGCCGGAACCCAAGCGTGCCTCGGGGCCCAGGGCTGGGGCGCGTGCCAGGGCGACGTCACGCCCACGACGGAGACCTGCGACGGCTACGACCAGGACTGCGACGGCGTGGCGGACAACGACGAGTTCGACCCGTCGAACCCCGCCTGCCTGGACCCCAACGACCCGAGCTGCACCGATCCCTGCGCGGATGACCCCGTGTGTGGAGAGACGGGCCAGTGCCAGTGCCAGGCCTGGCCCAACGGAACCTGGGAGTGCGTCCTCGAGTAGTGGGGCCTCCGCCCTCCCCTTGTCACAAGGCCCGCGCGCCGCTCGGCGCGCGGGCCTTCCGTGTCTCTGCGGCGTGTCTTGGGCACCTCTCCGGCGTTGTCCCTTGGGCGCCTTCCCCGCCCTCGCCCCTCACCGCTGTCTGCGTAGGCGCCTGCACACCAGCCGGCGTGCGGGCTTCTCAGGCCGGCAGCGCCCGAGATTCGGGGTCCCGCCGCCCCCACCGAGCGCGAACCACGTGGCCCCACACCGCCCGCCACCTCGCTTCCCGAGAAAATCCCTCGCTCGCACCCCAAACCGAGCACTACACTTCGCCGCACCGCGGGTCGGGCGGCCCACGCGGAGCGTCCGGCCCACCCATCACGCAGCCCCGCGGACGCACGGAGGCCCCAGATGCTACAGACCAAGACCCTCTTCGACGCCCTGAGCGCCCGCGGCGTCGGCTTCTTCACCGGGGTGCCGGACTCCCTCCTCAAGGACATCTGCGCCTACATCACCGACACGGCGCCCGCCGACCGGCACGTCATCGCCGCCAACGAGGGCAACGCCGTGGGGCTCGCCGCCGGGCACTACCTGGGCACGGGTGAGATCCCGCTGGTCTACATGCAGAACTCCGGGCTCGGCAACGCCGTGAACCCCCTCACATCCCTGGCGGACCCCGCCGTCTACGGCATCCCCATGGTCCTGCTCATCGGCTGGCGGGGCGAGCCCGGCAAGAAGGACGAGCCCCAGCACGTCCACATGGGGGGCATCACCCGCGAGCTCCTGGACGCCATCCAGGTCCCCTGGGACGTGCTGCCCGACGAAGAGGCGGACCTCGCCGCCACCCTGGACCGCGTCTTCGCCTCGGCGCGCGAGCGGCAGGCCCCCCACGCCCTGGTGGTCCGCAAGGGCACCTTCGAGCCCTACGCCCTCCAAACCACGCGGGAGGTCCCCTACACGCTGAGCCGTGAGCGCGCCGTGGAGCACGTCGTCGAGCACCTGCCCCAGGGCGCCCTCATCGTGTCCACGACGGGCAAGACCTCGCGGGAGCTCTTCGAGATCCGCGAGCGCCGCGGCGAGCCCCACGACACCGACTTCCTCACCGTGGGCTCCATGGGACACTCGTCACAGATCGCGCTGGGCGTAGCCAATGCGAACCCGGACACGCCCGTCGTCTGCCTGGATGGCGACGGCGCCGCCCTCATGCACCTGGGCGCCATGGCCATCATCGCGTCCCTGCGGCCCAAGAACTACAAGCACGTCCTCTTCAACAACGCGGCCCACGACAGCGTGGGGGGCCAACCCACCGTGGGCTACGCCGTGGACCTCCCCGCCATCGCCAAGGCCAGCGGCTATGGGTACGCCGAGCGCGTGGAAGACGAGGCCCAGGTGCCCGCCGCCCTGGACGCCCTGTTCGCCGCAGAGGGGCCCGCGCTGCTGGAGATCCGTGTGGCGCCCGGCGCGCGCAAGGACCTGGGGCGCCCCACCCAGACACCCCAGCAGCTCAAGCGGGCCTTCATGGCCGCCGCGGGCGTCGAGGGCTGACGTGGCGCCCGCGCGAGACGGCGACGACCCCACGGCGGGCGCCGACGCCATCGTCCGCGCCGAGACGTCCCCGACCGCCCAGGCGAACGCCACCGAGCGCCTGGAGGTCGCCGGGATCCCCCTCATCGTGGAGCGCTCGCCGAAGCCCGCGGGACCGGCCCACGCGGGACGCGCCCAGCCCGGCACCCGCTGGGATCTGGCGCTGGTCAGTGCGCGCCTCGGGACCAAGGTCGCGCCCAACGGTGTGCGCTCCCTCGTCCGATACCTCGTGGCCTCGGACGTCATCGTGAACCCCCGCGAGGAGCCCGGGGAGGTGGACGGCCTCACCGCGATCCGCGCCCAGCCTGGGAGCTACGCCCACTCGATCTTCCACCCAGGCCCCGCCGACCCGGCCACGACGCCCGCCTTCCACGAGGCCGTGATCCGCTTTGGCGCCGTCCCCGTGCCCCTCGCCTACGGGGAGGCGGGCCCTCCGAGCCCGGTCTACTTCGCGCTGGAGCTCCGGGGCTGTGCCTTCGACTACGTGCACCAGCGCCTCATCGACCGGCTCTACCAGGTGCTCTACCTCCGCGCCGCCGTCTTCGCCCGGCCGCTGGGAGAGGTGGAAGGCCCCCAGGCCCCCGGTCAGCGCGCCGAGCGCCACCCGGTCGCCCGGGTGCACGTGGGCGGCGTGGGAACCACGGTGGAGGAGAAGGAGTAGCCCGCCGCGGGCCCCACGACGCCCGCCGACCTATTGGCGCGTGGCGGTGAGGGAGACGCTCTGATTCACGCAGTCGTAGCAGCTCCCTTGGTAGACCGCGGTCCAAGTCCCCGTCCAGTGGTCGTTGTCCGTGAAGGTCCCCGTCAGCGTGTAAGTCTCGTTGCACGTCCCTGCGCACGTACAACTCACCTGGATGTCTCCCCCGCTCGCTGAGCTGCCGGTCATCGTGCAGCCGTTGTTCATGGCCGGGGAGACGGACAGCGTGGCGCCGTTGGCGGCGAAGCTCAGGGTGTCATAGTTCAGCGAGACCAGCCCGAACGTGCAGCTATAGTGGATGCCCGGCGGGATGCTCCACGTCCCGGTCGGATCCAAAGGCCCACTGCCTGGCACGCAGCCCTGCACGGGGTCACAGGTCTCCCCCGCACCACAGAGCCCATCGGTGGGCTGGTGGACGACCACGTCGTTGTCCTCGTCGCAGGAGTCCAGGGTACAGAAGATCCCGTCGTCCACGATGGGGGCCGTGCCGGCGTGGCAGGCGCCTGTCTTCACGTTGCAGCCCTCCTCGCCGTTGCAGAACAGGCCGTCGTCGCACACGACCGGCGTCCCGGGCTGGCAGCCCAGGGCGGCATCGCAGGTCTCCACGCCCGTGCAGGCGTCGTGGTCGTCGCAGACGCCGTGGTCCGGGGTGTGGGTGATGGCCCCCGTGGTCGGGTCGCAGGCGTCCACCGTGCAGGCCACGCCGTCGTCCACGGCGACCGCCACGCTAAGCACGCAGCCCTGCGCCGGCGAGCACGTCTCCACACGGGGTCCCCTCGCGGCCCGGGCCGCAGGGCCCAGTGACCGGCGCGTCGACCCCGCCGTCCACCGCGACCTCCGCGCCGCCGTCCACGGCCCACTCAGCATCATCGTCGACGCTCAGCCTCGTCGTCGACGCCGATCTCGCCCCCAGCCACGCCGCCGCCCGTGGCGTCGCTGCACGCGGCGCCTCCCAGGGTCGAGCCCAAGAGCAGGCCCAAGGCCAGCCCCCCCGTCAGCCCCCACGCCCGACCCGCGCGCCGCCCGGCGCGAGGCCAGGGGTGGGCAGCTCCCCCCCATGCACCACCCGTGTCCCCGTGACCCTCCACCGGCTCTCCCTCTCTCGTGCCCGGTGTGCGCCGCGACGGACACCCGGACGGTCAGCGCATCGGGTCCCCCGTGGAACCCGATCCGTTTGTAGCGTAATGTCGAGAGGTCCTGAGAACAAACGGCGAGGGGACTGCACGACCCATGATGACCCGCCTCCTCGTAGCCATGGTCCTGGGCTTCGCGGTGGCCGCGGTCCTGCGCGCGCTGCGCGGACCCCGGGGACTGTTCGAGGTGCGCGTGACCCGCCAGGGCCGGGCCCGCGTGCGGGGCCCCGTGCCCGGACGCACGCGGGAGGAGGTCGCGCGCTTCGTGGGGGGCCTGGGGTTGCCTCCCGGTGCGCGCTTCATCGCCGTCCCCGAGGGGGCCAGCTTCCGCCTGCGCTTCACCAAGAGCGTGCCGCCCCAGGCCCGCGCCCAGATCCAGGGGTTCATCTTTCAACGGGGCGAGGAGGATCCCCCCCTGAGGCTCCTGCACTGAGCCGGGGAAGGGAGCAGGCGGCGACGCCCCCGGGGACGCCGCCGCCCCGCCTACAGCAGCTCGGCGTCCACGCTCTCACTCGACGCCCCAGGGGACAGCCGCACGAGCTCCGCGTGCTGGGGCGCCCCCACGTCGCCCCCGCAGTCGTCCTCGTCGCCGCCGAGGAGCGCGAGCCCCCGCATGCTCAGCTCGCTCGTGGAGGCCAGCACGTCGCCCCCCACCCGCGCCAAGGCCACGACGTCGCTGTCCGGGAGCTCCGTGTCCAGGCTCACGGGGGCGCCGCCCGCCGGGCGCCACACCAGCGCGCCCACGTCGGGCGTGCAGCGCGCGGCGGCTCCCACGTAGAGGCCCCCCGCGTCATCCACGAGGAGCGCGGTGACGGCCAGCCTCGGGCCCGCGGAGGGCTCCAACCCCAGGGCCTCGGTCGCGTCACCCCAGGCGAGGGCCCCGTCGGCGCCCGCGGTGACGCGGTAGAGGCCCGCAGTGGTGCCCACCCAGAGGGCCCCGCCGTCCTCCATCCGCCCCTCCAGGGCCAGCGCCAGCACGGCGCCCGCCTCGGGGGCCGGCTGCCCGCCCGCTTGGGGCCAGAGAGGCTCCACGCCGAAAGGCTCACCCGCCGCCACCTGCTCCGCCGGAGCGCGGGTCACCCGCAGGAGGGGCGCCTGGGCGGGAGGCCACTCGGTGGGGAGCGCGTCCGCCACGACCTCGGTGGACAGCCCCACCCAGAGGGTGCCGTCGTCGCTCGCGGTCAGGGACAGGACGGCGCCATCGGCCACGCGGGTCCACGGGCTGGACCGGAGCGCGTCGGGGGTGAACACGCCCCCGTGCTCGACGAAGAAGAGGCCGTTGAGGGTCCCCACCCAGAGACCGTCGCCGGTCGGGTCGGGCCGGAGCGCGGTGGGCGTCTCCATCATGTCCTGGGCGACCCAGCGCCGATCGGGCTTCTCGCCCTCCGGGGTCTCGGCCTTGGGGTCGTAGGGGGGATAGAGCTGCGGGGGGAGCAGCGCCGTCCACGTGTCATCGTCGTGGCGCGCCAGGTCGGGGCCCGGGTCGAACAGGGCGATCCCGGTGGCCCAGGTCCCCACCCACAGCGCCCGGCCGCTCGGGCTGTCGGGCTCGCGCGCCAAGGTGGTCACGTAGTTGGCCTGGGGCCCGGCGAATGCGGCGTCGTAGGGCGCGTCCAGGGAGATCCCAGGGTAGTGGACCACGGCTCGCGCCGCCTCGCCCTCCGCTCCGCGGGGCATCTCCACCAGCACGAGGCCGTCGTGCAGGGTCCCCACCCAGGCCCGCGATGCGCCGGCGGCCTCCGCCTCGCCCGCCTGTGAGGGGGCCGCGTCGAGGATGCTCATGGCCTCTAGGACCGGCATCCCCGAGGCGTCGTCCCCGCCCTCCGCGTGGACGAGGTTCGACGACTCGTCGAAGGGCGCCGATGGGTCCAGCGCGACGGTCGCGAGGAGGGTCTGGGGTCCGGGGAACACCCACGGGACGGGCACCGAGCACTCGAAGGACGAGGCCATGCCCTCACGGGCGAGCTCCGTCGACGGCACGTCCTCGCGGATGCAGCCGGCCATGTCCAGCACCTCGGTCGCCCCATCGCCGCGTGAGACGCGCAGCGAGCGGACCTGGGCTCCGGGGGCCGAGGAGCGGATCTGGAAGGAGAGGACCGCCTCCCCGAACCGGAACCGCGGCACACCGTCCGCCGGCTGGGGGAAGAGGAACCCGAGATAGGCGTCGAAGGGCGGTCCCTCCACCTCGAAGCCCACGACGCACGCCTCCTCCTCTCCCGGGCATGCGGGGGGCGGGAGCGTCTCGGCTCCACCACCCGTTGGCCCCTCGGCCACACCGCCCGCGCCCCCTCCCCACGACCAGCCACAGCCACCGATGCTCATCGCGACGCCGAGTGCCAGGGCGACGGCCCCCGCCAGCGCACCCTTCTTCGCCCGTTCCGCCAGCCCTTCACGCGCCGCTCCCGAGGCCCCGGGGCCTCCGTGCTCTCGGACCATCACCTGCTCGCTGTGCATGACGCGCAACTCCTCTCCGCGCGAGGCGGCGCTCACCCTCCTGGCGAAGCACGACCGCGCGGTCCCGTTTGCCAGGGGGCTCTGCACGTCACGTGCCTGTCCCCAACCGCCCCGCGAGCGGCCCCCCGCCCGGCCCGTCTCACATCCCGCGATCCGGGCGCTCGCTCGGTCTGGAAGACAGGCCCCGCGGGGCGCGCCTACCGACGACGCGACGCCCTCGCGCCCGAAGGGGTGGTGTACCGTTCATCCAAGCCCGGCCAGGAACTCGCCACCCCGCGCCCGTGCTCGGGACGAATCAGCGGCTCGGCACCCAGAGGATCTCCAGCGTCTGGGCCTCCACGGCCTCCACGCGGACCGTCTCCATGCGGCAAGCGGCCAGGTGGTCCATGGCCTGGAAGGCCACGTCCGCCTCCTGGCGCGCGGCGGCCTCGGCGGCCTGGCGCTGGGCCGCCTGGAGGCTCCGAAAGCGCTCCATGCGCAGGCGGGCGGACCGACGCACGCGGTCCAGCTCGGCGGAGGACGCGCCGCGCTGTCTCAAGTAGGTGAGCTCGCGCTTGTCCATCTCCAGGAGCTCGCGGAGCTCGGCCAGCTCCCGGGCGAAGGCGTCGTCCGACCGCTCGGCGTCCGCCCGCGCGCGGGCCGCGACGCGGCTCGCCGCCGCCTGGAGGCTCGCCCCGAGCCGGCGCCGGTAGACCTCCAGGGCCTCCCCGGGCGCCCCGTGACTGTGGAGCGGCGGACACACGGGGATCGAGAGCTCCGTGCCCAAGGGGAGCGCGTCCGCCAGGGCCCGATGGGCCCTCGCGCGGTGCGCCGCGTCTCGGACCCAGCCCGGGATGGGCGTCACCGAGGCGTCCGGGGGCTGGGGCACGAAGCCGACCGGCTCCAGCCAGCTCGCCAGGGACGCGCTGAGCCCAGCGTCCAAGGGCGTCCCCTGCCCCACCGCCTGGGGGCGCTCGGGGATGGGCCAGACGACACGCGCCGCCTGCCCCAAGGCATAGTGGGCACCATCCACCCCGACGGCGGCCACCTGGGCGCGCCAGAGCAGACCGGGACGATAAAGCACGGGCCCCGCGTCCGCGGACAGGACGCTGAGCCGCAGGGCCCCCAGCCAAGCGGGCTCCCGGAGCGCCGCGCGGCGGAGGTAGCGCTGAGGCAACGTGGAAGCGGGTGCGGAAGCGGGTGCGGAAGCGGGGGCGGAAGCGGAAGCGGAGGCGGAAGCGGGTGCGGAAGC
>CAYZID010000068.1:0-24267 GCA_964478315.1 uncultured Myxococcales bacterium | reverse complement strand
CTGGCACGCACATCGACTCGCCGTGGCTCGGTCCGCCTTTTCAGGATGGGAACTGCCTATCGGAACGGGATGTTGTGAGCTGTGGGTCCCAGGACAAGAGAGGTCGTTGGCTTTCCTGGCTTGTGCAGGGGGCGTCCGACTGTGAGTCATCCGGGTGCTGGGGGCAACGGTTCTCGTGGGCCACCGGCTTGGGGGCATCTGGGGGCCCGGCCGGGGGGCTCCCGAGGGCGGAAATGGAGGCTCGCTGAGGCGGCCGGAGAGGCTGAGCCTCCCTCAGCCCGAGAGGGCCCCGGAGAGCGCCTCGGACCAGGCGCTGGCCGAGGCGGGATGGGCGGCGAGGAGCGCCGCCCCCGCCACCACGCTGCGGCCGGCGGGGATCGCGCCCGAGGGACGCGTGGTGTCCGTGTCGGCGGCGGGCGCGGCGTCGGATGGACCACCGTCCGCGCCAAGCGCCGAGGGGTCGAGGAACTCCCCCTCGATACCCAGGGCGGCGGCGTGGGAGGCGGCGGCGTCGCGGTGGGCGTTCAGCAAGGCGGCGACCGCCCGCGCGCGCTGGCTGACAGGCTGCGCGGACCCGGGCGTGGGCGGCGCGGGTGCGGGCTGGGATCTCCAGGGGGGCTCCCACGCAGAGAGCGCTGCGCTGTGCCTTGGAAGCGCGCGCTTCGCGAGCTTCACGACCTGCCGGAGCCCGGCTCCTCCCTGCGCGCGCAACACGGCGATGAGCGAAGGCATGAAGGGCAGGAGGACGTCGTCCGGCAGCTCGGCGAAGGCTCGACCGAGCTGCTCCACCGCGAGGTCCGCCGCGCGCGGGGCGAAGCCGACGGCGTGCAACAGCCCGGCGAGATAGCGCGGGTAGGCGCGGCGCCCGATGGGGTGATCCATCACCGCGGCGAAGGCGGAGACGACCTCGTCCTGGGTCTTCTGCTGCACCAACCACTGACAGACCCAGAGCAAGCCGGTCTTCTCGGGATCGGTCGCCAGCTCCGCGGCGGACAGGAAGGCGATCTCCACCTCCGAACGCCGGCAGCCCAAGGAGAGGGCGAGCCCCTCCAGCGTAAAGAGGAAGCCGCAGACGGCGGCGACCTGCTCCGGCGACGTGCCGCGGTCGCCGAAGGCCTCGGGCAGCAGCCCCGCGTAGTGGTGAAACCCCGTGGTCACGAGGCCCGCGAGCCAGGTGGGCATGGTCTCGCCCATCGCGCGGTAGTGGTAGACGAGCCGCCGGGCGCGCCGGAAGAGCGCCGGCGCCGTCGCCGCGTCGCGCTCCAGCCGCAACAGCTCGCTGACCCGCTCCCCCAGGCTCCGCGCGAGCCGCGGGTTGTCGAGCAGGACGAGGCACGCTTCCGTCGCCTCCAGCGCCGACACGGAGCTCGCGTCCTCCCCGAAGGCCTCCCGCTGCAAGCGCTCCTCGACCACCTGCTCCACGGTCAACGCCGTGTAGCCCAGCTCGATCAAGGCTCGCTGCTCGGGACCGCTGAGGCGCACGTCCCAGCTCTCCTGTTGGGCCACGTGTCCGAGCTCGAGCTTGCCCATGATCGGCCGGGCGACGCGCGTCCCGGGCAACACGCGCGCGAGTCGCCACAGCAGCATGGAGGCGTCGCGCAGCTCGGGGTGGAGGCGGAAGTCCATGAGCACGCGCGTCACACCGCGCGTTCGGTCGTCGATGCCGAGGACGGACAGGCGGTCGTACACGTCGCGCACGAGCGGCGGCGCAGCGTCGTAGCCCACGCGCCCCTGGACGTCGGCGCCCAGCACTGCCTCACAGCAGGCCCGGATGCTCCGGCGACCGGGCACGCGGCTCTTCTCGAGGCAGGTCTCGGCGGCGTCGATGAAGTCGTAGGCGCTCGGCCGCTTTCGCCCTCGGATCCTCGCGAGCAGGATCGACGTCTGGTAGATGGCGATGGCGTCAGCCGTCGTGGCCAGGTAGCGCGACCTCCGGGCCTCGGCGACGACCGCGGTGGACCAGGCCACGAGCTCGGCGCTGTCGGCCTCGGAGAGCTCCGGTGGACGGGCGAGGAGCAGCTCGAGGGAGAGCTGGGGAGGCGCCGCGCCGCCGCCCCTGGCGGCCTTGACCTTCCTCTTCCTCCTCCTCGCCTTGCCCTTGGCGCGCCCCAACGAGAACGGAGTCACCCCGTGGGCCTTGCACGCCTTGTTCCAGCGACCCGCGGCGAGGGCCACGGCGCCGCGCGCATACCCGAACTGCCGCTCGATGGCCGCGTAGCTCGAAGGCACGACGCCGTAGCGGTAGGTCGTCCCGGTCGGTGAAGGTCGCGCGCAGCGGGCGGGGGAGGCCACGCCGTATTCGGGCACGTCGTCGTTGGCCGTGTGGGCGGCGCCGCAGATGAAGACCGCGTCCTCGGGCGCGACGTCGGTGCGCGCGAGCGTCTCGTGGATGCGCGTCCACATGTGGCGGTCGCGCCGGCACATCTCGTCACGGTGCTCCGGCGTGGAGCCCATGCGCCGAAAGAGACTGCCGATGAGAAAGAGAACCTGCCGGTAGGTGTGCGTGTCGGCCGCGATGGTCGGCTCCTCGATGTAGAGGTTCGACCACTCCTCGAAGTGGCTCATGCGCGCGTTGTGCAGGAGCACGTCGTGGAACTCGGCGAACGACGGCACGAGGCGCCCGAGCTCGAGCACCTGCTGCCCCCCGCCGGGTGGGGCCGCCGCTTCGTCCGAGACGGGCAAGAGCTCCTGCTCCCATTGAAAGACCTGATCCGTGGAGCGGTCGACGAAGCAGAGCTCGACCCCGGGCTCGTTGAGCGCGTAGGCGATGGCCTGGTACTCCGCGGAGAACTCGGTGAGGGGCGTCAGCACGCTCAGCGGGCTCCACTCGGCAGGCAGGCCCACGGGCTCGGGCGCGTACGCCTGCAACGCCACCGGGAGATCGCACTGCGCGAGGCGCTCCACCAGCGGTCGCAGGTCTTCGCAGGCCTCCAGCAAGACCAGCCTGGGCCGACGCTCGCGCAGCAGGCGCACCATGTGCAGCGCGCTCGCCGGGCTGTGGTGAATGACGGGGAAGAGCGTCAGCGGCTCGGCGGTGGCGCGCTCGACGTCGTCCGCCATCTGCGCGAGGACGTGGCGCAGCTCCTCGGGAGACCGACAGAAGGCCGCGGCCGCGGCCTCGAGCTGCTCTCGCAGGGCATCCATCACGCGTGAAGCGCGAGCTGGGACTTGGCCGCCTCGGCGAACTCGGCCCAGGTGTCGGGCGCCTCCTTGGCGCGGGGCTCCACCACGGCGTGGAGGAAGCCGTTCATCACGGACACGTCCTGGGGCACGCGCCGCACCAGCGTGCCCACCAGGCTCGCGGCGAGGTGGGCCGGCTTCATCACCTTGTCGCCGAAGAACTGGCTGTGGAGGATGGCGTCCTCGACGACACCGATCTGCTCGGCGGTGGACAGGGCCGACTCGAAGCGCTCGTCGTCGCTGCTCGCTTCCCGCGCCATGACGCGCAGATCCTCGAAGGTCGTGAGCAGCACTTCGAGCAGCGCCGGCGGAAGCTCGACCTCGAAGCCGAGGCGCGCGAGGAGGTCGGCGACGCGGAACTCGACGATGCGCCGCTCGCTCTTGCGGTTGGTCACGACGGGGATGGTCACGAAGTTGAAGCGCCGCTTGAGCGCGCTCGAGAGGTCGTTCACGCCGCGGTCGCGGCTGTTGGCCGTGGCGATGATGTTGAAGCCCGGCTGGGCGAAGACGACCGCGTCATCGTCGAGCTCGGGGATGGTGATGTACTTCTCGGACAGGATGCTGATCAGCGCGTCCTGCACGTCGGAGGTGCAGCGCGTGAGCTCCTCGAAGCGGCCGATCTCGCCCGCCTCCATGCTGGCCATGATCGGCGAGGGGATGAGCGAGTCCCGAGACTGGCCCTCGGCGATGACCTTGGCGACGTTCCAGCCGTACTTGATGTGGTCCTCCGTCGTGCCGGCCGTGCCCTGCACCACCCGGGTGGAGTTGCGACTGATGGCGGCCGCGAGCAGCTCGGCGAGCCAGCTCTTGCCCGTGCCGGGATCACCGATGAGCAACAGCCCGCGATCGCTGGCCAGGGTGACGATGGCCTTCTCCACCAGCGACGGGTGCCCGAACCACTTCTGCGGGATCTCGCGGTCGAGCCCATCCTGGGGCCGGCTGCCGAGGATGAAGATGCGCACCATGCGCGGAGAGAGGCGCCAGCGGAAGGGGCGGTCGGCTGCGTCCTGCGATTCGAGGTAGTCGAGCTCTTCGGCGAACTTCAGCTCAGCGGGGGCGCGCAGGTGTTCGGTCATGGGTTCCTCGCGATGGGGTCCATGGGGGGGACTGGGGTCACACGGGTAGAACGGAGCGCAGCTCGCGGACCAGGGTCTTCAAGCTCCCGGAGACGATGGGGGTGCCCATCGCCTTGAGCTCGCTGCGGAACCAGCCGTCGACGGAGAAGTAGCCGGAGGTGCTGACGCTGCCGACGGGGATGAAGCACACGCCGCTCTGCTTGAGCGCGCGGAACCACGGCATGAGCTCGCGGTTGTCGTAGAAGTCGCTGATCCAGGCGATGACGGTGTTGCGCGGGTCGGTGATGAGGCCCTGCACGAAGGGGATGGCGCAGGTGCCGTCGGTCCCCCCGCCGAGCTGGGTGCGGAGCAGCACCTCGAAGGGATCGGTGACCCAGTCGCTCAGGTCCATGGCGCGCGTGTCGTAGGCGATGAGGTGCGCCTCCACCCTGGGGAGCGCGGCGAAGATGCTCGCGAGGATGGTGCAGTTGACCATGGCCGGCACCATCGAACCGGACTGGTCGACCACCACCACGAGGCGGGTCTTGTTCGTCTTGCGCTGGCGGTGGTGGAAGAACAGGCGGTCCACGAGCAGGCGCCCTCGCTCCGGATCCCAGTGGGTCAGGTTCCCCCAGATGGTGCGCTTCAGGTCCAGGTTGCGGAAGACGCGCTTCGGGGACACGGAGGGGTCGATGGCACCCTTGGGGCTGCTCGCCACCTCGCGCGCGAGCAGGTCGCCGAGCTCGTCGACGAAGCGACGGATGAGCTCCTTGGCGTGGCGCAACGCCGGCCCTTCGAGGTGCTCCTTGTCGCGCAAGAGGTGCTCCGTCAGCGCCATGCTCGGCGTCAGCTTGGACGCCAGCTCGGGGTCCTTCAGCACCTCCCGCAGCGCCATGCGATCGATGATCGACTTCTCCACGCCCACGAGGTGGGCCGAGAGGTCGGGCAGGCTCATGGCGCCCCGCCCCTGGTCGATCTGCGCCATGGCCTCGGCGACGTCTTCTTCGCCCAGGCGCGGCCCTCCACCGTGCCCCGTGGGCGAGCGCACCGCCCCCGCCCTCCCCGCGAGGAGCTGCCCGCGCGCGAGCCCCATGGCTCGCTCGTAGAGGGAGACATCCTGCTGCCACGCGCTGAGCTGCGAGGCGGTGGTCGACTCCCCGCGCGGTCCACCGAAGCAGTTCCCGATGAGCTTCAGCAGCAGCGCCTGTCGCCGCAGCGCGTCCTCGTCCGAGAGGGCGTCGACGTCGACGTCGGGGGACAGCAGGCCCTCGTACTCCGGGACCTGGCGCAGCACCTGGTGCAAGCTGGCGCGCGGGTCGCGCAGCAGCCTGGGCAGGCCGAGCTCGTCGAAGAGCTCTACGCCGACCCCTCGCTCCATCGGCTCGTCCACGGCGGCGAGCAGGGCATCCCAGTACAGGACCTCGCGACGACTCACGACGGCCTCACGCGCGCAGCAGGCGCGACGCCCGCTCTTGGAGGATGGCCGCGGCGGGAGCCTTGAGCTTGGCCCCGGCGGCGATGGCCTTCTTGGGCGTGATCCACCTCTTCTTGGCGGCGGCGTTCAGAGGCGTGAACTCCCAGCCGTCATCGAAGCGCACAAGCCCGAAGGCGCTCGTCGCCTTGGCCATGGCCTTGTCCTCACAGCGCAGCCAGGGGCTCACGCGGTCGAGGTTCAACCGGACGCCGGGGGGCAGGCCCTCGGCCAAGGGGGCGCGGGCACGGTAGGGCAGCGCGAGCGTGACCGGGTGCCGATCCCGGGCCGCGGGGAGCGAACACGTCGCGCCGGCGAGCTCGATCTCCTCGGGCGTGATGGGCCCGTCCTCTCGCACTTCCACCGATTCCACCGACCCCGTGAGGAGCAGCTCCCCCGAGGAGCACAGACGGCCCCCGCGAACCGTGAGCTCCACGGGGGTGGCCACGGCGTCGAGCAGCTCCGGCGCGCGGGCGTAGAGGTCGTGCAAGACCTCCGCGCCCGTCAACGCGTCGACCTTCCAGCGGCTCAGCGGCACACGCACGAGCTGACGCTCCCCGTCGACGTGGAGCACGCCGTGCACGACGAGCTGATAGGCGTGGGGCCCGTGGAAGAGCTCGGCGCCGAAGACCCGAAGCGACCCGGTGACCTCGCGCTGGGTGACCACCGGGGGCGGCGCGACGGTGGCGAGCAGGGCGCGTGAGAAGAGGTCGCCCCAGCGTCGCTCGGGTGGGTCCGAGGACCGGTCGTGGGCCAGCAGCTCGTCGACCCACAGGGTCGTGAGGGTGGCGACGCGGGCCAGCGCCGGCTCCGCCTGCAGCCGCGGCAAGAGCGTGACCACCGACGCGAGGGTGTCGTCTTCGACGTGCTCGAACCCCGCGAGGGCGACCTCCATGAGCCACTGGGAGAGCGCCGCGAGGGGATCCCTGGCCTCCTCCGGGTAGGGCTCCGGCGGGGTCTCCTCGGGCTCGCGGAGGACGAGGTCGAGCCCCGCCGCCGCCGCGCGCGCCAGGGCTTCGGCGCGGGCGCCCTCCAACGCCTCGCGACAGGCGGTCAGGGCGAGCAGGTGGTGGGGCTCGAACCGGCTGGAGGAGAGCGCCGTGACGGCCGCCGAGGCCACCGGCCCGAGGGGCGTCGCGGAGCAGCTCGCGGCCAGCTCGCCCAAGGCCTCGCGCTGCGCAGGGGAGACGCGAGCCAAGCCCGCGCGAAGGACGCCGTCCAGGGCCGCGGTCAGGGCGCCAGCTTCGCTCACACCCGCGGGGCGGTCGAAGGGGTCGCTCACGTCATCCTCCCACGAACCAGGCCATCTCTGGCAGGATGTCGGCGTTCGCGCCGAGGTCCACGTAGCGGAGGTAGTCGAGGAAGCGGCTGAAGACCTCGCCGGAGCCTTCCTTGCGCAGCGTCCCCCCCAACTCGCTGACGATCTCCCAGGCGTTGGGGCCGCAGCGCACACCGAGGAAGGAGGTGAGCTTCGCCTCGCCGTACTGCGCGACGCCGTTGTCCACCAAGGCCTGAATGTGCTTGCAGGGGCCGCCACGGAGGCCGCCGCAGGGGCGGTTGTTGTTGGTGCTGCAGTAGTAGTCGCCGCTCTTGGCCTCGATCCACGAGACGTAGACCCGCTCGATGTCCGACCCGCTGCTCACGACCCCCTGCAGGCGTCCGGCGTAAAGCTCGACGAAAGGGACCTTCCTCAGCTTGCGCTTGGCGGGCGCGTAAGCCTGACCCGCGATGAAGCTGCGTTGCACACGACCTCCTCTTCGGGACGCCAGTCTGGCGCAGGGCGTGGAACCTGCCAAGTGCTCCAGGGGGCAGACACTCTCACTTCCCATCTTGCCCCCCAACCCCAGTCCGCCCGCGCTTCTGGGCGGAACGGGCTGGGCTCGCGAGAGCAAGCCCGGCGGCGGGAGACGTCGCGCATCGGGCGCCCCGCGGCGGTTCTGGGAATCGCGGGGTGTAAAGTTTCTTTCCGCTGTGACGCTCGGGCCATGCGCGGCGGTCACGAGCGGGGCCCGTGGGCCCGGGCCGGGGCCGGGAGAGCCGCGCACGGCGGCGTGCGCCGGGGCGCGGGACCGGGGTGGCACGCGCCGTGCTTTGGTCCCGCGTCACACGGGCCGGCTGCCCAGGGCAGGCCGGCGCATGGACAAGGAGCATGATTCACAACGTCACCCGTCGCCAGGTTTGCTCTTGTGATTCCAGGCGGTTCCGCTCGTCGATCGCGTACCACCAGCACGCTCCCTCCTCACGAAACCACCTGACATCACGACGCGGCGCCTGGCTCGGTCCGTCCTTGTGAATGACGCTTCAAAGGGGAATGGACGAGATGAACACGAGCCGATGGACGAAGGGGATGAAGGACAGCGCGGCCACGCCGGAGCCAGTCACGAGGGCGCCTCGGAGAGCGGGTCTCTGGATCGCGGGCGTGGCGGTCGCGGGCGTGCTGGCCTCGGGGTGCGGGGACCTGAGCAGCGCGGCAGCTCTCGGGGCGTCCATGAACGTGAGCCGTGCCACGGCCGATTCGGCCTCGCCCAACGCGGGCGACCGGTTCCAATACGTGGGGACCAACCCCTTCGTCATGGCGGAGCACGATCCGCTGAGCACCTTCGCCGTGGACGTGGACACGGCGAGCTACGACTACCTTCGCCGCTCCGTCTTGCAATACGAGGATCTGCCGCCCCGGGAGAGCGTGCGGCTGGAGGAGTACGTCAACTACTTCCGCTACGACTACCCCAGCCTCCCGCCCACCTCCGAGGAGCCCTTCTCGGTGACGCTGGAGGCGGCCCCCAGCCCCTTCGACGACACGACCATCGTGCGGGTGGGGCTGCACGGCAAGGACGCGCCCACGGTGGAGCCCAAGCCGGCGAACCTGGTCTTCCTCGTGGACGTGTCGGGGAGCATGAGCGCCTCGAACAAGCTGCCGCTCGTGAAGGTGGTCCTGCGGGAGACGGTGGACGTGCTGTTGCCGGGGAGCCGCGTGGCGCTGGTGACCTACGCGTCGTCCCCCGGGACGCCCCTGCCGTCCACGCCGGTGGAGGAAAGGGCCAAGATCCTGTCCGCCATCGACCGGCTCGAGGCGGGCGGCAGCACGAACGGCGCCGGGGGCATCCAGGCGGCCTATGAGCAGGCCCGGGCGCACTTCATCCCGGGCGGCGTGAACCACGTCATCCTGTGCACGGACGGCGACTTCAACGTGGGCGTGTCGGACACCCAAGAGCTCGTGGACCTCATCACCGAGGAGCGCAAGAGCGGCGTGACCCTCACGGCGCTGGGGTTTGGCTCGGGGAACCTGAACGACGCCATGATGGAGCTCGTGTCCAACGCGGGCAACGGCTTCTACTCGCTCATCACGGACCAGGATCAGGCCATCGTCTACGCGACCCAGCGCCTGCTCGCGACCATGTACATCATCGCGCGCGACGTGAAGGTCCAGGTGGCCTTCAACCCAGCCCAGGTGAAGGCCTACCGGCTGCTGGGCTACGAGGACCGCGCCCTGGAGGACTACGAGTTCACGGTGGACACGGTGGACGGGGGCGAGATCGGCTCGGGGCACACCGTGACGGCGCTGTACGAGGTGGTCCTCGCCGACGGCGTCGTGCCCGACGTGCCCGGGGCCCCGGCCATCGAGGACGGCCCGCCGGTCACGACCGACGACGGCGGCGTGGAGGCGCCGGCGCTGGACGCCGACGTGCTGTGCGAGGTGCGTCTGCGCTACAAGGCGCCGGACGCCTCCGAGGAGGACCCGGCCACGCAGCGCGACTTCCCGCTGTACGCCACCGACGTGCTCGGCGACGTCGCCGACGCCTCGCCGGACCTCCGCTGGGCGGTGTCCATCGCGGCCTTCGCCGAGATCCTCAAGGACAGCCCCTTCGCCGACGAGGCCAACCTGCCCCTCATCGAGACGCTGACCACCCCCCTCGCGGGCGCCGACCCAGACCGCGCGGAGTTCCTGAGCATCCTCGCCCAGACCCGCGAGCTCCTCGCCGCCGAGCCCTGAGCGCGGCGCCCCCAGCCCCCCGCCGTCGCGGACCGCGGCGGCGGGGGCACGCCCACGCGCGCGGTGCGTCGCGCGACAAGCTCGGGATCATCGTCCAGGGCTTCCGGGCACGCCCACGCGCGCGGTGCGTCGCGCTTGACCCCGGGTCGGCGCGGGCATAGCGTCGGCCGCCGTGAGACGCCTCTCCCGCCCGCTCCCCCGTGCCCGCTCGGCCGCCCTCGTCGCGGCCGGCCTCGTCGCGGCCGCCCTGTCCGCCTGCTCGCCCCTCGTGGGCGACGCCTGCGAGACGTCCACCGACTGCGGCACCTCCATGTACTGCGAGACGTCCCTCCCCTCGGGCTACTGCACCCGCCGAAGCTGCGAGCGCGACGGCTGCCCCGAGGTGGGCGTCTGCGTCGTCTTCCAGCCCGCCGTCTCCTACTGCATGGCCTCCTGCGCCACCGACAGCGACTGCCGCGACGGGTACCGATGCGTCACCGACTTCGGCCCCCACCCCTTCTGTGGGGATGCCCGCGCCGAGATTCCGTAGCAGCTCGCGCTCTCCGCGTCTCTCAGGGCGCCTTCGCGCTCCCGGCCTGGGCCTCGCCTCGCTCCCCCTCTCGGCCGCCGCCCGGCGCCAGGAGGTCCAGCCGGTCCGGGTAGGTCACGACGCGGAGCTTCTTCTTCGCCTCGTCCATGCGCCGCGCGAAGGCGCTCCGCCGCCACGCCGGGAAGGCGTGCCGCCGGATGTCTTCCACCACGAAGGGATCGTCCGGCCCCAGCCGCTGCTCGGGCCGGTGGTCCAGCTTCACGATGATGTGCCACCCGAAGGGCGACTGCACGGGCGGCTGGAGCACCCCCGTGGGCGCCTCGATCGTCGTCCGCGCCACCGCCTCCGCGATGACGTTGTAGCCGTGCTGCTCCTCGAAAGACTTGTTGGGGTCGTAGAAGAAGGGCACCTCCCGGTAGTACATGTGCGGGTAGCGCTCCTGCTCCTGCTCGCGGAACGCCCGCAGCACGCGATCCACCGCCTCGGGGTCCGGCTCCACCGGCTTCACCAGGGGCTTGAGCTCGTCGTAGATGAGGTGGATCTGCCGTCCCGCCTCCTCGAAGCACGCGAGATCTTCGGGGCTGTCGCACGGCTGCTGCTTCAGGTCGCAGCACGCGATGGCGATGTGCGCCATGCGCCAGGCGTCCACGTGGTCGTAGTCCTTCCGCGTGCGCCAGTAGAGCTTCGTCACGACCTCCCTGGGGATGGACTCGGGCGTCACCTCGCGCTCGAAGACGTCGTTGAGGTAGGCCCGCGCGAGCTGCTCCTTCCAGGCCCGCGCCACAGCCGGCCGCTGGGCCACCGCGTCCCCCGCGCGCAGGGCCGCCTGGGCCAGCACCTCCGTGTCGACGAGCGCCCCCAGCGCCTCGTCCACCGTCGCGTCCGGGTAGGCCCGGAGCTGCCGCTCCAGCATGGACCGCGTCACGGGCGCCCCGTTCACGCGCGCCACGACCTCGTCGCCCGCCGGCACGGCCGCCCACACCGGCGACTCGAACGACTCCACCCGAGGCAGCACGACCTTGGGCGGCGGCGCCACCGCCTCCTCCTGGTCCCCCGCGCAGCCCTGGGCCCCAGCGCCTACCAGCGCCACGAGCCCCACGAACCAGGCCGCCCGCGCGTTCACCCCATGCCCCCACCGCCCCATCACCCACCCCGCACGTGCAACGAGGCGGCGAGACGCGCGAGCTCCACCCCCGCGCGCGTCGTGCTCACCCCCACCAGGACATACAGGAGCCCGGCCAGGTACTGCCGCGCCGTGAGCAAGCTCCCGCTCGTGTAGAAGAACCACAGCGACGCCAGCAGCAGGATCGTCGCCAGCAACAGCAGCAGCCCGATCTTCACGGCACCCGCCTCCCCCAATCGCCTCATCCCGTCAGCCCAGCATCCACAGCGCCACCAGGGCACCGGCCAGCCCCGTGGCCACCAGCGCCCAGGCGAGCGCCCGCGGTCGCGCCTGGGACTCCAAGAACAGCTCGCCCACCGCCGCCCGCGCCGCCCGCTCGCGCAGCAGCACCCGGTCCAGGCGCCGCGGGGACAGCGCCGCCACCGCGTACCAGACGACCACCGCGCCCACCAGCAACGACAACACCGCCGCGCGGGGCTCGGCGTCGCGCTGCACCAGCGCCGGCGCCCAGAAGGCCCCCACGACGCCCAGCCCGAACAGCGCCGCCGCGCGCCGCGCCCCCCACGCCCAGCGCCCCCCGGGAAGGTCGGGCATCCCCGGGGACACCGCGAGCCGCCGAGCCGCCCGGCGGTCCGCCACGGGGAGGGCCGCCTGCGCCGCCAGCTCCACCCACGTCCACGCCACCATCGCCACCACCAAGGTCGCCAGCGCCCCCTGGGGCCCACCGAACACGCGCGGCCCCACCAGCGCCGGCGCGACGGTGAGGGCCGGCAGGTGGCTCGCCGGGTAGAGCCCCAGCGTCCACGCCGGCCGCGGTCGCGCCACGGCCAGGACCAACCCCACCGCCGGCAGGGCGCTCCAGGCGGCGAGCGTGGTGGGCAGCACCACCCCCTCCCAGCGGTGCAGGTACACCGCGGGGAGCGCCAGCAGCAGCGCGCTGAGGGTGGCCCCCACCACGAACATCAGCGATCGCCGCGCGCCCTGGGAGCCCGCGGCAGCGCCCTCCGCAGCGCCTCGGCCCACGGCCCCCGGGCGGCCGCGTTGGGGGGGAAGGCTGGGCCGAAGGGACGTCATGGCGCCGATCCTACTCGGGGCCCCCGCTCCGGGGAAGCGCCGCGCGAACCTTCACGGGTCACGGCGGGCCGTGGTAGCTGCCAAGCTCCCGGAGGCGGCGTGGCTGCGCGCGGCCGCCAGGGGATGGGCCGCGAGGAGACTGGAGGTGCGGGCGTGTCGGAGCGATCGGAGCGAGAGGTCGAGCAGGGGGCCGCGGGGGGCCGCGACGGCGACGGGACCGTGCCCCCGGAGACGCTGCGCGAGGCGTACGACGTCGCCCTGGAGACGCGGGCCGCCATCGTCACGTGCATGAACCTCAAGACCCGGGGCGAGGGCGTGGAGTTCTGGATCGGCGGTCCGGGCGAGGAGGTCCACGGCGTCGCCACCGCCCTGGCGCTGCACCGCGCCGTGCGCGAGGAGCCCGCGACCCCCGGCGACCTCGCCCTGTTTCCCCACTACCGCTCGGACGCCCTCGCCCACATGCTCACGCGCCGCCGCGGCGACGAGCACTTCGTGCGCGACTACTTCCGCCAGGCCTTGGGAAAGGCCACCGACCCCAACTCCGGCGGTCGCCAGATGGTCATGCACCTCTGTCGCCCCGAGCTGGGCATCATGCCCGTCCAGAGCCCCGTGGGGATGCAGCTCGGCAAGGCGGCCGGCTACGCCCGCGGGCTGCAGCTCAAGGGGCAGCCCGGGGTGGCCGTGGCCGTCGTGGGCGACGGCACCACGGGCGAGAGCGACTTCCACGAGGCCGCCATGGCCGCCAGCGTGTGGCGGCTGCCCCTCATCGTCATCGTCACCGACAACGAGGTCGCCATCAGCGTGAAGCCCGAGGACGGGCGCGGCATCCGCAGCTACGCGACCTACGCCGAGGCCTTCGGCATGCGCCCCTTCGAGTGCGACGGCTTCGACTTCCGCTCCACCTACGAGGCGACCCTCGCCGCCGCCCGCCTGGCCTTCCGAGAGCAGCAGCCCGTGCTCATCCACGCCCACGTGCCGCGCCTCATGGGGCACTCCAGCTCCTCGGGCGGGCAGTTCGACCTCGACGCCCGGGACCCCCTGGTCGAGTGGGGCGCCCAGCTCGCCGACGAGGGCGTCATCGCCTCCGCCGACGTGTTCGCGCGGGGCGTCGTGGACCGCCGCAAGTCCTACTTCGAGATGCACCGACTGGGGCAGCGCATGGCCGACGCCCTGGAGTCCGTGCGGGCCACGCTGTCCACCGTGCGGCGCGAGCCCGACCCGTCGCCCGAGGCCGGGGATCTCTGGCGCCACGTGCGGCCCCCCTTCCCGCGCGCCCAGGAGCCCCTCCCCGAGCCCGGCCGCACCACGCGCGTGCAGGTCAACGAGGCCCTGAACCGCGCCCTGGACCGCGCCCTGGCCGGGGGCGACGCCGCGCTCTGGGGGCAGGACGTGGGCGAGCGCGGCGGCGTCTTCCAGGTCACCGCCGGGCTCCACGCCCGCTACCCCGACCGCGTGCGTGACACGCCGCTGAACGAGCCCCTCATCGTGGGGACCGCCACGGGCGCCGCGCTCCACCAGGACCTCGCCATCCTCCCCGAGATCCAGTTCGGCGACTACGCCTTCAACGCGCTGCACTGGTTCGTCCACCTGGGCAACCTCTACTGGAGCACCAACGGGCAGATCGCCGCCAACGTCACCGTGCGCATGCCCGTGGACCCCGTGCAGGGCGGCGCGCTCTACCACTCCATGAGCGTGGACGGCTACTTCGGCAATATCCCGGGCCTCGTCATCACCACCCCTTCCACCGCCTGGGACGCCTACGGCCTCACGCGCTCGGCGGTGGCCTACCGCGGCCCCGTCCTCCAGCTCGAACCCAAGCGCCTGTATCGCATGCGCCTGGGTCCCGCCCTCCCCGGGGAGCCCCAGGACCCCCGCGAGCTCCAGGCCCTGCGCCGCGCCGGACGCCCCCTGCCCATCGTGGACTACAAGGTCCCCCTGTCCCGGGCCGCCAAGCGTCGCGCCGGGCGGGACGTCACCGTGGTCGCCTGGGGCTGGGCGGCCTGGCAGGCCGTGGCCGCCGCCGACAAGCTGGCCGCCGACCGGGGCGTGGAGGCCGAGGTCTGGGATCTGCGCACCCTGGTCCCCTACGACCGCGAGGCCATCTTCGACAGCGCCCGGCGCACGGGGAAGGTCCTCATCGCCCACGCCGACCGGACCTTCGCCGGCTTCGGCCGCCAGATCCAGGGGGACCTGGTGGAGCACCTCCCGGGCGTCGTCGTGCGCGTCGTGGGCCAGCTCAACACCCCGGGCGTGGGATCGGCGCGCGTCCTCGAAGACGCCATCACCCTGGCCGAGCACGACCTCGTCCTCGCCCTCAGCGAGCTCGCCAACGAGCGGCCCCAGGCTTGGCTCGACAACGAGCTTCACTGGCTCCAGTACGCGCCGTCCCGCGCGCTCCTCTGAGCCGGCGCCCGCCCGCGCTCCCCCGCCCGTCCCGCCCGGATCGCCGAGCCGTTTGAACCCGAGCCCGCGGCCCCGTAGGCTTGGTGCGCCGCGTCGGGGGCGCGGCGGCTCGGTGGCACACCCAGCGGGAGGCGGAGACATGGACCGGTCATGGACGGGCGAGGGGACGCGGCGACGGACGGCGGCCACGGACGCGGGGCCCTGGCTGGCCGTCCTCGGGAGCCTCCTGCTCCTGCTCGGCGGCTGCCGCGTGGGCTACGACGCCTCGCAGCTCCAGGGCACCGTGGACGTGCTCCCAGGCGTGGACGCCGTGGGGGACGGGAGCGGGGGCGGAGACGCGCCGGTGACGGACGGCGGGCGGGTCGATGGGGCCGGCGACGCGGGCGTGCTCCCCGACGGCGGTCGCCCCGACGCGGGCCCGCCGCCCGAGCCCGTGTGCGGCGACGGCAGCATGAACCAGCCGGGCGAGGAGTGCGACGACGGGAACGTGAGGGGCGGGGACGGTTGCGCCTCGGACTGCACCGTGGAGGAACTGTGGACTTGCCTGGGGGCCCCGTCGAAGTGCACCCCCATCTGTGGTGACGGCTACATCGTCCGGGTGCCGGGAGACCCCGACCCGACGCTGGACCCCACGGTCGCGCAGGAAGGTCTCCCCTGCGACGACGGCAACGCCGTGGGCGGCGACGGCTGCGACGCCACGTGCCACACCGAGCCCGGCTGGACCTGCGAGCCCTCCTCGCCGCCCGTCGCCGTGCCCCAGGGCGCGGACGGGCCGGGGGCACCGGAGGGCGACGTGCCGGTGGAGGGGACGGGGGCGACCGCGTGGCGAGGCCCGAGCGTCTGCCACGGCTTCTGCGGAGACGGCTTCGTCACGTCGGACGAGGAGTGCGACAACGGCATGGCGGTGGTCCCGCTGGGGAGCGACGGCGAGCCCGTGGGAGAGCCCGTGCCATGGACCGACGGCTGCGACGAGACCTGCCACGTCGAGGACGGCTGGCAGTGCTCCACCGACCAGGACGGCGCCAGCGTCTGTTCGACCCAATGCGGCGACGGGTTCGTGGTCGAGCCCCTGGAGGCCTGCGACGACGGCAACGGGGAGCCCGGCGACGGCTGCGACCTCAACTGCCAGGTGGAGGAGCACTGGGAGTGTGCGCCCTGGAACCCCAGCCCCTGCTGGCCGGCCTGTGGAGACGGGTATGTCGTGCCCGGCCAGGAGGCCTGCGACGACGGGAACCTGGAGCCCGGTGACGGCTGCGACGCGGACTGTCAGCCCGAGGAAGGGTGGAGCTGCGACGCCCAAGACGCTCTGGGGACGGACGTCGTGTGCACCCCCCTCTGCGGGGACGGGAAGGTCGTGGGCTGGGAGGAGTGCGACGACGGTGTGGACGCCGAGAACAACCCCTGGTCGGGCTCCGAAGACGGCTGCGACGTGTGCAAACCGTCGCAGGGGTGGACCTGCGACCCCGCCAGCGTCGCGCCGGACGGCTCGTGGGTGCATCAGTGCAAGCCCCTCTGCGGAGACGGGCTGGTGCTCAACAGCGGGCTCCCCGACGGGGTGGTCCCCGAGCAGTGCGACGACGGCAACCCCTTCCCCGGCGACGGCTGCGCGCCGGACTGCAAGGTGGAGGACGGCTGGGGCTGCGGGCACCTCCCCGGGGGGGCCTCGGTCTGCAACCCCAACTGCGGCGACGGCAAGCGCGTGGGACCCGAGGCCTGCGACGACGGCAACGGGGTGGCCGGCGACGGCTGCGCGCCGGACTGCACGGTGGAGGCCGGGTGGGTCTGTGGGGGGCCCCAGGGGGGGGCGTCACAGTGCGCCATCTCGTGTCTCGATGCCGACGGCGACGGCTACGGCGTGGGCCCGGACTGCCTGGGCGAGGACTGCGACGACGAGCACGCCAACGCCAACCCGGGCATCTCCGAGGAGTTCTGCGACGACGGCGTGGACAACGACTGCGATGGGCTCACCGACGCCGTGGTGTGCGGAGATTCGGACGAGGGCGTGTGTCAGCAGGGGGTGGCCTACTGCCAGGGTGACGGAGACTTCGGCCCCTGCGTGGGCAAGATCGGCGCGGCGCCGGTGGAGCTGTGCAACGGGCTGGACGACACCTGCGACGGCCACACGGACCAGGTGCTCCAGGCCGACGGCAGCTTCGGCCCTCTCACGCAGACCTGCGGGCTGGGCGAGTGCGCCGCGACGGCGGAGGTCTGCGCCGGGGGCGAGCTGGTCGTCTGTCAACCCAATTGGGGCAAGGCCAAAGCGCACGAGGAGTGCGGCAACGGCAAGGACGACGACTGCGATGGGGTCGTCGATGAGGGCTGCGGGCCGGACAACGGCGTGGACGGCTGCATCTGGGTGGCCGGACCGAGCGCGGTGCGCGACCCTGCGTGGGAGATGGGGAACTGGCGCAACCCCTTGTCC
This sequence comes from uncultured Myxococcales bacterium, assembly GCA_964478315.1. GTDB lineage: Bacteria > Myxococcota_A > UBA9042 > PHBI01 > JAAZYN01 > CAYZID01. Next base: position 7,019 of record CAYZID010000068.1, on the reverse strand, counting down.
TCCATCCAGACAGCCATCGACTGGGCGTCCACCAACGGTTGGGGCCAGGACGTCTGCGTCCTGGGGGCACCCGGGTGTGGACTGGGCGCCCTCGTGCCGCCGCCGGAGCTGTCGGGCGACTTCGAGATGGCCGACGGCGTGTCAGTGCTGGGCGGGTTCGTGGTCCCGCCGGCGGGTGGCGGGCAACCCGCGCAGGAGGAGGGCTGCGGGGCGGTCCTCGTCGTCACCGGCCCCGAGGGCGTCCACTTCGATGGGATTCAGAGCCCCACCATGCTCCAGGGGCTGCGCGTGCGGAGCGAATACGCCTCGACCATGGGCGGGAACGGGGGCGAGGACGGCATGTGGGCGGCGGCGGTGACCATCGACGACTCGCCCGGGGCCATCGTCTCGGACTGCTGGATCTCCGGCAGCCCCACCGCGCCCCTGTCCGCGGGCGTCCTCGTGCGCGGCGGCGTGGGCGCCGAGACGGGTCCCCTCCTCCGCGCGAGCCGCATCTTGGGCGGCGGCTTCCTGCAGTCCGCGGGCGTCCGCAGCGAGAACGCCCGCCCGCGCATCGAGGACGCCTGCGACGAGGGGCTCGTCGTGGACGGGCGCTGCGTGGGCACGTGCAACCCCGCGGACGGAGCGAGCTACTCGGATCGGCTCATCCTGGGCGGTGTGGACGTCTTGTCCGAGAACGCGACGGTCGCCCAGAACGCCGTGGGCGTGTGGCTCGTGGACTCTCCCGGGGCCCGCGTGGCCCGGTCGGTCATCTGCGGATTCGGCGGGGACATCGCCGAGGGCGTGCGCGTGGAGGGGAACGCCGCGGGGACGGTCATCGCGACCTCCTCGGTGGCCGCCGCTGGCGGCAGCGTCCACGACGCCGCCGTCCACGCCAAGGCCTGCCAGGACACGCGGCCGCGCTTCGTGGGCAACTCGGTCCTCGGGGCGGCGGGGCCCACGGACGGTCAGAAGGCGACCAAGACCTTCGGCGCCTGGCTCCAGGCCGGGTGCCACGGCGTCTTGGAGGGCAACGGCCTCATCGCCGGGCTCATGGGGGGCCGGGTGGGCTTCACGGCCGGCGTCTACTGCGATCCGTCCGGGGGCGGTGGCGCGCCGTCCCACTGCCTCATCAGCCAGAACGCTGGGATCGTCGGGCACGCCGTGCAGGACCTCTTCGCGCCCAGCGGGGACACGCCTTTCGTAGACGCCTCCTACGGCGTGAAGTGCGAACTCGGAACCTGTCACGGGATCGTGCGCAACGGCGTCATCGCCGGGGGCGCCGCGCGCAAGGCCAAGGGGATCTTGCTCGCCCAGTCCGTGGGCACCCTCGTGGACGGCAACCTCGTGTGGCCCGGGTGCGCCACCGAAGCTGCCTACGGGATCGAGGCGAAGGACGCCCTGGCGCGCCTCCAGAACAACGTCGTCGTGGCGACCGGGGCCGACTGCGTGGGCGGGGAGCTGGACGCCTACGACACCCAGTGGATCGCCCTGCGCACGAGCACCGATCCTCTGGACCCCACGAACCTCAGCCCCGCCGCCGGGGCAGAGTTGGACGTCCACTCCAACCTGCTGTTCGCCACGGGGCACTTGGCCCAGGCGGAGCTCTGTCGAGCGGCGGCCGTGTCCATGGACAACGCCCCGGGCCCCCGGGGCGTCTACCGCAACAACATCCTCGGGGCGTCGGTGTGCCAGGGGGCGGTGAGCGTCTTCGCGGCGGAGGCGTTCGGAGGACCCCGCTACCTGGGCTTCAACGACCTCACCCCGGACGGCGCCGCCGCCTACTGGAACGAGGGCTCCCAGCAGATGTTCGCAACCGCGAGCGAGCTCGACGCCTCGAACGCCTCCGGCGGCCCGGTGCGCTTCGAGCACAACCTACGCGTGCCCGTGGACCTCACCCAAGCCGACGGAAACGGCCTGCCCGTACCGCCGGCGCTGGACACGAGCTCCCCGCTCGTGGACCAGGGAACGGCCGCTGGCGCCCCCCAGTGGGACATCCACGGCGAACCCCGGCCCGCGGGGGACGGCTTCGACATCGGCGCCGACGAGGTCCACTGATCCGAACCAATCCCAACCGATCCGCCGCCCGCGCGGGCTTTGGTTGGGGGCCCGCAACCACCATGATAGCCGGCTCGTCATTCCACGTAACGTCCCTGGTATCGCCGCACCGCCGTGGCGCCCCCCCAGGGACAAGGAGAGGTTCCCATGCGTACGACCCAGCGGCCCACGCCCGTCCTCCTGTCTCTCGTCGCCGCGGCGACCTTGTCGGTTGGTCTCCTGGCGTCCGCCTGCGACTCGCCCGGCGGCAACACCAACGGCGGGACGATCGGTGGCGGCACGGACGTCGACGCGTCCGGTGGCGACATCGCAGGTGGTGACACCGCAAGCACTGACACCGCCGCCAGCGACACCGCAGGTGGTGACACCGCTGGCAGCGACACCGGCGCGCCCAGCACGCTGGCCCCCGAGGACTTCCCCGCCGCGGCGGCGGGGTGGCTGTGCGACCGCCTCCAGAAGTGCAAGGTCGCCAACAACGACAACATCTTTCTGGCCTCCATGTTGCCCCAGGGTGAGGCCTGCGTGGACACCGTCCTGCCCATCGTGACGGGGCCGAACGCCCTGGTCGACGCCATCGCGGCCGGGACGGTCGTCTACGACGGGGCGGCGGGCGCGGCCTGCCTGGCGAAGATCCAAGGCTGCATTTGGGCGCTGGAGGTCGTGGAGGACCCCACGACCAGCGTCTGCGCCGACGCCTTCCAGGGCACCATCACTCTGGGCCAGCCCTGTCACCTCACGGCCGAGTGCGCCGGGGACGCCTATTGCGACACGGAGAGCGCCTGCCCCGGGACCTGCACGGCGCGCGCGGCCCTGGGCCAGCCGTGTGACGGGGCGGACGAGACGTGCGCCCAGGAGAGCTTGCAGGGCGCGGGCGTCTGTCACTGGGACGACGGCGCCCAGAGCGGCACCTGTCTGGAGGCTCGGCGGGGTGCCGACGCGGCCGAGGGTGGCGCGTGCGGCCTCGTGAGCCGCGAGGGGAACGTCCTGACCTACGTGGACTGCACCGAGGGCCTGTGGTGCGACAGCCCGAGCCAGAACGAGCCGGGCACCTGCCGGCAGCCCCTGGTGGCGGGCGCCTCGTGCGACAATCAGGACCAGGTGTGCGTTACCGGGCAGGCCTGTTTCCCCACGCCGGACTGGACCGGGCTGTCCTGCCAGCCCATCCCCATCGTCAACGAGGTCGGCGGAGCCTGCGGGGAGAACATGGCCTACTGCAACCCCCTCAAGTTCCTCACTTGCGATGACACCACCAAGACCTGCAAGCTCGCGGGAGACGGTACGGAGGGCTCGTCCTGCGATCTCGGCGAGCCGGGGCGCGACCTCATCTGCAACGAGGGGCTGGGCTGCGACACCGAGACCCACACCTGCCTGCCCAAGCGCGACGCGGGTGAGCCGTGCCAGAACAACAGCATCTGCAAGAGCGGCTCCTGCGACTGGAAGAACAACGTCTGCGCGGCCGACCACTGCGAGTAGCTCGGCCGCGTTCGCGGGCGGCCTTCCTTGCACGGTCCCCCGTAGCCGCCAGCCACGGGGGACCGTTCGGCTCGACCCTTGAGCGTACGCCCGTTTGCGTTGACGCCGGGCGCTCCCTACGACTGTCAACACACCCAGTTCCACGCCTCGGGCGCGTTCCGCGCCGACCTGCCGGGAGGTCCTCATGACTTGGCTTCACTCGCGCCTCTCCGCGCTGGTGCCCTTGGCTTTCGGCTTCGCTGTCGCGATGGCCGCCGGGTCCGGCTGCTTGGACGCCACGCAGCCGTCTACGGGCACGGTGGACGGCGGGGGGCTGGACGCGGGCGCCGGGGACGGCGCGGCCAGCGACGGAACGGCGGCCGACCTCCCCGGGGCGGACGGGGGCCAGCTCGACACCGCGGACGGCGGCGGGGACCCCTGCCAGGACGTGACCTGCCCGCCGGCCATGGGCTGCCCACCTGGTAGCTCCTCGGTCGTCCTCCCCGGCGAGTGCTGCGGTTCCTGTGTCGCCGACGGCTGCACGGACGACGCCGACTGCACCGAGTGCCTCTACCCCACCGCCCCCGAGAGCGTCGACGAGTGCTACTGCGCCGAGTGCACGGAGACGCCGCTCTCGGTGGAGCGTTGCGCCTACAACGAGGCGGTCTGGCGGTCCCTGTGTGAAGACGTCCCGCTCTCGTGCCCCGCCGTGGCGTGCGGCGCTCCGCTGCCCGCGGTCTGCGTCCAAGACGAAGCGCCCCCAGCGTTTGCCCAGGACGGATTGGGGATCTGTACGGCCCAACTCCCCGACCCCTGCGCCAACGTGGACTGCGCCGCCCTCGAGTGCACCAACGGGCACCCCGAGGTCCCGCCCGGAGAGTGCTGCCCCGTGTGCGTGCCCGACACCTGTGAGGCCGATGGCGACTGCGCCATGTGCGCCTTCCCCACGGCCCCGGCGTCGGCCGATGACTGCTACTGTCCCCTGTGCCCCGACGACCCCATGACGGCGGCCCAGTGCGAGTTCAACACCTCCGCTTGGAAGACGGTGTGCGCCGACGTGCCCATCATGTGCCCCGACGTCGCCTGCCAAGAGCCGCCGCCCGCGGTCTGCTTGGGTGACGCACCCGAGGAGCCCAAGCAGTGCGTGGAGGGCGTCGTGGACCCCTGCGGGGACGTGGACTGCGCCGCGCCCCCGTGCCCGCCCGAGCAGCAGGTCATCCCGCCCGGTGCCTGCTGCCCCGTGTGCGAGGAGCCTCTCCCGCCCACCGTCGAGTGCCTGGATGACTCGGACTGCACGCTGTGCACGGCGGAGTTCGCCCCCACGAGCACCGACGAGTGTCAGTGCCCTACGTGTGGGACGTACACCTCCGTGGCGCAGTGCGCGGCCAACACGGCCGCCTACGCGACCTTCTGTGGCTCGGACGTCTGGCCCGAGAGGGCGAGCTGTATGCCGCCGCCGTGCCCGGCGCCTCCCCCCGCGGGCTGCAACCAGGGCTACGTCTGCGGCCCGGACGAGTGCGCCATGGTGATGTGCGAGCCCCCGGACTGCCCCCTGGCGGAGCAGGTCACGCCGCCCGGCGCCTGCTGCCCGGTGTGCGCGCCGCCCGCTCAGTGCGCTGACGGCGCGGACTGCACCTGGTGCCTCCACGCCACGGCGCCCACGAGCGTGGCGGACTGCGCCTGCCCCATGTGCCCGACGGCGCCCATGACGGCCGCGCAGTGCGCGGCGAACACGGCGGCCTTCGATTACTACTGCAACAGCCAGACCTGGCCCGAGATCGACGCCTGCCAGCCCCCGCCGTGCATGCCCCCCGAGCCGCTCACGTGCGACTCCGCCGGCCAGTGCGTCCCCCAGCCAGACGCCACGCCCTGAGCTGACCGAGCCTTCGCAGGGGCGCCGCGGCGCACCCTGCCCGGGCTCGCCTCGGCGCGCGATTCACCGCCAGGGCGTGCCGAAGCGCCCCTCGAAGACGAAGTCCTCCTGGGGTGCGCGGGTGCGCGGGGCGCGCTCGCGGGCTTGGAGGCCGTCGTCCAGGGCCTCGTGGTCTCCGGGGTAACCCACGGCGAGCACCGCCACGGGGGCCACGTCCTCGGGGAGCGCCAGGGCCGCCCGGGCGGCGTCTGCGTCGAAGCCGCCCATGGCCCGGCAGACCAGGCCCTCGGCCGTGGCCTGGATGACCAGGCTCGCCACGGCCATCCCCAGGTCGTGGGGGGCCCAGGGGTTGGGCCGATCGTTGCGCGCGAAGCGCGTCGTGTGGGCGGCCAGGATGAGCGCCCCGGCGTCCTTGGCCCACGCGGCGTTGCCCGGGGCCAGCGTGCCCAGGAGGGCCTCGAAGTTCGCCGCGTCCTCGCGCCGCGCCAGGACGAAGCGCCAGGGCTGCTCGTTCATGGACGAGGCCGCCCAGCGCGCGGCCTCGAAGAGCGTCCGCAGCGTGGGCGCAGGGATGGGGCGAGGGTCGTAGGCCAGGCGGCTCCAGCGCTGGGCCAGGAGGGGGTGGATGGGGTGGGCGGCGTCGGCGGGGTTGTCCATGCGGTCCTCTCGGGCGGGCACGCCGTGCGTGCGGGCCCCGGAAGGTGCCCCGAGCGGGCTCGCCGCTCAAGATCCCGGTCGCCGTCGCTCAGAAGTCGCTGATGGCATCCACGAAGTCCGGGCGGTCCACGAAGGGGTTGCGGTTGTGCTGGACGGCGAAGATCCCCTCGTTGCGGGCGCGCTCCTCGTCGCTCACGGGGTCCTCGACGTTCCACACCCGCAGCGTGTCCTCCTCGGGCGTGGGGATGGACTTGTCGTAGCGCACGGCGAAGTAGAAGTGCGCCCGCGCCACGTCGCCGCGGTACTCGGGGCGCACCTCGAAGACGATGTCCCCGCCCACCGAGTCCCCCAGCGCGCTGCCGTTCTCGCTCCAGATCGTGGCGGCGTCGGGGTCCACGAACCCGTAATCGTAGCTCGCCCGGGTGCCGTTGGGGACCTCCCAGGTGGGGAACAGGTGGTGGAGGTCCGCCTCGGCGGGCTCGTTGGCGGCCCCGTCGCTCTTGGGCCACGAGTGCTCCGTGTTGAACACGCAGCCCCCCGACACCGGGGAGCCGTCGGGCATCCGACAGTCCTCGTTGGGCGTCGTGTCGATCTCGGGCAACGACGTGTCGTCCCCGATGGGCGGGGCGTTGGGGTCCGCCGCCTTCACCGTCCGGCCGGTATAGATGCACTCCAGCCGGCCGCCGTGGTTGTCCAGCACCGCGAACATGTACTCGCGCGCCGTCCCGTCGCCGCTGTAGCCCAGGTTCGTGTGTCCATCGACCCGCTGGTGCAGGGCGGCCCGCAAGCTGGCCCCCGTGAGCCCCTCCAGGTCGTCGAAGGGGCCCACGACGGGGACGTCCACGGCGTCGGCGTCCGTCGCCGCGTCCGCGCCCGTGTCCGCAGCCGCATCCGCGACCGTGTCCGCAGCCGTGTCCGCGACCGTGTCCGCAGCCGTGTCCGCGCCCGTGTCCGCAGCCGTGTCCGCAGCCGTGTCCGCAGCCGTGTCCGCAGCCGTGTC
>CAYZID010000067.1:0-24404 GCA_964478315.1 uncultured Myxococcales bacterium | reverse complement strand
GCTTCCGCCTCCGCTTCCGCCTCCGCTTCTGCCCCCGCAGCCGCCCCCGCAGCCGCTTCCGCCTCCGTCTCCGCAGCCGCCCCCGCAGCCGCCCCCGCTTCCGCCTCCGCCTCCCCGTCGCCAGCTCCGCTCGCGCGGGGTAGGCGCCCCCAAGAAACCACGGCTCGCCCCCTCCAGCGCGTCGCGCGCGGCGCGTCAGCACTCGCCCGGCGCCCCCATGACCCGGCGGACGATGGCGTCCACCTCGTCGTCGTGCAGCGTTCGGTTCGTGTCCTTGGCGGCCTGGAAGACCTGCTCGGTCAGCTCGGGCGTGGGGATGTAGCCGTGGTCCGTGAGCCAGGCGATGGCGTTGGCGCGGCTCGAACGATTGCCGATCTCGATCACCTGGCGCTTACCCACCATGGAGGCCGGGACGCCCGAGTAGATCCGATCGGCCAGCCGCGTGGCGCCCCGCTCGCGTGCCCGGAGGATCGCTTCGGCGTGGACCCCGTTCGCCGTGCGGAAGGCGTCCTTGCCCACCACGGGGTAGTTTCGGGGGATGAGGTGGTTCGTAGCCACGCTCGCCGTGCGGCAGTAGGCCTGGAGCGACGACAGGTCGTGGTCGATGTCCCCCAGCAGCCGGAGGTTCACCAGGAGCTGGTCCATGGCCGTGTTGCCCACCCGCTCGCCCAGCCCCAGCGCCGTGGCGTGGGCCCGCTGGCACCCGTACTGGAGGGCGAACAGCGTGTTGGCTAGCGCCATCCCCCGGTCGTTGTGCCCGTGCCAGTCCAGCCGGACGTGGCCCGCGCCCAGCCGGTCCAAGAGCTCCCGGGTCCAGGTCACCAGGGCCTTGATCCCGTCCGGCGTGGCGTGCCCCACCGTGTCGCACAGCGCCAGGCGCGAGGCGCCCGCGTCCAGAGCCTCCCGGAACAGGGGCTCCAGCGTCTTGGGCGCCGAGCGCACCGCGTCCTCGGAGACGAAGGTCACGGGGAGCCCGGCGTGGCTCGCCGTGGACACCGCCGCCGCCGTGCGCCGTCGCATCTCCGCCAAGTCCCAGGCGTCGGCGATCTGCCGGATGGGGCTCGAGCCCACGAAGGTGAGGACCTCGATCTCCACGCCGGTCTCGCTGGCGATGTCCACGATCGTCCGCACGTCGTCCACGTCCACCCGCGCCCCGGCGCCCGGGCGGATCTGGAGATCCTCGTCTCGGATCGCCTCGCAGAGCCGCTTGACGTCCTCCCGCTCCCGCCGCCCAGCGCTGGGGAACCCCGTGTCCACGTATTGGATGCCCAGCGCCTCCATGAGCCGCACCAGAGCCACCTTGTCGTGGACGTCGGGGTCGATGACGCTCGGCGACTGCACCCCGTCGTGGAGGGTTTCGTCCAGCAGCTCCACCGGCTCCCCCGTGAGGGGCGCATCGAACCCCACCAGGTTCCAGTCGTAGATGATGTCGTCGTCGCTCGCTTCGCGCCGCCCTGCCATGTCGCCGTCCTCCTGGGCTCCGTGGCCCGCCGTCTCCCGCGCCCCCGTGCTCGGCGCGGTCAGACCGTCTCCAGCACGACCGCCATGCCCTGCCCACCGCCGATGCACGCGCTCCCCACGCCCAAGGACGCCCCCCGGCGTCGGAGCTCGTGGACGAGGTGGGCCGTGATGCGCGCGCCAGACGCCCCCAGCGGGTGGCCGAGCGCGATGGCCCCGCCGTCCACGTTGGTCCGCTCCCGGTCCAGCCCCAGCTCCTTCTCCACCGCCAGATACTGCGGTGAGAACGCCTCGTTGACCTCCACCAGCGCCATGTCCCCGAGGTCCAGCGCCGCCATGTCGAGGGCCCGCCGGATGGCCCCCACCGGCCCGATGCCCATGACGCTGGGGTCCACGCCCACCACCCCCCAGGAGACGAGCCGCGCGAGGGGCGTCCACCCCTCCGCCGCCGCGCGCTCGCCCGTCGTGACCACCAGGGCCGCCGCCCCGTCGTTCATCCCCGAGGCGTTCCCGGCCGTGATCATGCCGTCGGGGCGGAAGGCCGGCCGCAGCCGCGCCAAGGTCTCCGCCGTGGTCCCCGGACGCGGGTGCTCGTCCTCGGCGACGACGACCTCGCCCTTGCGCCCGGGCACGCGCACCTCCACGCGCTCGGCGTCGAAGCGCCCGGCCTCCTGGGCGGCGAAGTAGCGCTGGTGGCTCAGGGCGGCGAAGGCGTCCGCCTCCACCCGGTCGATCCCATACTGGGCGGCCAGCTTCTCCGCCGTCTCGGCCATGGGCATGCCCGTGTACGAGTCCGTGAGCGAGTCCCACAGGAAGTCCGTCATGGGGGACTTGCCCAGCCCCAGCCCGAAGCGCGCGTTCCAGACGGTGTAGGGGACCTGGCTCATGGACTCCGTGCCGCCGCAGAGCACGACCTCGGCCTGCCCGAGCAGGATCTCCTGGGCGGCCGAGACGACCGCCTGGAAGCCGCTGCCGCACAGCCGGTTCACCGTCAGCGCCGGCACGTGGGTGGGCACGCCCAGCTTCAGGCCAATGTGCCGCGTGAGGTAGATGGCGTCCCGGCTCGCCTGGATGACGCTGCCGAAGATCACGTGGTCGACGACCTCGGGCGCCACGCCCGCCGTCTCCAGGGCCGCCCGTCCCGCGAGCACCCCGAGCTCCGTGGGCGACAGGGACCGGAGCCCTCCCCCGTACTTGCCGAAGGGCGTCCGCCGCGCCGACACGATGACGATCTCTCTCGCGAGCCGCTTCACTGTGTACCTCCGTCTCCGTCGCCCGCGACGCCCCAGCGCGGAGCATCGCGCGGACCCGCAGTCCATACCACGGCGCCGCGCGCGCCCGGAAGGCTCGTCGCCTCCTCAGCGCGCGCGCCGCCCCTTCGTCGTGCGGACGCTCGCCTCGGCGTGCGCGGGATCCTCGGGCCATCGGTGCTTGGGGTAACGCCCTCGCATCTCCTTGCGGACCTCCACCCAGGCGCCCGCCCAGAAGCTCGCCAGGTCCGTCGTCGTGGCCAGGGGGCGCCCGGCGGGGTCCAAGGGCTGCACGACCACGGCCACCCGCCCTCCCGCCACCCGCGGGCTCGTCGTCGCTCCGAACAGCTCCTGGGCCTTCACCGCCAACACGGGCGGGCCATCCAGCCGGTAACGCAGCTTGGCGCGCCGCCCGCTGGGCACGGCGACGTCCTCGGGCGCCTCCCGGTCGAGGACGCCGCGCGCCGCCCCGCCCAGGGCCGCCAGCAGCGCGCCGCGCAGGGGGGCCCCGCGGAGGTCGCCGAAGCTGGAGCGACCCTCGCACAGCGCCGGCAGCGCCGCCCGGAGCCACCCCTCGCGGTCCGCGGGCAGGCTCAGGTCCGGCCGCCAGCGCGCCAGCGACACCAGGCGCGCCAGGAGCCCCTCGTCCTCCGCGCGCGGAGCCCCCAACGCCCGCGGGAGATCCCGCGCCGCCTGGCGCGCGAGCAGCGCAGCGGCCTCGCGCCGATCCTCCAGAGGGACGCTGGCCTCCGCCAGCACGAGGTCTCCCAGGGTGGTCACCTCGCGCGCCACGACCCGCTCTCGCGCCGAGTCCCAGTGGACCTCCCGCCCCACGCGCAGGCGCGGATCCTCGTCAAGCCACGCCCGCGCCACCCGCGCCGCTGAGCGCACCACCAGCTCTCCCTGCCCGGTGCCCCCTTCGACGTCCAGCGCCACCAGGAGCTCGTCGTCCTGGACGCCGCTGTGGGGGCTCAGGCGCGCGCCTCGCCCACCCACCATCCGGAGGCGCGGGTCGTGGGGCGCTACGCGGCGGCACACGCGGTCGGGCCACCCGGCCAGCAGCGCCCGGCAGATCGCGTCCGCCTCCGCCTCGCGAGCCCGCGGCGCCCGTCCCTGGGCCCGGCGCGCGGCCTCGGCCAAGGCGCGCGCCTCGCGGCTGGGCCGGTCGCGGCCCGGCCCCCCGGCCACCGCGGCGAGCACGTCGGCCGCGACGGGCGCGGCGCGGGCTTCCCGGGGGCGGGTCTCCCCGGCCTCTAGCGCCGCGGCCACCTGGGCCCCCAGCGCGGCCTGCCCCCGAGCGTGGGCTTCCAAGAGGAATCGCCCCACGCGCGGGTGGGCGGGCAGGCGCAGGAGGGCGCGCCCGCGGGCCGTGATGGGACCGCCCGGCGCGTCGATGGCGCCCAGGGCGGTGAGGACGCCCTCGGCCGCGTCCAGGGCCTGGGGCGAGGGGGCCTCGAAGAAGTCGAACCGGCGCGGGTCCGTGACCCCCCACCCCTTGAGCTCGAGCACGAGGCGCGCCAGGTCGGCTCGCGCCACGGCGGGCGGCTCAGCGGCCAGGAGGCCGGCGTGGTCGTGCTCGCTCCACAGGCGCCAGGCCCACCCGCGGCGCACGCGCCCGGCGCGGCCAGCGCGCTGGTCCGCCGAGGCCCGGGAGACGCGCTCGGTGACGAGCCGACCCACGCCCACGGAGGCGTCGTGGCGGGGGCGCTTCACGAGCCCGGTGTCCACCACGGCCACGACGTCGGGGATCGTCAGCGAGGTCTCCGCCACGTTGGTGGACAGCACGACGCGCCATCCCGAGCACGGGCGCAAGGCGGCGTCTTGGGCGGCGGGGGGCAGGCGCCCGTGGAGCTCCGCCAAGGTCCAGCCCCGGCGGGTGGCCGTGGGCTCCAGGGCGCGGGCGGCGCGCTGGATCTCGCGGACCCCCGGGAGGAAGACCAGGACCGTGCCCCCCGGGAGGCCCGCGTCGAGCGCCGTCTCGACGGCCTCCGCCACGGCGGCCGGGACGGCGTCGAGCGCGCGCTGTGTCAGGGACCCCTCTCGGCCGCCTCGCCGGGAGGCCCGCGGCGGCCGGTAGCGCACCTCCACCGGGAAGGTGCGCCCGGCGACCTGGAGCGTCGGCGCGGCCCCGGGAGCGCCGCGCCCCGCCCCCAGGAAACGCGCCACGGGGGCGGGGTCCATGGTGGCCGACATGACCACCACCGCCAGGTCGTCGCGGAGGGCGTCCACGGTCTCGCGGAGCAGCGCCAGGGCCAGGTCGGCGTGGAGGGAGCGCTCGTGGAACTCGTCGAGCACGACGGCGCCCACGCCTGGGAGGGAGGGGTCGCGCTGGAGCTGGGCGAGGAGCACGCCCTCGGTGACCACGCGGATGCGTGTGTGAGGCCCCAGGCGGCGGTCGAAGCGCACCTGATAGCCCACCTCGTCGCCGAGGCCGCCCCCGCGCAGGGCGGCGATCCGGCGGGCCACGGCCCGGGCGGCCACCCGACGGGGCTGGAGGAGGACCACGGCGCCCCGGCCGGCCACGCCAGCGTCCAGGAGCGCCCCGGGCACGAGCGTCGTCTTCCCGGCTCCGGGCGGCGCGACGAGGACGGCGCGGCCTCCGCCCTCCGTGGCCTCGACGAGCGCCGGGAGGGCGGAGGCGACGGGGAGGGGGCCGGGGCGCTCGTCGGGCCTGGTAGGGGGCGTGGGCACGGCGGCAGCTTGCCCCCACACGGCGCCTCGTGCCAGCCCGCGCCCGGGCCGCCTGCCGCGGTGCGGTCACCGAGCGGGCGCCTGGTCAGGGGGCGATTGGGGTCGCGGGACGCCGCCGCGCGTCGTAGGCTGTGCGTGTGAGCCGGCGCGCGGGCCGGGCTCGGGAGGCGCATGAGCAAGTCCTTGCGAGAGGCGATGGAGCGCGAGATCGCCGTGCGCGGCGGCGTCACGCGGGGGCTGGGGCCGCTGCTCGTCAAGACCTTCGGCGAGTCGGAGGTGCGGGCGGAGCTGGCCGCCGCCCTGCGCGCGGCGGCGGAGGCCGGGGACGCGGAGGGGGTCGTGCGCACGCTGGCGCTGGACGCCTCGGTGGGGTTCTTGCTGCCGCGGCGAGACCTGGCCCTCGCGGCGCCCGTGCCGGAGGCGGCCGGGTGGCTCGTCCGGGGCGCCGCCCAGCGGCCCGATGGCGCGGGGCTGCGCGACCAGCTCGCGCGGCGGGAGGACGCCACGCCGCGGCTCCGCGCCGTGGCCGCCGCGCACGCGGCCTTGGCGGACGCGGACCTCGGTCCGCTCGGGGAGCTGGAGGAGGAGGACCGCCAGCGCCTCACGTGGCCGCTGCTCGACCTGTTCACCCCGCCCAGGGCGACCGGAGCGCCACCGGCTGCCGCTCCCAGGCGGGTGGGGCGCAACGATCCGTGCCCCTGTGGCAGCGGCAAGAAGTATAAGCGCTGTTGTCTGCACAAGCCCTCGCCCACCGTGCCCGAGGTCGCGGATGCGTCGGGGACCCCGGGGATGACCCGGAACGAGGCGTTCTGGTTCCGCGAGGTGGAGCCGCTGGTGCAGGCCCTGTGTGCGGAGCGTCTCCGGCGGGGAGGGCCGCGGGCTGGGGAGACGCTGTTCTGGCCGGATGAGGAGGCGCCCCTCGACGAGCTGTCCGTGCGGCTCCAGCTCGCGCTGGCGCGCGGGGACATGGACGCCCAGCGGAGGGTCGTCCTCCGCGGGTGGCAGCTCGATCCCCCCGTGGGGGAGCGGCTCGCGGCCGAGGCCTTCCGGGCCGCGCCTCCCGAGACCTGGGGGAGCGGGCAGCTCGTGGCGTGGGTGGAGTCTCTGCCCCAGGCGCTGCGGGCCGAGGTGGAGTTGGAGGCGCCCGGCGCCGGGGCGTGGACGCTGGAGGACGTGGTGGCCCTGCGGGCGCAGTCGGAGGCGGTCTCCGAGCGCGTGGCGGAGGCGCTGCGGGGCACGCGCGCGGGGCGCTTCGAGCCCGTCGTGGGGTTGGCGGAGATCGTCGCGCGCGGGGGACGCTTGCCCTTGGGGTTGCTCCTCGTGCGCTACGTCCAGGCACTCACCGAGAGCTTCGAGCCCGGGCAGAGCGAGCGCATGCGTCGGGTGGAGATCGCGGCGTGCGAGGCGCTGGAACTGCCGCTGAGCGGGCTCTCGGTGGAGAGCGACGACCCACGAGACGAGGAGATCGCGCGCCTCCGAGATCGAGTCGCCGAGCTGGACGCGGCCAGGTCCAAGCTGGAGATGGACCTGCGGATGGAGCGGGACCTCCGGGCGCGCGCCGAGGAGGCGTGGCGGGAGGGGGGCGGCTCCAGCGAGGCGGATCGTCTGCGGGCCGAGCTGCGGCGCCTGCGACGAGAGTTGGAGGAGCACCACCGCAAGCGCCGCGCCGCGGAGCGGACCCTCCAGAACCTCAAGACCCGGGAGCGGGAGCGGCTGGCCCGCGCCTCCCAGGTGGACACCGACGGGCTGAAGACGGAGGCCCGCGACGGGGAGGAGGAGCGCGAGGAGGAGGGGGGCGCAGAGCTGTCCGCGCCCTCGCGGCGCGTCTCGTACCTCCCGGCGTTCGAGACCACGGCCCAGCGGCTACCGCCCTCCACGGTGGAGCGCGTGCGCAAGGACCTGGAGCGCCTGGCCGCCGGGAAATGGGTGCGCGAGGCCAAGCGCATGGAGGGGCTGTCGGACGTCTGGACCCTGCGCGCGGGCATCCACTATCGGGTCATGGTCCGCGAGCGAGACGGGGTGCTGGAGGTCTTCGACCTCATCCCGCGCGAGGACCTGGACACCTACCTGAACCGGCTCCGGGCTTGAGCCCGCCCCGCCCCCGGCGCGCGCCGCCCGACGGCCGGCAGCGGCGGGGGAGGAGGCTGGGGAGCAGCGCCCGTGAGCGCGGTCAGGCGTGCTGGGCGCGGAAGGTGTCCATGAAGGCGACCAGGCGCTCCACGCCCTCCACCGGCAGGGCGTTGTAGATGGAGGCGCGGATGCCGCCCACCGAGCGGTGGCCCTTGAGGCTGACCAGCCCGGCCTCGGCGGCCTGGTCCACGAAGCGCTTCTCCAGGTCTTCGCTGGGCAGGCGCCAGGTCACGTTCATGCGGGAGCGGTGGGCGGGGTCGGTGACGGCCCCGCGGTAGAAGCCGCCCGAGCCGTCGATGGCGTCGTAGAGCATGGCCGCCTTGCGCTCGTTGCGCGCGTGGATGGCGTCCACGCCGCCCAGCTCCAGGAGCCACTTGACCACGAGGCCCACGACGTAGATGGCGAAGACGGGGGGGGTGTTGTAGGTCGAGCCCTTCTTGGCCTGGACGGCGTAGCGCCAGATGGAGGGGATATCCACGCGGGCGGTCTCCATCCAGGCCTTGTCGATGATGGCCAGGGTGACGCCCGCGGGGCCGGCGTTCTTCTGGGCGCCGGCGTAGATGAGGCGGAAGCGGCTCACGTCCACCGGGCGCGAGAGGATGTCCGAGGACATGTCGCACACGTGGGGGACGGCGCCGAAGTCGGGGAGCTCCTGCCACTGGGTGCCGTAGATCGTGTTGTTGGACGTCGTGTGGACGTAGGCCACGTCGGCGGGGAGCTGGATGCCGGAGAGATCCGGCAGGTGGCTGTAGCCGTCGTCTTGGCTGGAGGCGACGGCCACGGCCTCGCCGAGCACTTGCGCCTCCGCCAGGGCGTACTTGGACCAGGCACCCGTGTCCACGTAGGCGGCGGTCTGGCCCGGGCGGAGGAAGTTGAGGGGCACCTGGGCGAACTGGCCCCGGGCGCCGCCCTGGAGGAACAGGATGTCGTGGGTGTCGGGGACGCGGAGGAGGGCGCGGAGCCCGTCGCGGGCATCGTTGAGGATGCGGTCGAAGGTGGGCGAGCGGTGGCTGATCTCGAGGATGCTCAGCCCCAGCCCCTCCATGGCGACGACGTCCTTGGACGCCTGCTCCATGACGGACAGATCGAGGATCGACGGCCCTGGGGCGAAGTTCACGGGTCGGGTGCTCATCATCTACCTCCGCGACATCCAACGGGTGGGGGCGGCGAGAGGATGTCTGTGGCCTCCCCGCCGCCGTCGGAGCACTGCCTAACACAGCCCCCGGCCGCAAGCACGACCTCTCCGCCGCCGCGCGTGGGCGTTCTGGGGACGCGCCTCGTGGGCCCATTCCCCCGAGCCGCTCGGAAGCCGGCCCCAGGCGCTTGCGGTTTGGGGTAGCATGCCCTCCGCGCTGCGGGCCTGCCGCGGGGAGGGCTCCGTGCGGCGACGGGCGCGGCGCGGGCTGGACGGAGCGGAGGGAGGACCAGGTGAGCGAGGCGTACATCTTCGACGCGGTGCGGACGCCGCGGGGGCGGGGCAAGGAGACGGGCGCGCTCTACTCGGTGAAGCCGGTGGAGCTGCTGCGGCAGGCGCTCATGGCGCTGCGAGATCGCAACGGGCTGGACACCTCCCAGGTGGACGACGTCATCGCGGGGTGCGTGACCCAGACGGGCGACCAGGGGGCCTGCATCGCCCGCACGGCGGCGCTCTTGGCCGGCTACGGCGACGGCGTGCCCGGGCTGACCATCAACCGCTTCTGCGGTTCGGGCCTCCAGGCGGTGAACGACGCCGCGGCGCGGGTGGTCTCGGGCTATTACGACCTCATCGTCGCCGGCGGCGTGGAGAGCATGTCCCGCGTGAAGATGGGCGCGGACGGCGGCGCCATGCTGGACGTGGAGACGCAGTGGGCCATCGGCTTCGTCCCCCAGGGGATCTCGGCGGATCTTCTGGCCACGAAGCACGGCCTCACCCGCGAGGACGTGGACGCCTTCGCCGTGGAGAGCCAGCGGCGGTGCGCCGCGGCCGTGGAAGCCGGGCACTTCGACCGTTCGCTGGTACCCGTGCGAGACGCCGGGGGCCTGGTCGTGCTGGAGCGCGACGAGCACCCGCGGCCGGGGACGACCATGGAGGACCTGGCGAAGCTCAAGCCGTCCTTCGAGGTCATGGGGACGAAGTTCGGCGTGGACGCGCTCACGCGGCGCAAGTACCCCGAGGTGGAGCGCATCGCGCACGTGCACCACGCCGGCAACTCCTCGGGCATCGTGGACGGCGCGGCGGCCGTGCTCGTGGGCCGGCGCGAGGTGGGAGAGGCCCTGGGCCTCCGGCCACGGGCGCGCGTGCGGGCCATGAGCGTCACGGGCGAGGAGCCGCTCATCATGCTCACGGGGCCCATCTCGGCGAGCCGCAGGGCGCTGCGGCAGGCGGGTATGGAGGCGCAGGACATCGACCTGTGGGAGATCAACGAGGCTTTCGCTGCCGTGCCGCTGGTGACCATGCGCGAGCTGGGCGTCGACCACGAGCGGGTCAACGTGGACGGCGGTGCCATCGCCTTGGGCCACCCGCTGGGGGCCACCGGGGCCATGCTCTTGGGGACGGCCTTGGACGCCCTGGAGAGGCGCGACCAGGAGACGGCGCTCATCACCCTGTGCATCGGCGGGGGCATGGGCGTGGCGACGATCATCGATCGCGTGTGACGGCGGGAGGGGCCGAGATGACCACCGAGACGAACACCGAGACCATCGAGACCTACGCGAACGACATCGTCCAGGTGCGGTTCGAGCGGGACACCGGCGTGGCCCTGCTGACCCTGGCCATGCCGGGGCGGGCGAACAAGATCAACGAGGCCTTTGGCCGGGGGTTGGCCGACGCCCTGGAGCGCGCGCTCCAGTGGCCGCCGCTCGGGGGGATCGTGTTGGCCACCGCCCACAAGGACTTCTGCGTGGGGGCGGACATCGACGGCCTGTACACCGTGCGCGATCCCGCGCAGATGTTCGCCTTCGTCCGCGAGCTGGGGAGGCTGTTTCGCAAGCTGGAGACGTCCGGCGTGCCCGTGGCCGCCGCGCTCACCGGGTCGGCCCTGGGCGGCGGCTACGAGCTGGCGCTGAGCTGCCACCACCGCGTGGCGCTGGACAGCCCGCGCGTCCAGGTGGGGCTGCCCGAGGTCATGCTGGGCGTCTTCCCCGGTGCGGGCGGGACCCAGCGGCTGCCCCGGCTCATGGGAATCCAGCCGGCCCTGGAGAGGCTCCTGGCCGGGGAGCTGGTGCGGGCGCCCAAGGCGAAGAAGCTGGGCATGGTGGACGAGCTCCAGCCCACGCCGGAGGCCGTCCTGGAGGCTGCCCGGGCGTGGGTGCTCTCCCACCCCAAGGCTCGCCAGCCTTGGGACGAGCGCGACTTCCGCTACCCGGGCGCCCAGCCCGACGGCGAGCAGGGGCGGACGCTGTTCATCGGCGCCGCGGCCATGCTGTTCAAGAAGACCTCCGGCGCCATGCGGGCGCCAGAGGTGCTCCTCCAGGCCGTCCAGGACGGCGCGACGCTGGCCTTCGACCGGGCCCTGGAGGTCGAGGCGCGCTTGTTCGCCGCGCTGGCCGTGGGCGCGGAGGCCAAGGACATGATGCGGACCATGTGGTACTTCCGCCAGGCCGCCCTCAAGGCCAAGGGGCTGCCTCGGGCCGAGGACCACGGGTTCCGCAAGGTGGCGGTCTTGGGCGCTGGGATGATGGGCGCCGGGCTGGCCTTCGTGGCCGCGCGCAAGGGGTTCGAGGTGGTCCTGCGGGACATCTCCCAGGAGCAGCTCGACCGGGG
Source organism: uncultured Myxococcales bacterium (assembly GCA_964478315.1). Lineage (GTDB taxonomy): Bacteria > Myxococcota_A > UBA9042 > PHBI01 > JAAZYN01 > CAYZID01. The sequence continues at coordinate 13,133 of CAYZID010000067.1, read as the reverse complement.
CCTCGCCCACTGCCGCGAGCAGGCGGCCAAGGTCCTGCGCCACGCCTCCGAGGACGAGCGCCAGGCCGTCCTGGGGCGCATCCACGGGACGCTGGCCCTGGAGGACGTGCGGGGCGCCAACCTGGTCATCGAGGCGGTCGTGGAGAACGACGCCGTGAAGCACGCGGTCATCGCCGAGACCGAGCCCCTCCTGGCGCCCGCCGAGGGGGGCGAGGGGGGCGCGCTGCCGCCCGTCTTCGCGTCCAACACCTCGGCGATCCCCATCACCCACCTGGCTGCGGCCTCCAAGGCGGCGGACCGCTTCGTGGGCATGCACTTCTTCTCGCCCGTGGAGAAGATGCCGCTCATCGAGATCATCGCGGGCGCCGAGACGAGCGAGGAGACGCTGGGGCGGGCCGTGGCCTTCGGGTTGGCTCTCGGCAAGCTGCCCATCGTCGTCAACGACGGCTTCGGCTTCTACACCTCGCGGACCTTCGCCGCCTACCTGCTCGAAGCCGTCGAGCTGCTGGCTCAGGGCCACGATCCCGTGCTCATCGAGTGGGCCGCGCGGTCAGCGGGGATGGTCGTGCCGCCCCTGCAGGTCTTCGACGAGGTGACCCTGCGTCTGGGCCTCAAGGCCCTCACCGAGCGCGAGGCCTTCACGGGCGAGGCGTTGGTGTCGCCGGGGCTGGATCTGCTCCGGGCGCTCGTGGAGGAGCACGGGCGCGTGGGCCGGGCCGCCGGCAAGGGGTTCTACGACTATCGCGACGGGCGTCGGCAGACCCTGTGGCCGGGGCTCGGAGAGCTCGTGACCGCCACCCCGGCGCGCACGGGCGTGGACGAGATCCGGCGGCGTCTCATGTTCTCCCAGGTGCTGGAGGTCGCCCGCTGCATGGACGAGGGCGTCCTGCGCCGCCCGGCGGACGCCGAGGTGGGCGCCGTCTTCGGCATCGGCTTCGCGCCGAGCTCGGGCGGGCCGCTGGCGTGGATGGACCGCTACGGGATCGCGCGCCTGGTCGACGAGCTGCGCGCCATGGACGCCGCCCTCCCCGAGTCACGCCGCGGCCGCTGGGCGCCGCCCGAGCTCCTCGTGGACATGGCCGCGAGCGGGGGGACCTTCTTCGGGGAGGGCGTCCCGAGCGTCTGACTCCCGCAGGTCTTCGCGCAGGCGCCGCCGCGCAGGGGCCAGGTCCCAAGGTGTGTCAGTTGGACGCGATCGCGTCGCACCCCTGCCCAACATCCTGCGATGACGTGCGGTCTCTGGTGGTGATGTGTGTCTGTGTGACGCATTTGATCCCCTTGGGGGCCGCTCCTTGGCCGAAGGCGGGCAGCGGCAGGCGCGGGCCGCTGGGGCGTCAAGTGCCTGTTTCGCATGGGGCAGCTTGCCGCGTCGGGGGCGAGGCTCGCGCCCGCGGGTGCTCTTCCCGGGTGGACCGTTTCTTGCTGAACCAACGCCGCCTCCTCACGCGAGGGCCGACGCGGGGTCGGCGCGAGCGTGGCGGGGGGTCCTCGAGAGAGCGCGGAGGCGGTCGATGGGAGCGAAGGGGCAGGGGACGCGGAGCGAGACGGTGGCGTGGTCGGCTGCGACGGAGGGGAGGGCGCATGTCGCGTGCTCGCCCCCCTCCGCCCGCCGTTCGTCGCCCTGGACCGTGTTGCGAGTGGTCGGTGTGGTCGTCACGGCGCTCGCGGCCTGGGCTGGGCCCTCGGGGGGGGCCGCGCGGGCCGACGGCCCCACGCGCGTCACCGTGTGGGAGGCGGGCTTGGCCGGTGGCGTGGACGTCGCGGCGGACCGCGTGCTGGTGGACGTGCGCGACGAGCCGGGCGCTTGGGCGGCGCTCGACGAGGTCGTGGCCCAGCTTGGTGGCTGTGTCACGGTGACGCAGGCAGGCATGGAGGTCCAGCTCCCCGCCGCTGCCGACGTCGTGGCGGCCCAGCGCGCCCTGGACACGGTTCCGGGGGTGCGGGCGGCGTTGGATCCCGTCATGCGAGCCACCGGGTGGGGAGGCTGGCATGGGTCCTGGGGAGAGGACGACGGGCCTTGGGAGGAAGGCTGCGGTGCGGCGGGCTGGGACCCCGAACAGCCCGTGCCGTGGTGGCGCGATGTGTTGGGGCTGGTCGGGGCCCACTGGCTCCAGCCCGACGCCCAGGGGGTCGTCATCGCCCTGCTCGACACGGGCCTCACCGTGGATGACCAGGGGCTCCCCGTGGCGCCCTCGCTCGCCGGGATGGACGTGGCGCCGGGCTGGGACTTCGTGGGCGGTGATCCCGACCCCACCGATGACAACGGGCACGGGACCCTCATGGCGTCCCTCATGGCCCAGGTGGCGCCAGGGGCCACCCTCATGCCTCTCAAGGTCCTGGACGCCGATCGCACGGGCACGGAGTCCCAGCTCGCGAGCGCCATCGACATGGCGGTGGCCCAGGGCGCCGACGTCATCAGCATGAGCCTCGCGTTCCCGCCGGGGTTCGTGCCGTCCCACGCGCTGGTGGACGCCGTGGGGCGCGCCGCCGACGCCGGGGTCGTCCTGGTGGCGGCCAGCGGCAACGCCGCCGGCAACGAGGTCGCCTACCCCGCCGCGTTTGGGGACGTGGTGGCCGTGGGCGGCGCCACGCTCGTGCGCCGCGCGTGGCCTTGGCAGCGCGGGAAGAAGCTCCGGAGGCGCACGGGCTGGGCGGCCTACTCGTCCTGGGGGGCGCCGCTGGATCTGGCCGCCCCGGGCGGGTCGCTGGACTACGACATGAACCGCGACGGCTTCCCCGACGGCCTCGTGGCCGAGTCCTTCTCGCCCGACGCCCCCGACGCCTACGGCACCTTCTTGGTCTCCGGCACCTCGGCCGCCGCCGCCCTCATGTCCGGGGGCGCGGCCCTGGTCCTGGCCGCCGGGGCGCCGCCCGGCCACGTGGCCGGGCTCCTCCAGGCGGGGGCCCTCGATCGGGATCCCGACGGGTGGGATACTTTCACGGGGGCGGGCGTGGCGCGCCTGGGACGGAGCGTAGAGGCGGCGGTGATGGGGGTGGACCCGTCCCCGCCGCGGCGGTTCGCCAACACGTCGCTCATGATCTTCGCCGACGGCGCCGGGCAGCGCCGGGCCGTGGGCCTCATCGAGGTCGTGGACGAGGCCCTGGAGCCCGTGGCCGACGCGACCATCTACGCGCACTTCCGGGGGGACGTGGTCCACGACGTCGTGGCGACCACGGACGACCAGGGCCTGGCGCTCGTGGCCTCGCTGCCCGCCCCCGCCGGCAGCCTGTTCGAGCTCACCGTGGACACGATCGTGGACGCCGACGCGGACGAGGCGGTGAGCGCCTGCAAGGCGCAGTGCAAGGCGGCGGCGTGCGGCTGGTGGGGTGGAGGCTGGGCCAAGAAGAAGTGCAACAAGCGTTGCCGCAGAGCCTGTCGGGGCCTCGGGGGGCGCGTGACCGTGGCTCCACGCGCCTTCGCTCGGTTCGAGCGGGCGAGCTTCCGACTGCTTGCCAGCTTCGTCGCCTCGGGGCCCGCCGAGGGGACCGGCTTTGGTCCCTCGCCCTTCATCGTGCAGCTCAACGCCGACGCCTTCTTGCCGCTGGTGGAGGCGCGCCTCGTGACGAGCCCCAAGGCGCTGGACCCGCCCGACTGGGACGGCTCCCAGCCCCTGCGCACCGTGCCGCCCGATCTCGCGTCCTGGCAGCCGGTTCCATCTCTGTTGGCTCGTTCCTACGCGAGCGCGGCGCCCTCGGGCCCCACGGCGTTCGTGTTCGATCGCGCGCTGTTCGAGGGGAGCTGTGAGCTCCAAGCGCGGACCCTCCCGCTCTACAGCCTGGGCGCCGGGATCGGGAGCAGCCCGCTGCAGCTCGACGACTCCTACCTCGCTACGGGGGCCACGACCGACCAGATCCAGGTCCGCGCAAGCCAGGGGACGCCGGAGCTGTTCCTCAACGGCGAGCCCACGACCGCCGAGGACATCGGTCTCCTCGCCGGCCAGCCCGGCGTGGTGGTCCTCGCCCCGGACGGGAGCGTGTGCGAGCTCGATGGGGACATGCTCAGCGCGCTGGAGGCTCTGCCCATCCCCGTGCGGAGCGGCGCCGTGGCCGCCCACGGGGGCGGCTTCCACCTCCAGGTCGTGCCCGGGCCCCTGGGAGGCTCACCCCAGGCCGCGCCCCTTGGCGGCGCCTTGCACGACAGTGTCCTCGCGGTCTCTCATGGCACCGAAGCGTTCGCTTCCGGCGCGGGGCTCATGTGGCTAACATCGACGGACACGGGGACGCCGCTCACGCCGTAGCCCGACGCCACCAATCGCGAGGCTCTTCCTCGCGCCCGCAGGCCCCGCCGACCACCGCCACCCGAGAGACGCTCCTTGCCCGATCGCCCTGACAGCCCCGCGCCCGCGCCACCGCATCCGGCGGCGCGCGGCGTCGGGCGCGCATCGGTGGGAGGCCAACTCGCCGGTCGCTACGAGCTCACGGCGCTCCTTGGGTCCGGAGGGATGGCGGACGTCTTTCGGGCGGTGGATCCCGTGCGCGGAGAGGAGGTCGCCCTCAAGGTCATCAAGCCGGCCTTCGGGGCCCGCCCCGAGCACATCACCTCGGAGTTTCGCTTCATCGCCGGGCTCCGCCACCCGGGCATCGTGCGGGTCTTCGACTACGGGCTCACCGGGGACGGGGAGCCGTTCTTCACGATGGAGCTCTGCGAGGGGCCGGATCTCTTCGAGTATTCCGGCCAGGTGGGCGCGCGCGAGGCCGTGCTGGCTTTGCGCCACGCGGTCGCCACCCTGGGCTTCGTCCACGCGCGCGGCATCGTCCACGCCGACCTCAAGCCCTCCAACATTCTCATGGGGCGCACCCCCCGCGGCGCTCTCATGCCGCGCCTGTTGGACTTCGGGATCGCTTGGAGGAGGAACCCGGACGGCCCGGACCGCTCCGGCCGCATGGGCGGCACGGCCCACTTCATGGCCCCGGAGGCGGCTGAGGGCGTGCGCTCCGTGGCGACCGACCTGTACGCCTTGGGCGTCATGCTGTTCCAGCTCCTCACCGGGCGGTTCCCCTTCCAAGGAGACACCCTCTGGGACGTCCTCGACGCCCACGCCGAGGAGCCGGCGCCGGACCCCAGGGAGTTCGTGCCGAGCGCCCCCCCGGCCCTCTGTGAACTGACCCTGCGGCTGCTGGAGAAGTCTCCGGCGGACCGCCCCGCCCACGCGGCGGAGGTCGTGGCCTCCTTGGACGCCTGGCTGGGCGGAGAGGCGGTGGACTTCGCACCCCGGGCCGCCGCCTTGGCCGCCCACGCCGAGCCCCTGCTCGTGGGCCGGGGCGACGCGCTGGGCGCGCTCGTCGAGGTCTTCGACCGGGCGCGGGAGGGCGCCTCCCCACCACCTCCCGCGCGCGTGTTCGTAGTCGCGGGCCAGCCGGGCATGGGCAAGACGCGGTTGCTCCACGAGGCCCGGATCGCGGCGCAGCTCCGGGGCATCCCCACCGTCGCCCTGAGCCTGGCGCCGGACGACCCGCGGCCCGCCCTCCTGGACCGCCTGGAGGCCGCCATGGCGGGCGTCGTCCCGACCGCCCAGCTCCACCCCGCCGGGCCAGCGGGCGCGACGAACCCGGTGAGACCGACGAGCCTGGGGCTCCTCGCCAGGGCGCAGGCGCTGGGGGATGCCCTGGGAGCCCTGGTCACGGCCCGCGGCACCGCGTTCGCTACCGTCGACGACCTCCACCGCGCCAGCCCCGAGGCCTTCCGCCTGCTCCACGTGGCGTTGGGGCGGGCGGCGCGCGCCGGGCTCACCGTGGCCGTGGCCGCGGCGCCGCCCAACGCCGGTGCCGCTGCGGGGGGACGGTGGCCCATCGAGGAAGCACTGGGGGACGTTGGGCCGGTGACGAGGGTCGAGCTGGGGCGCCTGGACTCCGTCGCCTTGCAGGGGCTCGTGACGTCCGTGCTGGGCGAGGTCGAGGGGCTCCCGTCCATGACCGCCCAGCTCATGCGCGAAGCCGGAGGGCGCCCGGGGGCCGCGGTGGCTACCCTGCGCGCGTGGCTCACGATGGGGGCGCTCGTGCCGCGCGGCAGCGGCTGGGGCGTGGGCGCACACCTCCAGGGCACGCTCCCGCCGCCGCCCGCTGGGTTGGACGCGGAGTCGGCCCTCGAGGTCGCGGTGTCGGAGCTGCCTCCGGCGCTGGCGCGGGTGGCCGCGGCGGCGAGCGTCTTGGGCGCGCGCTTCGACGTCGAGCTGCTGGTCGCCGCGCTTGGGGGGGAGGCGCAACCCCAAGACGTCGAGGCGAGCGTCCAGGCCCTCGTGCGTCGAGACCTCGTGGCTCCCGTGGGGGCGCGTGCGGGGAGGCCGGGGGATCGTGGGCGCGTCTACGAGTTCGTCCAGGAGGGGGCCCGTCGGGTCCTCCGGCGCCGCGCTGGCGCGGAGGACGCGCGGCGCTGGGCGATGGGAGCGGCGGAGCTCCTGGGGAGGCGTCGAGGACGGGGGGAGCCTGTCTCCCTCGTGCAGCTTGCGGAGCTCCTCGGGGCCGCGGGCGGGGGTGTGGAGGTCGTGGAGGTGGCGTCGGCCGCGGCCCGAGAGCTCGTGGCCTCCGGCGCAGCAGGGCGCGCCGTGGAGGTGCTCTGGGGAGCGCTCCGTGGGCTCGGCGCCGAAGGGTTGGACCCGCCGGAGCGCCGGATGTGGGCCCGCGGGCAGCTCCTCTTGGGTGAACTCGCCGCCCGGGTGGGCCAGCGCGACATCGCCGCGCGGGCGTTGGAGGCCGTGCTGGGGCTGGGCGTCCCGTCGCTCACCCGGGCGGCCCGGCGACAGCGGGCGGTCTTGGACCTGGAGGCCGCGACGGGGGACGAGGAGCGCGAGGCCTGTCATGAGGCCCTGCGCCAGCTCGGCGCTGAGGCTCGGGCCGCCGAAGACTGGCGAGAGGCGGCTCGAGCCGAGATGGCGTTGGCCTATGACTTGGTCGTGCGCGGGCGCCAAGAGGACGCCGAGCCCCTGGTGCGCGCGGCCGTGGAGGACGCCCTCAGAAGCGGCGAGGCGTTGCTCTTGGCTCGGGCGCGGCGGGTGTCGGGGACCGCCGCGTGGTACCGACGGGATTCCCAGACGGCGGCGGAGCTGGCGCGGGAGGCCGGGGCGACCTTCGAGCGGTTGGGAGCGGCGCACGACGCCGCGCGGGCGTTCGGGTTGCTGGGGAACGTCTTTCTCGGGTTGGGCGAATACGACCCGGCGGAGGAGGCCTTTGAGCGGGCCCGAGGGCACGCGGAGGAGGCGGGCTGGCTCGTGGGCGTCTCCAAGGTCCTGAACTCTTTGGCCCAAGTGCGTCATCGGCAGTTGGACTGGGAGGGGGCCCGAGAGCGGTGGATCGAGGCGCGGCGGATCAGCGACCTCACGGACCTGCAGATCGAGCGGTGCGTCGTGCGCAACAACCTGGGGCTCTTGGCGCTGCACCGCGGGGCCTACCTGGAGTCTCGGGCGCTGCTGGAGGAGGCGCTGAGCATCGCCGAGCACGCGGACCTCCAGCGCGAGCGGGCGCGCACCTTGGGGAACCTGGGCGAGCTGCACCGGCGCCTTGGGGCCCGAGGGGAGGCGCACGAGGCGCTGCGCCACGCGATCGCCGTGGCTCGCGACTTGGAGGAGGCGCAGATCGCGTTGGAGGCGGCCACATCGGAGTTGGCGCTCGCCTTGGAAGAACCCGCCTCCCAGTTCGACGAGCTGGAAGCGCGGGCCCGCGCGCTCTTGGAGACGGCGGCCGAGGGGGACGCGAAGGACGAGGCCGTTCGGTTGCACGTGCTGCTCGCGCGCATCTTGGCCCGTCGGGGGGCGGGCGTCGAGGCCAGGATGGCGTTGTCGGACGCGTTCGACGTGGCGGGTCACGACGAGGTGGCGCGGGCGGACGTGGTCCTCGCTGCGGTCGAGCTTGCGCGTCGGGGCGTGTCGGGGCTCCGGGCGTTCACGGAGCGGGTCCCGGCGGTGATTCGCCTGGCGCAGCGTTTGCGGGCGCAGCCGCTGCTGGCGCGCGCGCGGGAGCTTGGGGCGGGCCCAGGAGTGGCGGGGGCCATCCAGGCAAGAACACCCCAGGGCGACACCGTCCCGGCGTGGCCTGCGTCCCCGACCGTGGAGGCAGGATCGGACTCTGGCGTGGCCTTGGAGTCTCAGCGGGAGGAGCTGAGTGTGGGACCCGGCGCCGCCCCACCACGGATGGGCGGCGTGCTGGCCGACGCCGCGGGTGACGTGTCGCACGAGGAGCGCCAGCGTACGACCGCCGAGGGGCGGACCTTGGCGCTGCTGCAGGAGTTGGGGGAGATCGAGGACCTCAATGCGCTCCTGGAGCGGGTGGTAGACGTGGCGCTGGAGTTGGCGCACGCCGAGCGAGGCTTCGTGCTCCTCGTGGACGCGCAGGGGCGGCCCGTCGTGCGCGTGGCTCGCCCGGCGAGCGAGCGCCCACCACCGGGTTGGGAGGAGCTGTCGCGGACGGTGGTTCGGCGGGCGCTCGAAGGGCACGAGGTCGTCTCCTACGGCGGGGCGGAGGACGTGGCTCCCTCGGCGAGCGCGGCGGCGCTGGGGCGGGCGATCACCGCGCTGCCCTTGCGTTGGCGCGCCCGCCCGGTGGGAGTCTTGTACTTGGATGGGCCCGTGGCTCGCGCCTCTCGCGACGCGGTCGCGGAGCTCCAGGCGTTGGCCGTGCACTTGGCCGCCTCGGTGCGCAACGCGTGGCTCCTGGAGGAGCACCGCCGGCGGGCGGACATGCTGCTCACGGTGGCCCAGGACTTGGTGCACCCCCTGACGACGATCCTGGGCTACGCGGCGCTCCTCGAAGCGAGCGGGGTGCGGCCCGACCACGCGCGCGTCATCCGGGCTCAGGCCCGTCGGGCGGCCACGGTGTTGGAGCACCTCGTGGACGTGGGGCGCCTGGAGGGGCGCGAGCTCGCGTGGACCATGGTGTCGGTCCAGGTGAAGGACCTCGTGTTTAGCGCCGTGGAACAGGCTGAGCCCTTGGCCGTGATGGCGGGCGTGCGGATCCACGCGGACGTTCCTCCGGGGCTCCCCACGGTGTGGGGCAATCGGGATCGCCTCGTGCAAGCCCTGACCACGTTCTTGGTCGATGCGGTGGAGCAGGCCGAGCGAGGGGACGGCCTGTCCTTGTCTGCGCGCGCGGTGACCTTGACGGTGGGGACGTTTGGGGAGGCGAGGGTCGGCGTCGCGCAGCGAGAGGGGCAGGGGGGGGCGCCCGGCGCTCGCGCAGGGACCGGCGAGGTCACCGTGGGTGGAACAGATGGGGGGGCGAGCGATTCGACGCAGGGGCGGCCGCGCCTCTCGCCGGACCGGCTCCTCGTCCTGTCGGTGGAGCGAAGTCGTCCGGCGGTGGTCGCCCCAGCCGAGTCGGCGGTTGAGCCTCGCGAGGGTTCCCAGGGAGCGGCGGGGTCGCGCGAGGTTGCGAGGGCCCTGGGAGCGCCCGCCACGGGGCGTCTCCTAGCCACGCGGATCGTGCAGCGGCACGGCGGACGGGTCGAGGTCCACGAGCCCGCGGCCTTGCCCAAGGTGTTTACCGTGGAGCTCCCCACGCTGGCGTGACGTCGCCGGGCGCGAGCTCTCGACCGCGTGAGCTCTCCGGGGAGCCGCCGGGTTCTAGATGACCCGGACCTGTCTCCCGTTGGCGCCGCGGTCCTGCCACCGACCACGGTTCACCTCCTTTCTTTTTCGCAAGCGCGGGGATCTTTTTCGCAAGCGCGGGGAGGGGTGTCTTCCAAGTTGCGGGAATCGCGTTCCTCGCGTCTGTCTAGGCGGTCGCGGTGATGGTGTGGCGCGGGGTCTGCGTGCGGGCGGTGATCAGGTCTGCCGCGCGGGACAACGAACCTCCGTGTCCCCCCCGGCCTGGGTTCCCGGCTCGGTTCTTGGAGATCCGGCCTCCGCACTCGGTGGGCGGAGACCACGTCTCGGGTGGTTTCCCCTCGGGCGGTCTCGGGGACGCCACTGGAGCGGCGCTCCATTCACCCTTAGACTCACCGGGAGGGCGACCCTGTCGATCGCAGCCGCACAACGCACCCCTTGGAGGTATCCCTCGGCGACGAGCGAGGCCGATAGCGCACGCGACGGCGTGCGCCCCGATGCTTCAGGCTCCCGCGCCCAGCCGGGGAGCGCCGCCGAGGTCCAAGCGCCAGCGGACTTTGCGACCGTCTACCGAGAGCACCAGGGCCGCGTGCTGGGCGCCGTCCGCTCCATCTTGGGCGCGAGCGACGAGATCGAGGACGTCGTGCAGCTCGCGTTTCTCGAGATCCATCGAAACCTCGACAGGTTCGAGGGCCGGTCGCGCCTCTCCACGTGGATCTACCGCGTGGCCGTCAACGTGGCCCTTCAGCACCTCCGCAAGAAGAAGCGCAAGCGGTGGCTCGTGCTGGGGATCACCGGCGAGGAGGCCGGCCGCCGCGCCGCTGGTGGGGACGCGGAGCGGCGCATGGAGGATCGGGAGGCGCTGGAGCGCGTCTACGAGGCGCTGGACACGCTCACCGAGAAGAAGCGCACCGTGTGGGTGCTCCACGAGCTCCAGGGGTTGTCGCCGGCGGACATCGCCGAGATCCTGGGGATCCCCATGAACACGGCGCGGTCACGGCTGCTCGCCGCGCGACGTGACCTGTTCGCGGAGCTGCGGCGTCGCGGCGTGTTGGGGCCCGCCGGAGGCCCAGGGGGGAAGCCATGACTCCGCCCGGATGTCGCACGGTCCAGGACCACCTCCTCACCCGTGGGTTCACCGAAGGGGCGGCCCTTCCCCCGGCGCTCGCCGAGCACGCGCGCGGGTGCGCTGCGTGCGCCGCGCTGGTGCGGGACTTCGAGGCCATGCAGGACCTCGTCGCGCGGGCCCAGGCGGAGGCGCGGGCGCTCCCCGATCTTCCTCCGGCCGCGTGGGCACGGATCCGGGCGTCGGTGGAGGGGGGCGCGGCAGCCCCTCCCGAGGCGCGGTGGGGCCGTTGGGGCTGGAGCCTAGCGGCCACCGTGGCGCTCGCCGTGACGGGTTGGGCGCTGTGGGTAGGTTCGCCCGCTGGGCGTCGGCAGGTGGGGCCCGCGAGTGTCCGCGGCGCGGCGGTGGCCGGGCAGGCGACGAGCGTAGCGGGAGGGGGCCGGGCTCCGGCCCGCTTGGAAGCCACCGTGGGCGCCCCCGCGGACGAGGTGTCGACTCGGAGCGCCTCTGAGGCGGCGGCGGCCTCTGAGGACGCGCTCACCGTCCTGGTCGCGGGCCAGTTCGCGCCAGGGCGGGGGGCCGTCATCGAGGGGGCCACCTTGGAGACGGCGTCGTCGTCCGCCACGGTGCACGCGTTTGGCCGCCATCTGGTGCGCTTCGCGCCCCACTCGGTGGTCCGCGTCGCGGCCTGGGAGCCCGACCGCGTGGAGCTGGATGTGCAGCGGGGCAGCGTGCGGTGTGATGTGGAGCGCGCTCGGGGCGCCGAGCGCTTCGTCGTGCGGGCGGGGGACGCCGAGGTGCGCGTCTTGGGCACGATCTTCACCGTGACCCGCGAGCGCGGCGAGGTCTCGGTCACCGTCCAGCGTGGACGCGTGGCCGTGGCAGTCGCCGGGAGGGCGGCCGTGTCCGTGGGGGCCGGTGAGCGATGGGCGCGCGGGGCGCTCTGGACGGGGGGCGCCGCGGGACCTTCCTCCGTCGCGTGGCCCTTGACCGCTGGATCGCCGGCGCCTTCGCCGTCCACGCGGGCCGTGACCGCCGCTGGTGCGCGGGCCGGGAGGCGCAGCGGACCACGAGCGGTCGCCCGCACCGCGCGCCGGGAGGCGAAACCTGTGGCGCCCGCACCCCGCACGGAGGCCGCGCACGTGGAGCACGTCGTGGAGATCCAGGTCCCCGATCAGCAGGCCGGACCGCCCGCCCAGCCCGTACCCAGCTCGGTGCGCAAGCTGTTGGTCCCGGTGGTGGCGACGATCCGCCAGGGCGGCTGTGACCGAGCCGTGCCGCGCCTCCGCGCCATCGCCAAGGCCTTCGCCGAGCGCAGCCCGCCGGACGTGCTCTACCTCCTGGGGTGGTGCTATCGGCACCAGGGCAACGTGCGGGCGGGAGACGCCTTCTTCGCTCGCTACCGCGCCTCGGTGGGGGTCCCTCGGTGGCCCTTGCCGCGCGGTGCGGACGACGCGCTTCCCTTGCCCTCCAGCGCGCGGCTGGCGCCCTGACCCGTCGCCCGGTCGACTTGGTCCGCCGGGTTGGCTGGTGTGGACTGGCCTCGTGCCTGTCCGCGGCGCGCCTCCCGGCGGCGCCACCACGCTCGCCACTGCTCGACCGTGTCGTACGCCGTGTTGCCGGTGATCTGCTGGAGCGCCCGCACCGCGGCGCGCCGGATAGCCGGGATCTCGTCCTCCAATCGGGCTTGGAGCAGGGCGAGCGCGCCGGTGTCTCGCAGCGCTCCCAGGGCGCGAACCGCCGCGAGCCTCGCCGGGCGAGCGCGGTGTCGAGCGATGACCCGCAGCCCCGGAGCCGCTTGCGGCAAGTCCCACGCGCGGGCCACGTCTGCGAGGATGGCGAGCCCTCCCGCGTGCACGCGCCCAAGTTGGTCCTCGCTGGCCGGCAGCAGGGCGACGAACTGCCGTCGGAGGTCGCGCGAGGGCCTGCCCGTGCGCTCCAGCGCCAAGAGCAGCGCGCCCACCACCGCGGGATCATCGCCGCGCGCCCGCCAGTGTTCCAGGGCGCGCTGGATGGGCGCTCGGCTCGCAGGGCTGCCGATCCGGGCGAGGGCCAGGGCCGCCCGGCCCCGGAGCTCGTCGCGCGGGTCTAGGAGCAGGGACTCGAGCGCGGCCCGGGCCTCCCGTTGGGGTTCGGAGCTCGCGACATGGCCCAGGTCGCCTAGGGTGCGCACGGCCTCCACGAGCCACCACCGATCGTCCTTGGGCGAGGCCGCGCGGAGCGCCGCGACGATCGCGGGGATGGCCGGTGGCCCCAGGGCGCGGAGCGTGTCGGCCGCTCGGCACCCCATGACGCGGTTGCACGCGACGTGCCCGCGCATGACGCGGAGGAGCTCGCTCGCTCGCCCCGCCGTGGGTCCTGCCTTCGCGGGTGTGTGGGACGCCCCCTGGGCCGCTGCGCTCGGGGGTGTGGGTGGGCGCGGCGTCGCGGTCGCGGTCGCGTCGGCCGACGATCCGGTCCGCGCCACGCCGGTGGCCGGGTTCCTCTCGGTGGCCCGGGGGCCGGTGGTCTGGGGGGGGCTGTGGGTTGGGTTC
>CAYZID010000066.1:0-24563 GCA_964478315.1 uncultured Myxococcales bacterium | reverse complement strand
ACGACGCCAGGGCGCGCCTGGACCAGGTCGTCGGGACGCTCGTCCGCCTCACCCGTTGAGCCACGCGCCGCGGCCGGGGCTTCGGTCCCGGTCGCGGGAGCGGGAGCGGTCGCGGAGGCGGCTGCGGGAGCGGAGGCGGAGGCGGAGGCGGAGGCGGGTGCGGGGGCGGAGGCGGGTGCGGGGGCGGGAGCGGGTGCGGGAGCGGAAGCGGGAGCGGGAGCGGGGGCGGAGGCGGGAGCGGAGGCGGCTGCGGGAGCGGAGGCGGTTGCGGGAGCGGGTGCGGGTACGGAGGCGGAAGCGGTCGCGGTCGCGGGTGCGGCCAGGCCCAGCTCGGTGCGGAGGGCGGCGAGGAGGGTGGGCAGGAGGGCCTCCATGGGGGCGCTGAGGCGGGCCTGGCCTGGGCGGAGGTCGAAGGGCTGGACGGCGAAGACGCGCACGGGGCGGCGCAGGCCCAGGGCGCGGGCCAAGGCCAGGCCGTCGGCGAGCCCCAGGCCGTGGGTGGAGGAGGCGTCGTCGCCCAGGGCCAGGTGCGCCTCGGCGGCGTCGAATGCGCGGAAAGAGCCCGGGGGCAGCCCCATGTCGGCGCAGTCTACGAGGACGACCGGGGGCGCCGAGGGGGGCGCGTCCAGCTCCAGGAGCGAGGCAGCCACGTCCAGGGCGTCGCGGTCTTCCCACAGGAGGACGCGCACGGGCGCGGGCGTGGCGGGGTCGAGGTCGGCGCGCAGGGCATGGACCAGGCGTAGACCCACGGCGTCGTCGGTGGAGAGGGCCGTGCCCACGCCGACGGCGACCGGCGGCGCCCCGGCTGCCCCAAGCGTCGCGCGGCGCGAGGAGGAGGTGGCAGCGCGGGGCGGTCGCCCCGGCGTGGGCACGGAGTTCATGAGGGCACGTTGGCGCCCGGTCCGGGGGGCGCGTCCGGGGCGTGGGCGGAGTGGGGATCGTGGAACTCCACGTCGAGCATGTGGACCGAGCAGGAGATGCAGGGGTCGTAGGCGCGCAGCAGCATCTCCATGTGCAGGGTGATCTCGTCGCGCGAGAGCCGCCCCAACATCTGCGGCGCGAAGGCCCGCATGTCGGCCTCGATGTTGGCCACGTTCTGGCTCGTGGGGATGACCGCGTTGGCGTCCACGCAGCGGCCGTCGTCGCCGAAGGTGTAGTCGTGGAACAGGATGCCGCGGGGGACCTCCGTGGCCCCCACGCCCCGGCCCGGGCCCGGCGTGAAGGACAGGTCCTCGTCCGCGAGGGGGCCGTCCAGGGCGCGCTCCAGCAGGGCTAGGCTCTCGTGGGCGCAGTGGACGATCTCCACGACCTGCGCCAGGTTGTTGGCGTAAGGGTTGTAGGTGGGAGGCTCCAGCCCCAGCGTGCGGGCCACCTCCTGGGCCGCCGGGTGGAGGTCCTCGAAGCTGTTGTTCACGCGGGCCAGGGCGCCCACCGCGTAGGAGTCGCGGTGCCAGCGCGACCACTTCGTCGTCGCGTGGGGCACGGTGTGCTCGTTGCACACGCTCAGGTAGTCGGTGACGGGGACCGTCTCGCCGGTGTCCGAGCTGTAGATCTCCCCGTCGTACAGGGCGTAACGCCCCGGGGCCTTGAGGGAGACGTACTCCGTCTCGCGCTCGTAGGGGGGCATGGGCAGGGACTTTGCCACGGCCACCGTCTCCTCCAGGTCGGGGAGGGCGGCCACCAGGCGGTCGCGGATGGCGGCCATGGCCTCGGGCGAGGGCAGGCTGCGGAAGCCCCGCAGCGTGTTGGCCATGGGGTGGAGGGTGCGCCCGCCGAAGACGGCCGTGAAGTCGTTGGCTAGCTTCTTGAGGCGCAGGGCGCGCCGGACCACGTCGGGGTGGGTCTTGGCCAGGGGCAGGACGCTCGGGACGCCCAGGAAGTCCGGCACCGCCAAGAAGTAGACGTGCAGCACGTGGCTCTGGAGGAACTGGGAGAGGTTCAGCAGCCGCCGGAGGAGGATGGTCTGGGCGCTGGGCTCGATGCCCAGGGCGTCCTCCACGGCCTTGGTCGCCGCGAGCTGGTGGCCCACGCAGCAGATGCCGCAGATGCGGCTCACGATCCACGGGATCTCATGGGGCTCCATGCCCCGGACGAAGCTCTCGAAGAAGCGGTGGGCCTCGACGATGCACAGCTTCAGGTCCTCGACCTCCCCGTCGCGGACGTTGATGCGGATGCTGCCGTGGCCCTCCACGCGCGTGATGTGGTTGACCTTGACGGTCCACGTCTCGGCGCTCTTGGGGCGCGGGGTGGGCGTGGTCATGGGCGGGCACCTCCTGCCTCGACGCGCGTGCGCTCCGCGGCGCAGAACAGGTCGTAGCGGCTGTCGATCTCGGCGTCGCTGAGGCCGCGCTCGCGCAGCAGGGCGCGGTGCGTGGCCAGGTCGGCGTGGGGCAGGAGCCCCCGGCAGCCGTCACAGCGGTAGCCCTGGCCCACGCAGATGGCGCCGCAGCCCGCCCACGTCACCTGCCCCATGCAGGTGTCGCCGCGCTCGTAGACGCAGCGGTTGCCGGCGCGCTTGCACTCGGCGCACACGGGCTCGGCGGGGACGCGCGGACGCCCGCCAGCGATGAGGGCGCCCAGGAGCCGCAGGAACTCCTGGGGCACTACCGGGCAGCCGCGCAGGTGGTAGTCCACCTCCACCACGTCGGCGATGGGGCGCACGCGCGTGTGGGCCCACAGGGGCCAGTGCTCGGGGTCGGTCTGGACGCGGTTGCGGGCCTCCGCCCCGTAGACGCGGGCGAAGTTCTCGGCGGGCGCCAGGGCGTTGGAGCGCGCCTGGACGTTGCCGATGCTGGCGCAGGCGCCCAGGGCCACCAGGACCTTGGCGCGGGCGCGGATGTCGCGCAGGCGCTCGGCGTCCTCCTCCCGGTGGACGCTCCCCTCGATGAACGCCACGTCGTAGCGCCGGGCCTTCTCGGACAGGGCCTCGCGGAACTCCACGATGTCCACCAGCTCCAGGAGGTCTAGGAGCTGGTCTTCGCAGTTGAGGATGGCGAGCTGGCAGCCCTCGCAGCTCGCGAAGTCGAAGAAGGCGATCTTGGGCTTCTTCACGGGGGTGGGGCGGGCGGTCATCACAGCGCCTCCGGGAGCTGGGCCACGTGGGACAGGCGGAAGACCGGGCCCTCCTGGCAGCAGTAGGCGCGGCCCAGCTGGCAGTGGCCGCACTTGCCCACGCCGCAGCGCATGCGGCGCTCCAGGTCCACGAAGATCTGCTCGGGGCGCACGCCGCGCCCCGCCAGGCTCAGGACCACGAACTTGTACATGACGGGCGGGCCGCACAGGGCCGCCACGACGCGGGCCGGGTCGAAGTCCAGCGTGGGCAGGGGCTTGGTCACCAGCCCCACCTCACCGTCCCAGGGTTGGTGGGCCGTGTCGTCCACGAGGCGGATGACCTCCACGCCGTCCAGGGCCGCCCAGGCGCGCAGCTCGTCGCGGTAGAGCTCGGCGTCCGGCGTGCGGGCTCCGCTGAGGATGAACACGCGGCGGAGGCGGTGGCGCGCCGCCACGACGGGCTGGATGAGGGAGCGCAGCGGCGCCAACCCCAGCCCGCCGCACACGAACAGGGCGTCGCGCGGCGCTGGCGTGCCCTCGTCGTCGCTAGTGGGCTCCAAGAAGTCCTCCAGGTGGAAGCCCGAGCCGAAGGGCCCGCGGACGCCCAGGACGTCCCCCACGCCCAGCCGAGCGATGGCCGCCGTCAGCGAGCCCGCCTCGCGGATGACCATCTCCAGGAGGTTGTCGTCGCGGGGGCCGCACGAGATGGAGATGGGCGCCTCGCCGAGCCCCAGGAGCGACAGCATGACGAACTGCCCCGGCCGGTGGCCCAAGGGCGCGTCCAGGGCCACGCGATAGAAGCGCTCGTGCTCGGTCATCTGCCGGACCTCGACGATGCGCCCCGGTCGGGGGAGGTACAGCGACGTGTCGAGGGGCTCGCTCAGCGGGGTGGCCGCGCTCACGCTGCACCTCCTTGGGCTCGCGCCGCGGAGAGGGCGGCGTTCGGGGCGTCCCCGGCGCCTTGGGCGGTGCGCAGGAGGTCGCGGGCGATGTCGAAGATGTCGATGTCCACGGTGCACTGGGTGCCGCAGCGGCCGCAGCCCACGCAGAAGGAGCCACCGTGGACCGTGCCGGCGTAGCGCGCCGAGAGGTACTCGAACTTGCGCTTCACCCGGTGGCGCTGGCGGGCGGCGGCGGTCTTGCGGAAGCTGTGGCCTCCCGCGACCTCCGCGAACTGGGGCAACATGCAGCCGTCCCACGTTCGGCAGCGCTCCCCGCAGCCCGGGTGGGAGACGTCCTCCTCGTCGAAGGTGTCGAAGCAGTAGCAGGTGGGGCACACCAGGTTGCAGGTGCCGCAGGACAGGCAGCGCTCGGTGTGCTTGGCCCAGAGCGGGCTGCGCCAGGTCTCGGAGAGAGCGGCGTGGAGGGCGGTGAAGACCTCCTCGGGGGCCGGGGGCTCGCCTCCCTCCGAGGGCCCCACGAGCTGGCGCCCGAAGGGCTCGGGGCGCTCGGCGCGGTGCTGGGCGCGGGCCGCCGTGGCCTCGTCGCTTTGGGGCTCGCAGCGGCGCCCCTCCAGGGTGGCTAGCAGGGCCTCCCCGCGCGGGGTGTGGGCGTCGGCCAGGAGGGCGTCGCCGAAGGGGGTGAGCCAGACGTCGGCGCCTTCGCGGGCGTCCAGCGAGCCCACGGCCTGGCAGAAGCAGCGGTCGTCGCAGGGCGCGGGGCAGGCGTAGCCCACGAGGACGGCGGCGCGGCGCCGGGCCAGGTAGTGGGGGTCGGGGTGGCCGTCGGTGTTCACGGCGTCCATGAGGTGCACGGCGCGCACGTCGCAGGGGCGCACGCCGGCGAGGACGCGCGGGGTGGCGTCTAGGCTCGGGGTGGCCTCGAAGGCGCCGTCCTCGGTGGTCCGGAAGGTGAACAGCACGTCCCGGGCCGGGGCGAAGACCTTGCCGGGGGGCGTCTGGGTGGGGTGGTAGCCGCCGGCGGGGGAGAGGGCGGCGCCCGCGTCCGCCGGGCTGGGCGCGGGGAGGGGCCGGAAGCGCCAGGCGCCGTCGCGCTCATGGTGCGGGAGGAGCACCTCGTGGGTGTCGCCCAGGGAGCCGAGCCAGGCGAGGATGTCTCCCTCGGTGGTGATCACGGAGGCGGATGGTTGCGTCGCGGGCACGGGGGGCATGGGAGCCTCTTGCCGAGCGGGCGCCCGTCGGCCTCTCCGCGGATCGCGGGGGCTCCGGGGCGCCGGGTGGTGGATGGGATCGCGCGCAGCGCCCGCCGGACGACCCCGCCGGGCGCGACGATTACTGCACGATTGACATCCGTTGCGCAACCGAAACCGACTAGAACCTTTTGTAAATGCGCGGGAACCTCGCGAATTCCTGGCATCCTGGTCCCGGCCTTCCCTCGTTCCCCGCTCGGCTCTCGGAGCACCCCAGGGGGCTCAACGGTGCCGGCCGCTCGCGCTGTCGTAGCCCTGGAGGTCCATGTCCAACGACCAGATGAGCACGCGGCGCTTTGGGTTCAGCCGGCACGCTCGCTCCCACTCCTCAATCAGGGAGAGATCGGCCAGGCTGCCTCCCTCCGTGGTCCTCGCCTCAGACTTGCTCCTCATGGCGTGGTCCGGGAACTCTGCCAGCCACTGGAGGAACGTCTCCTGGTCGGGCCGGTGGGAGCGTGCTTGACGAAGCGCTCCAAGACACCCGAGGTGACCAGGTGTCCCAGCGAACCCTGGGCTACGAGCTCGGGATAGCGGGGCAGATCATCCAGGCGCAGTAGCCGGCTGCTGCCATCATCGGGCGATCGGTAGCAATAGACGACATCGCCCAGGGCGCTCGCCGGTAGCGCATCCAGTAGGGCGGGGTTGTGCGTGGACAGCAGCACCCGCAGGCGTCGTCGTCGCGCGACCTCGTCGAGCTGCACGAGGAGGTGGCGGGCGCGGCTGGGGTGAACCCCGTTGTCGATCTCCTCGATGACCACCAGACTTCGCTCGGGGGCTGAGAGCAAGGCCGTGGCGATGGACAGCACGCGCAGCGTTCCGTCGGACAGCAGCGGCGCGTCGTAGGTGCGGTGTGAGCCTCCGAACGTCTCCGTGACCTGGAGCATCACCCCGCCCCGGGGCTCCTCGAGAAAGGACAAGCCGGCGATGTCCTGCTCGGGGAGGCTCCGGATGAACCCGAGGATGTCCCGGCGATTCGTGGCGTAGGGCTCCGCTTCCGCCTGCGCCTCGTCTCCCCAGAGCTCGTAAAGGACGGCGGAGACGTTGTCGCCCTTGGACTGAAGCGGATCGCCCGTTGGGAAGGAGTAGTCTCGCATCCGCTCGGGCACCGGGTCCAAGAAGTGCGTCGAAGCCAACGCGGCTTCCAAGCGGGACGTGACGCGGGGGATGACCTCCTTGGCCTTCTTGTGCTTGGCCGCGAACGACGCCGGGCTCTGGAGTTGCGTGAAGATGGCGAGTTGGTCCGTGCACGCGATGTGGGGCTTCTTCCCGCCTCGGGCGAAGTTGTTGTAGGCCACCTGCACTTCGGAGCCGCGGTCCGACGAGGGCTTGTCCAGGTCATAGAGGGGGACCGCAGCGTCGGGCGACGAGAGCCTCTCCCCGACGACATGGAGGCCGTCTGGACGCGCGTCCAGCGTGAGATCGAGCCGGTTCCACTCCGCTTCGTCCGTCTCGCAGCCGAGACGAAACTGCCGTCGGCCCACGCGGGGCAGGTCGTCGACCTTCCCGCGGAGCGAGCGCTCGAACTGGAGGGCCGAGAGTTTCTGGCCCCGGGTGAGCCAGGACAGGAACCGCAGGGATTCGATCGCGTTGCTCTTGCCCGCGGCGTTGGCCCCCACGAGGACGGTGAGGCGTGCGAGGGGCAGACGCGCCTCACGGAAGCTCCGGAAGTCCCTCATCGTGATGGCCTTCAGCACGCTCGTCCCCCCGCGCATCGTGTGGCCATCCTGCCAATGTCCCCCGATCTTGTCTACGCACCGCGCTGGCGGCGGCGCAGGAGCCACAGGGCGATGAGGAGGGTGAGGAGGGCCGTGTCCCACGGCGCCGCCCGCCTCCCCGAGGCGCCTCCCGAGGTGCTGTCGCAGCTCCCGCAGCCGCCGCCGTCTCGGCGGTAGGTGTGGTCCACCGTCGCGCGATCGTCGTCCTCGGGCCCGCCGCCGCCGTCCACGTCCGCGTAGCTCCACGAGCCGTCCACGAAGACCTCCGGGCCGCCGCCCGTGTCCCCGGGGCCGGTGTCCGTAGGCCCGGCGTCCGTGGGCCCCGCGTCGGGCGACTGGTCCGCCGCGCTGGGGCACAGCCGGTTGGGCATCTCCTGGGCCTCCACGACGTGCACGCAGCGGCCTCCCTCGGCGTCGCACGTGTCCGTCGTGGTCGGGTCGCCGTCGTCGCACGTCAGCGCCACACCCACCACCTCGCCACAGCCGTCCTCCCACACCAGGTTCCCACCGTCGCAGGTCAGCGTCCGCGTGGCATCGCAGCCTCCCTCCACGGCGCACTCGGGCGCCTCGCTGGGCGCCGTCACGCAGGCCGCCTGCTGGGCGTCGCAGCTCGACACCACGCAGGGGTCGACGCTGCCGCAAGGCGCCGCCACGCCCGCCGCGCCGCCGCAGGGATCCAGCCAGACCAGGCTCTGGCCCCAGTCGCCGCCATCCCCCGCCCCATCCCCGGGGCTCGCGTCCGCGCACACCGCCGCCCACTCGCCCGAGCAGGTCACGTCGCACGCCTCCTCGCCCAGGGGCACGTGCAGGCACACCTTGGCGTCGGCGTCGCAGCGGTCCTCGGTGTTGGCGTCCCCGTCGTCGCAGTCCAGCGCCGTGCCCGTCTGCTCGCCGCACCCGTCCAGCCACACCAGCGTCGTCCCTTGGCACTCGGTCCGGGTCTTGGCCAGCCCGCATCCGCACTCCGGCGCCGTGGAGGGCGTCGACGTGCAGCCCACTGTTGGGTCGCAGCTCTCCACCGTGCATGGGTCGCCGTCGTCGCAGTCCACCTCGGCCCCCGCCACGCAGCTCCCCTCCACGCAGCTCGCGGGCTGGGTGCACGCGTCGCCGTCGTCGGGGCAGTCGGCGTCCTGCTGGCAGCACCCGGGCACGGCCGCGTGGGTGCAGCCCGTGGCCGGGTCGCAGGCGTCCTCGGTGCATGGGTCGCCGTCGTCGCAGGACGGTTGGCCTGCCGCCACGCACTCGCCCGCCAGGCACTCCTCGGGCGTGCACGGATCCCCGTCCACGTTGCACGCCGCGCCGTCCGGCTGAGCCGCGTGGGCGCAGTCGCCGCTGGCGACGTCACACGTGTCCGCCGTGCACGGGTTCAGGTCGTCGCACTGGTCGTCGCTGGTGCAGCAGCCCGGCGCGGCCTGATGCACGCAGCCCGCCACCGGGTCGCACACGTCCACCGTGCAGTCGTCCCCGTCGTCGCAGTCCACGCTGGCTCCACCCACGCACGCGCCCGCCAGGCACACGTCGCCCGTCGTGCAGGCGTCGCCGTCGTCACACGCCTGGAGCACGACCTCGTGGGCGCAGCCCAGCGCCGGGTCGCAGGTGTCCAGCGTGCACGGGTCGCCATCGTCGCAGGCCTCGGGCCCGCCGCCCAGGCACAGCCCCGCGAGGCAGGCGTCGCCCGCCGTGCACGGGTCGCCGTCGTCGCACGCCACGCCGTCGGCGGCCGGGAGGTGCGCGCAGCCCGTGGCCGGGTCACACAGGTCCTCGGTGCACGGGTCGCCGTCGTCGCAGGGCGCGTCGCCCGCGCAGTCCGCGCTCACCGTGAGCCCCAGCGTCGCCGCGTCGTTCGCGTCGAGCGCGTCGAGCGCGTCCGCGCCCACGAGCGCCGTGAGGTCCTTCGCGCCGGGCGTCACCACCTGGAAGCTCACGTCCACCTGGGCCGCAGGCCCGCCCGGCGTGCGCGTCCCCAGCGAGCAGAAGACCGCTTGCGCGCCGGCCACGCAGACGCCGTCAGCCGTCGTCACCGCGACCCCCTGCGCCCCCTCGGGCAGCGTCACGCTGAGCCGCGTCCCCGGCGCCGGGTCGCCGCTGAGGTTCTCCACGCCCAGGCGGACGCTCACCACGTCGCCCACGGTGGCGGCCGCCGCTTCCCCGTCCGCCACGACGGGCGCCACGAACGTCCCCGTCACCGCCAGATCGGCCGTGGCCGTCGTCGCCGTGATGGTCGCCAGGGCCGTGTCGTTGGCCGCCTGGTCGTCCTCCACCTGGCTGGACACCGTGGCCTCCAGGCCGAGCGCGCCCTCGCCGTCGGCCACCAGGGTCAACGTGCGCGGCGCCGCGGCGCCCACGGCCAGGTCCCCGAGCTCGCAGGACACGCCCGCCCCGGAGGCGGACAGGGCGCAGCCGTCCGGCGCCCCGGTGAGGCGCCCCGGCCCCGTGACCACCACGGCCAGGCGCGCCCCGGTGGCGGCGAGGGGGCCGTCGTTCACGGCGCTCACCGTCGCGTCGAAGGGCAGCCCCGGCTGGGTCAGGGCGGGTGTGATGGTCCACGCCACGCCCAGGTCGGCCGCGGCCGCCTGGGCCGTGAGGCTGGCCTGGGCCGCGTCGTTGGCGCCGTTCGGGTCCGCCGTCGCGCCGGCCACCGCCGCCTGGACGACGAGCTGGGCGGGCGCCGCGGTCGCCCCGGACACCGCGATCTCCCACGCCTCGCCCGCGGGCAGGGCGGGCAGCGTGCAGCCGCCGGCGCCCGCCAGGTCGCACGTGGCTCCCGTCCGGTCCGTGGCGGCCTCGAAGGCCCCCCCCGTGGTCGTCAGCGCCACCGTCACGTCGCTCGCCAGGTAGGGGCCAGCGTTGGTCACCGTCACCGTGAAGGTGCCCGCCTGGTCCACGACGAGCGGGTCCGGGCCGTCCGCCGCCACGCTCACGGCGAGGTCGGCCGCCAGGGCCGGCGCCCCTATCGCGATCGTGTGCAGGCTCGTGTTGTCTCCGAGGTCCGGGTCCACGGCGCCCGCGGGCGCCCCGGCGCCCAGGGCCACGGAGGCCGTGAGGGTCGCGGGGCCCAGGGCGTCGGCCGTCACGCCCAGCGACAGCTCTACGGCCGGCGCACCCGCCGGCACCGTTCCCAGATCGCAGGTGATGTCGCCGCCCACCTGGGCGCAGCCCGCGGGCGCCGCCCCCGCCGTGAGGCGCGGGGGCACCAGGGCCGAGAAGGTCAGCGGAGCGTCCGTGGGGCCCGCGTTGGATACGGCCCAGGTGATGGTCCCCGCCTCCCCGGCGGTCAACGTCGCGGGGCCGCTCACGACCTCCACGTGGGCGCCCACGAGCAACGCCCCCGAGACGGTCGTCGTCACCGCCGCCGTGTCGTTGGCGGCGACCGGATCGGCCTCCGCCCCGCTCACGACGCCAGCCACCGCGTGTTCGCCCACGCTCGCGCCGTACCCCTCCAACGTCAGCGTCGCCGTGGCGCCCACCGCCAGGTCGCCCACCGCGCACGTGAGCCCGTCCATCTCCGCCTGGCACTGGGGCGACGTCAACGTCAGCCCGGCGGGGACGTTCACGTTGACCACCACGCCCGTGGCGTCGTCGGGGCCGCCGTTCGTGACCGTAAACGCGTAGCTCACGGGCTCCACCTCGGCCTTGGCCGCGGCGGTCCCCATGGCCGTCAGCGCCAGATCCGCCGCGGGTGGCGCCTGGACGCAGGCCCGCGCCGTGACGTCGTCCACCCACCAGCCCGCGCCCCAGCCCCAGCCGTCGGCGGCCGCCTCGAAGCGCAGGCGGATCTTCTGTCCCTTGTAGGCGCTCAGGTCCACGAGCACCTGGTCAAAGGTCGTCCCCGAGGGGTTCTGTCCCGTGAAGCACCAGTCATAGCCGAAGACGGCGGCGCTGTTCGTGGGGGCGCCCGCCTGGTAGGCGTCGATGGGCACGGTGGTCCACGTCTGCCCGGCATCCGTGGACACCATCAGGCGCCCGCCGTCGGCGCCCTCCTGGAAGTCGAAGCGGTGGAAGAACTCCACTTGGGCGTCGCCCAGGTCGCCGGTCAGGTCGATGTCCACGGTCTGCACCAGGGCCCGCGAGCTGCTCTCGCCGAAGTAGGGCACGAACCAGCTCGCGCTGCCCGTGTGGGCCGAGTCGGTCACGAGCTGCCAGCAGTCGGCGCCGCTGCACCCGTCGGCGGGGTCGTCCACCCAGCCCGCGCCGGCCGCCTCCGTCGTGTCGGCGAGGAGCTCGGTGAGGGCGTAGCCCGCGGGGCAGGTCTTGAGGGTCAGGTCGGGCTTCTTGCAGCCGCGGATCTCCAGGCCGTCCACCCACCACCCCGGGCCGCCGTTGACCACGTCGGACTGCTCCTCGAACCCCAGGCGTACCTCCATGTCCAGGAAGCCCGCCAGGTCGATGCGCGTCTCCTCGAAGTTGGGCCACGCCGGGCTCTTGCCGCTGTAGGCGGTGTCGCCCGAGTTCCACAGCGTCACCGTGGGCGGGTTCACGGTGTACGTGGGCGTGTAGATCTGCCCCGTCGAGGGCGTGCCCACCCAGACGACGCCGCCGTCGGCGCCCTGCTCGAAGTCCCAACGGTGCCAGAAGACCGCGTAGGCCTCCTCCAGCCCCGCCAAGGACACGGGGTTCACCATCCAGTGGCCCACCTGGGAGGCCCCGTTCACGCCGGGGACGTGCCAGCTCTTGGTGCCGCTGTACGCCGCGTCCGAGACCAGCGACCAGACGGCGATCGTGCAGTCCGGGGCGGAGCACGAGTCGTAGGTCCCCGTCGTCCACCCGCTGCCGTCCGTCTCGTCGGTGTCCGCGTAAAGCACCACCTGCCGCTCGGGCGGGCAGGAGCCGGCGGGTGGCCCCGAGATGTCCAGGTTCAGATAGGCGGTGTCGTTGTACCCCGCCGTGTCGTAGCCGCCGCTGGACACGTCCGCCGTGAAGGGCAGGGCCGTGCCGCTGCCCGTGGCGTCCAGCGTGAGGGTGACGGCGGCCTGGCCGCCCGCGGGGATGTCGCCCAGCGCGCAGGTGGCCGTCGTCTGCCCCGTCTGCCCGGAGGTCCCCAGCGTGCACGGCGCGTCCGCCGAGACGTAGGACACCTGCCCGGGCATCCCCACCACCACGGTCGCCCCGGGCGCCGCCGACGGCCCGGCGTTGTCCACGGTGGCCGTGAGCGTCAGCGGCTGCCCCTGGGTCCCCGGGTTGGGGCTGGCCGTCAGCGTGGGCGCCAGGTCCACGGCGCCCACGTCCGTGAAGATCGTCTGGCAGTCGTAGCTCGGGTCCACGTCCTCGCCCGCGGCCTCCGCGCACGCCTCGCTCTGGATGCTCGTGGCCTGGGCCGTGAGCACGTCCAGCAGGATGGTCGCGCTGGCCCCTGCCGCCAGGTTCCCGAGGTAGCACAGGACCTTGCCCGTGTACGCCCCGCTGGCGTCCTCGTCGCGGTAGCAGACCCCCTGGCTGGGGGCCATCTCCACCGGGTAGGCCTGGAGCTGGAGCGTGTCCGTGAGGACGACGTCCAGGGCTGCCGACGGCCCGGCGTTCGTCACCGTGATCTCGTCGCGGTAGGGCACGCCCACGGCGGGCGCCTGGGTCGTGACCGCCTGCGTGACCGACAGGTCGTAGGCCTGGGCCTGCACGGTCACGGCCACGTCCGCCTGGTTGTTGGCGGGCTTGGCGTCGGGGCCCTCGGAGGTCACGGCGAAGGAGAAGGTCACGTCCCCGGGGGCCGTGGGGACCACGGTCACCGTGAGTCCCGTGGACGCGCCGCCGGTCAAGGGGTCCAGCGAGCAGGTGACGAGCCCGCCCGCCTCGGCGCAGCTCCCGGCGTCCGCCGTGGCGCTGGCGAAGGTCACCCCCGCCGGCAGGGGCAGCGTGACCACCGGCGACACCGTGGCGCCCCCGTCGAAGTACGAGTTGGACACCGTGGCCGCCAGCGTCATGGGCGCCCCCACCGCCGCCGCCGCCGGGGGCGTGGCCGCGATGCTCAGATCCGCGGGGCTCACCGTCGTCGTCTCGGTGTCCTGGTCGTTGCCCGACGCCGGGTCGGTCGTGCTCGTGCTCACCGTCGCCGTGGCCGTGAGGACGCCGGCCGCCGTGGGGACTCCGTAGAACAGGAGCTGGTAGGTCCCCACGGGCAGGGTCGCCGCCGTGCACGTCGTCTGGGGGTGCGCCGAGGTGCACGTGAAGACGTTGGGGTCCTCGCCGCCGTAGGTCACCCCTGCCGGGTAGTCGAAGACCAGCGTGACGTTCGCCGCGTCGTCGGGCCCAGCCACGGTCACGTCGGCGTACCACGTCACCGAGCTCCCCACCGCCGTGGGGTCGCTTCCGTAGGCGTCGCCCAGCACCACGCCCACGTCGGTCCACGCCGGCGCCGCGTCGATCCACGCGTAGCGCGACAGCTCCGAGGTGTTCCCGGCCCCGTCCGTGGCCGTGGCCGTGACGAAGCTGCCCACGCCCCCGCCGCGCGGCAGCCCCACGCTGAAGGTGCTGCTGTTCGACAGCGTCGTCTCTCCCAGCCACACGCGCCCCTCGCCGTGGCCGGTGGGGTCGGGCGCCTGGACCAGGTAGAAGTCCAGCGTGAAGGTGGCGGTGGCCGCCGGGGCGTGTGTGCCGCTTACCGTGATGACGCCAGCGGACTCGGTCGCGCTCGCGAGCACGGGCTGCTCGGGGTCGTTGTTGGTCGCGCCGTCGTATGCGCCGTTGCCGTCCACCCCCTGGGTGTTCAGGTCCACGCCCAGGCCGCCGTTGTCGAACAGGCTGTTGCCGCGGACGGCGTTGCCCTGTCCGCCGGCCTCCACCCAGATGCCCGCCAGGGCGTTGTGGGCCGCGGTGTTGCCCTCGCCGGCCGCCACGCCGCCCACGACCACGGCGCCGCTCTCGTGGACGTGGATGCCGTTGGCGCCGTTGCCCAGGTCGAGCAGGCCCAGGGCGTCGGTGCCTACGACGTTCCCTTGGACGACCGCGCCGTCCGACGGGTAGGGGTACATGGGGCCGTTGTCGATGAGGATCCCATCGCCCTGGTTGGCGCCCACCAGGTTGCCGGTGATGGTGAGCTGGGGCGCCCCGTTGGCCCAGATGCCGTGGTTCCTGTGGCCCAGCGGCGTGGCCTTGTCCGCGCCCAGCCCCACGGTGTTGTCTTGGACCGTGACGCGCGTGGCGCCCTCGCGGAGCCAGATCCCGGGGAAGGGGTAGTCCACGTCCGAGGTCCACGCGTCCGGCGAGCCGTTGCCGGCCACCACGTTGCCGTCCAGCAGGACGTCGCTGACGGTGCCGCCGTAGCGCGCGTCCACCTGGATGCCGCTCTTCCAGTTGGGCAGGGCTTTGACCCCGCTCGCGTCCACACCGATGCGGTTGTTCGCCACGGTGACGAAGGTGGCATACTCCCAGATGTCCACGCCGTGCAGGTAGCTGCCGCTGATGAGGTTGCCGCTCACCGTCGTGCTCGTGGAGCTGCCGTGGACGAGGACGCCCCGCGACCAGATGCGGGTCGTGCCCGGGTCGGATTGGTCCGCGTAGAAGGCCCGCGTCCCGCTGGGATCCGTGCCGATGAGGTTGTCCTGTACCTGGGTGCCCGTGGCCGTGCCCTTGATCTCCACGGTCGGCACCACGTTGTCGGACACGACGGTGTTCGCCGCGTCCTGGACCAGCAGCACGTCGTCGAGCGTCAGGCGCACCCACGGCACGTCGCCCCGGGCGTCCAGCATGATCCAGTTGCCCTGGACGGTGTTGCCGTCGCTGGACGAGCCCAGGACGGCCATCCCTCGCCCGGCGCAGACGTTGCGGTCCTCCGGCGCGGGGCCCCCGATGAGGTTCGCCGAGGCGTCGCTCACCTGCACGCAGGGCCCACCGCTGGAGAGCTGATAGACGCCCGAGACCGGGTGGCGCGGCGAGACCCCCTCCAGGTCGGTCCCGAACAGGTTGCCGGCCACCACATTGTCGTGGGCGCCGCCGTCGATGAGCACGCCGCCCAGCTCGTTGGCGTCGATGACGTTGCCCTCGCGGAAGCCCCCGCCGCCGATGTGGTTGCCCCAGGCCCCGCCGCCCAGGTGGACGCCCCAGTACTGGGAGCCGTCCTGGCAGCGCCCGCCGCCCTGGGTGTTCGAGTAGGGGTCGAAGGCGTAGCCGCTGCACGATCCGTCCGCCTGGAGGCCCAGGATGTTGCCCACCACGCGGTTGCCCGTGGCGCCGCCGCCCGTGATGTCGATCCCGTGGTTGCTCCACACGCCGTGGATGGTGTTGCCCCGCACCAGCGTGTCGCTCACGTCGGTCAAGGTGAGCGTGGCGGACAGCTCGTTGTCCTCCAGCCGGTTGCCCGCCGCGGGGCCGGTGACGTTGGCCCAGCTCAGCGTCGAGCGGCGCACCAGACAGCCGCCCACGCCCGTCACGTCCACGCCCGTAGCGCTGTCGGTCAGCAGATCCCGCCCGGCGCCGCTCAGCGTCACGCCGCCCGGGAGGTCGAGCCACCGCAGGGCGCTGTCGCCCGCCGTCACGGACCACGCGGGGGCCGAGACGGACACGCCCGGCCCGTCGACCCAGCCCGTCTGGGTGCTGCCGTCCACGACCACGGGGGCCGTGACGGCGGGCAGCCCGCTGGGGGCGCTCACCGCCACGGGCAGGGTCGCCGCCGGGATGGCGAAGGCGATGAAGTGCGCCGGCGCCGCCGCGTTGGACTCCTCCAGGGCGGCCCGCAGCGTGCAGCTCCCATCGCCCGTGTCGCACGCGCCGTCGCCGGGGTTGGCGTCCCCGGCGTCACCCGCCGACGTCACGGTGAGCCGCCGCAGCGCCGGGGCGCCCGGGTCCACGATGGTCCCGTTGGCGCTCAGGTCGTCGTCGCCCCGGGCGCCGTCCACCAGCGTCACCTCCAGCTTGTTGGCGGCCACCTTCTGGGCGCCCGTCGTGCCGTCGAAGGTGAAGTCGTACCAGTGGGGCGTCGCGTTGCCCGGCTCGGGCCCGTACTTCCAGAAGGTCCACGCCGGGATGCCCGTGGGCATGTAGATCGTGACCTTCGTCGTGGCCCCGGCCGCGAGCCCGGCGACCTGGTAGCTCAGGGCGCCCACGGGGAAGGCGACCCCCGCCGGCGTGGGGGAGGGGGGCGTCGTGAGGGCGACGTTCTTGAGGGTCCCTTGGCTGGTGGCGATGGTGATGTAGTCGCCAGCGCTCGTCGGGAAGGACGCCACGTTGGCCTGGTCCTTGTCCGGCGTGCCGTCGCCGTTGCCGTCACCCTGGACGCCGCCCACCCCGGGGACGCCGTCCTCGACCTGGCTGAACACGCCGTCGCTGTCGGTGTCGGCGTCCTGGATCGCCGTCCCCACGGTGGCCGTGTCGGGCTGGGGCCCGGCCTCCTCGCTGCCGGGCGCCGCCGCCGAGGCCCGCGCGCTGGCGCTGGGCGTGACCTTCATGGCCTTGGCCGTGACCGTCCAGGTGTAGCTGTCGCCCGCCGCCATGTCCCGGGGCGCGCACTCCACCGTGCGGAGGCCCAGCTTGCAGCCCGGCGAGGCGTTGTCGAACTGGACCTCCAGGGGCAGGCGCAGGCTGGCGATGACGCCCTCGGCCTGGGCGGGGCCGTGGTTCGTGACCGTCCCGGTGTAGGTGATGGTCTGCCCCAGCGACACGGGGTCCGGCGCGGCGGTGAGCGTGACGCCCAGGTCGGCGCCGCGGATGGTGGTCGTCTTGCTCGTCGTGTTGTTCGCGGGGTTCTCGTCGCTCTGGCCGGGCTCGCTGGCCGAGAAGCTGGTCGTCACGGCGCCGGGGTCCAGGGCCTTGTAGACGAGCTTGATGGCGGCGGGGGTGCCCACCTTGAGCGTGTCCAGCGAGCACAGCGTGAGCCCCGTCACGGGGTTGCTGGAGCAGGGGCCGTCTCCGCTGGAGCTGACGAAGGCCAGGTGGGTCTGGTCGAACAGGTGGGTGAGCTGGGCGTTCCACGGGTCGGCCGGCCCGTCGTCGTAGAGGACGACGTCGAACTCCACCTGCTCGCCGTGGTTCACCGTCGTGCTCCCGGCGCCGGTGACGGCCGAGACGCGCAGGTCGGCCCCGTCGAAGTCCAGCCACTGCTTGGACTGTTGGTTGTTGGGGTCGCGGTCGGTGTGGGGGGCCGTTCGGGCCGTGAAGTCGAAGCCGTAGGTGCCCTTCTTCTTGGCGACGAGCGTGATGTCCACCTGGCGCGCGCCGTCGGCCTTGGTGAGCTCACCCAGGCTGCATCGCACGCCGTTTTGGCCGTCGGGGAGGAGGGCCGGGGCGCAGCTCGCGCCGCCTGGGGGTGTGAAGGTCGCGGACTTGAAGGTGATGGACGGGGCCAGAGGGAGGTCCAGCCAGGTCTGGCTGGATACGCCCAGCCCCAGGTTCGAGACGGACGCCCGCAGGGTGAAGGGCTGGCCCCGGTGGGTGGCGCCCGTGTAGGTCGTGACGGTCAGGGCCAGGTCTGGACCTTGTACGTCCACCTCCTCGGTGATGAGGTTGTCGGACGCCACGGCGTCGGTGGAGGCGCTCTCGGCGCGCACCAGGACGCGATACAGGCCCACCTGCTTGGCCTCCCAGGCGCTGCTGACCATGGGCACGCTGGCGCCCGGGGCCAGGTCGCCCAGGGCGCACTCGATGACCCCATTCGGGCCCCCTGCCAGGATGGAGCAGCCCGCGCCCTGGCCCCCGGCGACGGGCACGAAGCCGCCCGCGGGGCCCGCGGACAGGCTGCTCAGGGTGAAGCGCACCTTGACGCTCTTGGCCGTCGTGTCCGACGAGGCGTTCGTGACCTTGTAGCCCAGGCCCACGCCCGTGTCGCCCACGCCGGTGGGCGAGTCCACGGAGACCTTGGTCAGCACCAGGTCGGGTCCGCTGATGGTTCGCACGTAGCTCGCCGCGTTGTCGCCCGGGTTCTCGTCCACGGTCCCCGGTGGCTCGCTGGCGGTGAAGGTGTGCGTGAACGTCCCTGGGCGCAGGGCCTTGTAGTGGAGGTAGATGGTCTCGGACTCGTCGGTGAGGAGGATCCCCACGGGGCACTTGAGGGTGCCGCCCTGGTCCACGCAGCTCGGGCCGCCGGTGGGTTGCCCCACGGAGCTGCCCAGGTAGACCAGGTAGGGGTTCTCCCCGGGCGCCGCGCCCCAGCCGGTGTGGGTCAGCGTCACCTCTTTGGAGGTCGCGGGGACGGCGGACGGGGAGCTGTGGTTGCGGACCGTCACCTCCATGTCCAGGGCCTCGCCGGACACCACCACGCCGGAGGTCGCGACGAGGTTCGTCACGGCGAGGTCGGCGCCGACCACGTGGAGCGTGGGCTGCACCTCGTCATCGGTCTTGGGGTCGTCGACGTGCTGGGGGTTGTCGGTGTGGGTGATGGCGAAGGTCAGCGTCTCGTCCCCGGACTCCACGGCGTTGAGGGTGAAGGTCAGCGTGCGCTTGGCGCCCTTGGGGATATCGCCCAGGGCGCAGTCGGCCTGCCAGACGGCGTCGTGGGCCGTGCAGCCGGTGGGCAGGGGGGTCGCCGTGTCGCGCGTGAGGTGCCCGCCGCCCCACTGGGCCGTGAGGAGCACCGCCTCTGCGGTCGTGGCGTGCTTGTTCTCCACCTGGACGGTGTAGACCACCTGCTCGCCGCGCTTCTTCTGGAAGGGCTCGCCGTCATACGTCGCGGTGACGGCCAGGTCGTAGCCCTCGCGCGTGGTCTTGAGCGCGCCGGCGGGCAGGGCGTCGTTGGCCGGGTTGGGATCGGGGTCGGTGGTGCCCAGGGGCACGAGGATGGCGGCCGCCCCGTAAGTGCCTCGGTCCAGTCCCTCGGTGCCGATGGCGACCGAGAGCTTGGTGGGTGACGTGGCGGAGGCGGCCTTGGGGAGCCCGGCGGCCCACAGGCAGACCACCGATCGTTTCGTGGCGTCGATGGCGCACGGGGTGTCGTTTGGCCCGATGGTCGCCGAGACCACGCGCGCCTTGCCGGCGGCGGCCGCGTCCAACGTGAAGTGCACGGACAAGCCCTTGGAGTCCGCCTTCGTGGAGGTGTTGAGGACGTCGAAGGTGTAGCGGACGGGTGCCGTGACGCTCACCGGGTTGGGCACGTCCTGCTGGGCGTTGGCGAGGGCGAGGTCGGCGCCGTAGATGGTCGCGGAGACGGTGGCGGTGTTGTCGCTGTCGTGGGTGTCCTCGGTCCCGTCGGGGCCGTCGGTGATCTTCGCGATCAGGTCCGTCTTGCCCGGGGCGAGCGCCGTGAAGACCGCCGCCGTGAAGGCCGCGCCGCTGTTGGCGGTGAGGGGGGTCAGCTCGCAGCGGAGGTTCCCCGTGGAGACTTCGGTGCAAGGGTAGGAGGGGTTGCCGCTGCTGGTGAAGGACAGCAAGGTGCTGTCGAAGAGTACGTGCAGCCGCGGGCTCTTGGCGTCGATGTCGCTGGCGTTGCTCACCAGGACGTCGAGGGAGACGGGGTCGCCGATGGACACGGGCGCCGAGGGGCCGGTGGCGGTCACGACGAGGTCGGCGCCGTCGACGGTGTCGCGGATCGTCACGCGGTCGTTGGCGCTCTGCTCATCGTCGGGATGGGTCGCGGCCATGGTCAGGGTGATGTCGCCCGTCTTGTCGCTGGGGCTCGCCTTGCGGAATCCCTTGAGGGGCTTGAGCTGCCAGGTCAGGTCGCGGCTGTCGCCCGCGTCGAGGGCCCCCAGCTCGCACCTCACCACGCCCGGGGACGTGGGCGCGCATCCCGCCGGCGGGGGCGAGGTGGTGACGCCGCCGACGCCGCTGAAGCCGGTCCAGGCGAAGTAGGTGGGGTCGAAGGTGATGGTCGTCGTGGCCCCGGCGGCCAGGCCCGGGCCCGGGTTGGCGATGTGATGGACCCACGTGGCGTCCTTCCCTCGCTGGAGGGGGAGGGGGGGCGCCGAGCTCAGGGAGAGGGCGAGGTCGAAGCCGCGGATGGTCGTGTCGAGGGTCGCCTTGTCGTTGGCGGCGTTGGGGTCGGGGGTGGCTGAGGCCACGCGCGCGAAGGTGTGGGTCTGGACGCCGCGCCGGGCGGGGGTGGCCGAGACGGTCATCGTCGCGGTCTGGCCCTTGGCGAGCGTGGCAAACGTGCAGCGCACCGGAGGGCCCAAGGCGCAGGTCGCGTTGCCCCCCGCGTCGGTCTGCCCGGAGACGGCGAGGATCTGCTCGGTCGGAGGCGTGGCGCCCGTGGCGTTCGTCGCTGAGGTGTACTCGATCACGACGTCCTTGGCGTCCACGTCGGCGGTGGTGTTGGCGAGCGTCGCGTGGAGGCTCTGGGCGTGGCCTGCGCCGTAGGGCGGGGCTTGGGGGGCGATGACCTCGATCTTCTGCACGGCCACGTCGGCCTGGCCGATGTGCGAGGTGACGACCGCGACGTCGTTGGCGGTGTGGGTGTCCTCGGCGGTCGAGGCGTTGAGCTTGGTGGTGACGGTCTTGGATGCGCTGGGCGTGTGATAGTTGAGCGTGAACGTGAGGGAGGCGCCCTCGGCGAGCTCGCCCGGCGAGCCGTCCGCCTGCTTGGGGAGGTGGCACACGGCCTGATGCGCCCCGCCGCCGGGGAGGGCCGCGCAGCGCGGCTCGTAGGCCTGGGGGGTGAAGACCAGGTCCGCAGCGTCGGGTTGGACGTAGAGGGTCGGGTTCTTTGCCGCGCCGGGGCCCAGGTTCTTGAGCGTGGCCGTGAAGGTCAGCGTGCCGTCGGTGGGCGCGGGCTCGGGGGTGGGCACGGCGGAGACGAGCTGCACGTCGGCGGGGCGGACCTCGGTCACGACGACCGCGGTGTCGTTCGTGGAGTCCTGGTCGTCGGAGCTGGGGCCGCTGGCGGTGAAGCCCACGGTGGTGCGGAGGTCGGCGGTCTTGTCTGGGGCGCGCAGGATCACGGTGAAGGGGCCGGCGGTCTGGCCCTTGGCGAGGGCGGCCACGGCCCCGCAGACGACCTCGTCGCCGGACGCGGCGAGGTGGCAGTTCAGGTCCGACCCGTCGCTGACGTAGGTCGCCAGGGTCTTGTCGAAGCGCAAGCTCAGGGCGACGTCGTGGGCCTGGTCGGGGCCCTTGTTGAGCGCGGAGAGCGTGTAGGTGATGGGCTCGCCGTAGCCCACCGGGTTGGGCGTGCTCGTGCCCGCCACGGCCACGTCGTAGCCGCCCACCGCCAGGGTGACGCGGACGCGGTTGTTGGCGTCGTTGGGGTCGCGGCGGGTGCCCGAGGCCGTGAGGTCGAGGATCAGCCGCTGCTTCGTGGAGGGAGCGACGAAGTGCAGGGTGTAGGTGGCGCTCTGCCCGCGCGCCAGGCTCTTGGGTTGTTTGCAGGTCAGGGTGTCGCTGGCGCCCGCCGCGCAGCCCGCGGGCAGGTTCGTCCAGGTGACCGTCGCGCTGGCCTGGACGGCGAGCCGGAGCCCGTCCGTGGACTCGGGGCCGTCGTTCTTCACCTCGACGGTCAAGGTCACATTCTCGCCGGTAGCGACGGCGGCGGGCGCGAGCGTGGCCTCGGGGATGTGCAGGTCGGCGACGTCCACGGGCGCGCGGACCAGGAAGCCGTTGGCGACGTTCTTCGTGGCTCCGGGCTTCCCGAGCTTGGCCGCGAAGGTCGGGAAGTCCTCGGAGTAGGTCTGGCCCACGACGAAGACGTGTCGATCCCCCAGGGCGCCGGCGCGCGTGAAGGCCACGTCGCGGCCCGTGTCGTCCGTGTCGTAGCCCTCACCCTTGCCGCCCAAGAAGGACGACAGCAGGAGCTGGCTGCCGTCGGCCGACAGGCGCGCGAAGAAGGCGTCCGAGTTCTCGGCGCAGTCCCAGGGGTTGTTGGGCAAGCAGCCCGCCGAGCGCCCGTCGGCCTTGCTGGGCTGGAGGGCGGCGATGGTCGGGAAGTCCGCGGACCAGGTCGTGCCGCTGACGTAGACCTCGCCCGTGACGGGGTCGACGTCCAGCCCGCGGGCGTCGTCGCGGGCCTCGCCGCCCAGGTAGCGTCGGAAGGCGCAGGCTTGGGGGCCCAGGGGACCTCCCGCGTCGAAGGCCACGACGAAGCCGTCCGCGAACCGCGCAACCGACGTCGCGTCACAGGCGCCGTCGCTGCCGCAGTCCTCAAAGGCCTGGGCGCCGCAGGCCGAGGGTCCGCTCCACAGGGCGGGCGAGTCGGTGCTACCCGCGACGACCACGCGTCGCAGCGAGCCATCCGCGTGCTCCAACAGCGCCAAGCCGCTGATCCCATCGCCTCCGTCTCCCCCGACGAAGGTCTGCTCGGCCAGCGCGACCGAACCCGCCCCGTCGCGCTGGAGGATCGCGACGAAGCCGTCGGTGGGGCCCCCGCCGTAGAGGGCCTGCGCCGCCTTGGGGGTCCCGCCGCTCAGCGTCGTGGCGCCCGTGGTTCCAGCGACGACGAGCTGGCCCTTGAGGGAGCTCGTCGCGGCCACGGCGGTGGCCTCGTCGAAGCCAAAGCCGCCCAGGAAGGTGGAGAACACCAGGTGGGATTGGCCGGACGTGGTCGTGAGGCGGATCGCGCACGCGAAGGCGTCGTAGTCGTCATCGCGGATACCGGCGTGGGTGCCCCCCACGTAGGGGGAGAGGCGATCGACGGTCGTAGGGAAGGTGGGCGAGCCCGTCTGCCCCACGACCCAGGCGTCTCCGCGGGCGTCGAAGGTGACCGCCCGGGCGACATCCAGGCGCGTGCCGCCCAGGTAGGTGGACAGCTCGGGCGAACCGTTCGCGTCGAAGGCGACGAAGAAGGCGTCGCTTGCATAGTGCAGGTCGGCGCGGGCGGGGTCGAAGGCTCTGCCCGAGAGCTGGCTCTGGATGGTGCTCCCGACCGGGAACGTCGGGAAGTCCATGGCGTTCGTCTCGCCCACGACGGCCACCGTGCCGTCCGCACGGACGGCCACGCCGTAGGCCGTGTCCAGCCCGCCCAGGCCCCAGGGCGGCGGCCCGAAGTTCGAGCAGCCGGCGGCGTTGGGCGGGTCATCGAGGCAAATGGCGGTGGGGAACTTGTCGCTCTTGCCGCCCCAGAAGGTGGCCCAGAGGAGGGCGCCCTGGGGGTCCAGCTTCATGACGAAGGCGTCGCGCGAGCGGTAGACCTTCGTGCCCAGGGTGTTCGTGTTCAGGGTGCCTTGGGAGCTGACGCCGGCCATGGGGAGGTCCACGGAGGTCGTGGCGCCCGCGAGGTAGACGTTGCCCTGGCTGTCGGTGGTGACGGCGTTCACCTCGTCGTAGCCGTCGCCGCCCACGTAGGCGGCGAAGTCCAGGCCGGGGTCGATGGTGAGCGGCAGGTTGGGGTCGTAGGCGCCGAGCGCGTAGGTCACGCGGCCCTCGTCATCCACGCGCCAGTCCACGGAGACGGGCTCGCGGGCGCCGTCGCGCACCTGCCAGGCGACGGGGGCGGCTTCGGTGAGGACGCCGCGGCCGGTGTCCACGCGCAGCGTGCCGTCGTCGGCGACGCGCACCTCCACGGAGCCCTCGTAGCGGAGGGTGATCTCTCGGGGGTCGGCGCCCGGGGCCACCAGCAGGTCGCGTTCCAGGCGCCCGTCGTCGGTGGCGTGGAGGACGAGGTCTACGCCCGGGTAGAGGTCGGCGTAGTGAAGCTCGCTGTAGCGGGTCAGGTTCGCGCGCCAGGCGGTGGTCTCCCGGCCGCGGAGCACGTGGAACCGGCCGGGGAGGGGGGCCTGGGGGCGCAGCGCGGGGTCGGGGTTGGCGCCCAGGAAGACCTGGCGGATGGGCGGCTGGTTGGCCGCGCGCGGGACCAGCGTGAGGCCGCGGGCGTCCAAGAGCACGACTTGGCCGGCGCCGCGGGCCACGAACTGGATGGGGTCGGGGTAGCGGCCCTGGGCGTCGGTGATGCCGCTGAGCCCGGGCAGGGCGCCGGCGTGGGCGGGGCCTCCGGCGAGAGCGAGCAGTCCGGCGAGCAAGAGGCCCAGGGAGGGCCCTTGGGGCGTCGCGCGGCGGTGGGGGCGGCGGGGTAAGGCGCGGGACATGGCGGGCTCCGGGGACGCTGGGCGCCGGGCCGGCTTGGGCCGCGCGTGCGAGCGGGTCTCCCCGGGTGGCTGGCCGATGGAGCGGCGTCGCGGGCGGGGTGCAGGCAGCGTGGGGGGCTGCCTTGCTTGCTCGCACGCGTCTGCTCGGTCGGGGTGGGGCCTCGTCTCGCGGCAGCCGATGGGCTTGGCGCCGTGGGGTGCTGTGTTCCGGGGGGACCCCCAACCTAGGGGCAGGCTGCGGCCTGGGTCAAGGCGCGTGGCGCCGGCCTGGCGCTGGGCTGGCTCATGAGCTTCACACCTTTCCTTGCAGAGACGGCGTGTTGTGCTTGTGTTTTTCGGTTGGCAACGATCGCTGGGGCGCTACAGTTGGCCCGCCATGATCGAGCTCGCCGCCGCGCTGTCTTCCCCGCCCGTCGCCGCCCTGGCCGCCGCTCCGGTGTGGGGGCTGGCCTGGGGTGCCGTCGGTGGAGGGGTGGCTCCGGCGCTGTCGTGGACGGGGGCGCTGGGGTTGGGGTTGGTGTTGGGCTTGCGTCACGCTTTGGAGCCGGATCACGTGGCGGCGTTGGCGACGCTGTTGCCGGGGGAGCGGTCGGCGCGGCGGGCGGCTCTGCGCGGGGCGCTGTGGGGCGTGGGGCACGGCGGGGTCATCGCGGCGGTGGGGCTGCCGCTGGTGTTCTTGGGGGGGCGGATCCCCTCGGGGTTGTCGGCGGCGGCGGAGCTGGTGGTGGCGGTGATGCTGGTGGTCTTGGGTGGCGTGGCCTTGGGGCGGGCGTGGGG